>JANQJJ010000563.1 GCA_028281725.1 Pirellulaceae bacterium | reverse complement strand
ACACGTTCTCCCTCGACAAATCGGTTCGCGTGCGGCCCCAGAGCGGCTACCGCGCCGACGACTTCATGCCCGAGTACGATGGGCAAGTGAGCCGGCGCCGTCCGGCCTTCGATCTCGTCCAGTTCCGTGTGACACACTCCGCAGGCTGAGATGCGAATCAGGATTTCCGCCTCCCGCGGCGACGGATCGGGCAGCTCCCGCAACTCGAGTGGCTTCTGAGAGTCCTGCAGGGACACCAGTCTGGGCAGCACCATGGCTTTCATCGCAGCTGCCCCTTCGTCGCAGGCTGGCGCACGAACCGCCGGCGCCGATTCCTCTTTGCCGAGACGCGACTCGCCGAGTCCCTGCCTCCAAGCACTGGCGAGTGGCTCGTTGCCGCACTACGGCTTGGCATTGGCAGGAGTATCCGATTGGGCATCCTTTTCGAAAGCGGCCGCACCCCCGTTGTTTCGCAAGTAGCTATGACACTCGACGCATCGAACGGTCAGATTGACATATCCCAAAGCCGCTCGGTCCACGTTTTTCTCGCGTGCTCCACTCGTGATCACACGCAGCGCACGGCGAAAATCCATGCTTTGGCGCAGGTACTCTTCGGTCGTCAGCACATTCCAGCTGCTTTCGAGACTCAGCAGACTCAGCGCTTGCGAGTTCTCGGCAATCTTCTTGAAGTCCTCCAGGGCCAGGCCCTCCAAGATGGCTTTCGAGTGGTCCAGTTTTCGCTGCATGAAAGGCTTCAAGCGGTCAGGGCCCACTTGCGGAGGCGGATCACCGTAGAGCTGCCAAGCGCCCCAGGCGGAGATGAACGTAACGAGCGACGCGAATAAGACTTTTTTCATCAAAATTTTCCTTATGAAGGACGGCACGGAGTGATTCTTTCGCTTGGTAAGCGGCGGCATGGCGGTTCATGCATTAGCGCACATGTCCCCAACGATCCCCGGATCGTGGTAGAGGGTTCGGCTTGGGGTCCACGTCGTGATTCGAACGAGACAAACTCCGCAGGTAAGCGCTACGGCGATAGGGACTGGGAATCGGACGAGCTTGGAGCAGATCCGCAAAAGACGTAAAGTTGTGCCTCTCTAGATAGCTGGACAGGCCCTCGGTCAGGTGAGCGATGGCATCGGGTCCGACACGATAAATTTCGCTAGTCACCATGACAACATCCGCGCCGGCAATAATCGTCTTAACGACGTCTTCGGATGAACGGATACCTCCGCAGGCTGCGATGGAGATCGGGGGACCTCCGCAGCATACGCGAATGACTCCGGAGATGGTCTCGTTGACGCTGCGCGTCTGGCTTAATGACCAGTTGAGAGATGCCTCAATGCGATCCTTTTGCACTTGCCACGTGGGATCGTGAGCAAAGCAGACTAGGCCGGATGCACCGGATTCGGATAGGTTCCAAGCAAGATTCGGCAAATTGGTGTGAAAAGGAGAGAGTTTGACTGATACCGGAATACTGACGAGATCGCATAACGCGGCCACTGACTTTAGCAGCAATTCTTCGACGCGGTCGGCGCCGATCGTCGGATCCGGCGGATCGGCTTCGAGCGATACCTCCAACGCATCGGCTCCCGCCTGCTCCAAGGCCGATGCGATGCCCAGCCAATGACCGCTTGTGCATCCGTTGAGACTCGCAATCACCGGTAGGCCGGTCGTCCTCTTCAGACTGACAATCGAATCCACATAGCCTTGCGGTCCACCATTGAACCGATCTTCTACCTGCCCATCGGCGACCGACTCGGCGCGTGACCGCCGCCGGCTCGTCAATTCGCCCGACTCGGTGACTTGATGAACGACCTGCTCTTCGAACAGCGAGGGCAGAACGATTGCGCCGGCGCCGGCAATCGACAGCGCTCGCACCGCCTCTGGATTGAGCGTCATCGGGCACGCTCCGATAACCACTGGCGAGCTGAGCTGTAGTCCCAGGTATTGGGCGGACGTGCTCGGTGGCATAGTTGGGCGCTCCCTCACCGAGTCTGCTGGCGGGGAAGCAGCCAGCCAAGGCTCTCTGCCTCTTGCTCTTCGTGCTGTTCGAGCACGTCGATCAAGAGATTGAACTCGTAAACGGCCGCTGACCAGCTATCAAACTCGGCCTCGGCATTCTCCATCCGACCGATGAGGGCCTCCAGGCGTTTGGTGAGATGGGAATGATCCTTGGCTGCCTGACGCCGCACGCCCTCGATTTCTCGGGAAGAACCGGGCCGCGATTTCGCCAACAGATTCCCCAGCTCCGTTTCCTTGTCGAAGTGCGCACTGAGCCTGTCGCGGAACTCACGCAGACGAGTTACCGCCTCCAAGAACCGTGGTACGCTCAGTTGGGATTCCTGGTTGGTCCAATTCGTCAACTCTCGCACGTAGGCATCCAGCTCACGGTGCTCGTCTTTCCATTGGTCGAATAGCTGATTGAGACTCGCTACTTTATCCATCATATCGCTCGACGTAAGAAGTATCCCAGTGGCGTCGATACCGGCCAAACTCACGATCTAACGAGCCCGGCATCGATCACTTCCGGACGCGGGGCAGTTCACAGGCAATTCGATCCTATGCAATCGGAGTGCCAAGCTGCGGCCACCCTAAGCTTCGACAGGCAAACGCAGGCCTTTAGGCGGAAACGGGCGCCTGGCACCCCAGCCGGCACCTCTCCAAACGGGGCGACTGTGTGACGATAACGCACACACGCTAATCGGGTTGGATCGTCTTCGCCTGTCGGCGCTCCGAATCGTCGAGCATCTCCTGGTTTTGAAGCTGGAGTTTTAAGACTTGCAAATCGGCGTCAGAAGCCCCCGCATTGAAACTGCGGCGAACGAGAATGCGTTGCTGGAGCGTCGGCAGGTCGGCCTGAAAATCGAGGATCTGAAACGGACATCCGGCAGTGCGCGCCAGGCGAGCAAACTGGTCACGCTGCTCGCGCTTGAGGAATGTCGCGTCGACCACAACCCCGTAGCCGGCCCTCAGAATTCCTGCGGCCAGCTGGCTCAGCCGATCGTAGGTCCGGCGGGTTGCATCGTGCGAATAGATTTGCTGCTGTTCCTCGGCACTGGGGCGGTACTGCGAGGCGCGGCCGATCAACCGCTTGCGTTCGACGTCGGATCGGATTCGAATCGCCCCCTCTCGCTGCACTAACATTTCTGCCCCGGTCGATTTGCCGCTACCACTGACTCCATGAGTGATCCATAGCTTGGGTGGGGACCGGTGGGAGAGGCAACGGGCGAGCGCTAGAAATCTGGATCGCTCCGCCGTGGCTAGTTGCTGCTGATCGTCCTGGCCCGGAGTCTGAGCCCTCCGCATGCCGGCCACCTTGGCTCGCACCAGCGCGCGATACACCATGTACCACCGCAGCAGTTCTAGTGACGTGTAGTCCCCGGTGCGTTCCAAGTAGGAACTGACCAGTAGGCTCGAATGTTCTGCGTGCTCGCGGGCAATCAAGTCCATCGCCAGGAACGCCACATCGCTCAAGACGTCAATCCAGCGGAAGCGCTCATTGAACTCGATCCCATCGAACGGCGCCAGCTTCCCTTTCCAGAGCACGATGTTGCCAGCGTGGAGATCACCGTGGCACTCGCGAATCCAACCGCCCTCTCGGCGCGCCAGCAGTTGGTCTCTAGTGGCCTGGAACGTCTCGTTGGTCCACTCTCGTAGTTCCCTGACCAGTCTCAAATCGCTCTCGGAATCTCCAGTCCCCGCCCCGGGCTCCGTTAGATTGTCTAGCGCATCGCGTAAGACGTCATCAGGTGTGCCGAATGGCGTGTTGCTGCCGGCGGAAAGCGCCACCGAATGAAAACTTGCCAGCTGCTGTGCCAGTGCCCTGATCTCAGCCGACGAAGCTTGGTTGGACGCAAGTCGGCTACTGAGCAAAGCATCCGCGGGGAAGCGACGCATTTTCACCGCGTACTCTACGATCTCTCCCGAGCTCTCGACCTGGAGAGAATTCCCGACCGCGGAAATCGGAACGACCGCCAAGTAGATATCGGGCGCGTAGCGACGGTCGAGGCGCAGTTCCTCTAAGCAGAAACGATATCGCCTCTGGAGCGTGGAGTAATCGATGAAATCATTGCGGACCGGTTTTTTGACTTTGTAGGCATAGTCTCCGGCTAGAAAGACCCACGAGATGTGAGTCTGCACGACTTCCACCGTGCCGCTGGCTACGTCGTCGGGATAAGCAGACGGCTGCGTAAGTGCTTGGACCAGCTCGGGTTGCCCGAGCCCCCGATTTTTATCCGTTGCCATCATGTCAACTGCTCTGGCCGGCCGACGCGGCCTCCGCCGATGGATGTTCAGCGGTGCTATTCTTCTCGAACCGTTCGAGCAAACGGTACAGTTTGCGACGGTGAATCCCCAGGGCCCTGGCCGTTCGCGCCTTGTTCCCGTTGTTCTTTTTTAAGACCTCAAACACGTGAGCCCGCGCGATGTCGTCCAGCCGATCTCCCGGTTGCAACTGAGGTGAGACGGACTCCGGCACGAAGCTTTCGACGTATCGCCCCGGTACTCCGAGGCCGCACTCGGTCAGCTCACGCGGCAAATCGTCCAGCGTGACTTCGTTTCCATCCGCCAGGATCGTAGCTCGCTGGATCACGTTGATCAATTCTCGGACGTTGCCGGGCCAGGAATAGTTGTTCATCGCCTTGCGAGCTTCCGGATCAACCTGCCATGGGGGTTGCAAAAAGTGGTTCACCAGCAAATCCACGTCTCCGGGGCGCTCTCTCAGGGGCGGCAAGGGAATGGGCAGCACGTTCACCCGATAGTAGAGGTCTTCGCGGAACCTGCCTGCCTTCACATCGTCCGCCATGTTGCGGTTGGTGGCGGCGATAACGCGCACGTCGACCTTGCGCTCCTTGTGCGAACCGATCCGCCGCATCGAACCGTCTTCGAGAACGCGAAGCAGTTTCGGCTGAAGAGAAAGCGGCATTTCACCAAGCTCATCGATGAACAACGTGCCGCCGTCGGCCACCTCAAATAATCCCGGTTTCTCCGACGTGGCCCCGGTGAAGGAACCTCTCTGGTGCCCAAAGAGCTCGCTTTCGACCAGTTGCTCTGGCAATGCGGCACAATTGATGGTCACGAAAGGCATCGAGGCCAGCTGACTGGCCTGGTGAATCGCCTTGGCCACCACTTCCTTACCCGTCCCACTTTCTCCCGTGATCAACACCGGTTTGTCCGTAGGCGCCACGCGATGAATAAGCTTGATGACCTGCCGGATCGCCCGCGAGTCGCCAACAATCGTCGTCTTCTTGCTGCTCCGCGAAATGATGGCCTTCAACTGCTCGTTCTCGCGTCTCAGACGTCCGCGTTCCCTCGCCAGGTCACAGTGGTGTTCGAGATCGCCCAGCGGACACGGCTTGGTCAGGTAGTCGCTCGCTCCCATCTTCATCGCCTGCACGGCAGATTCGATCGTGCCTTGCCCGGTCAAGATGATGACTTCCATGTCGATGCCATCCTCGCGAATTCGCTGCAGCAACTCGATGCCGGACATGGTAGGCATATTCATGTCGAAGATACCGACATCGAAATGTTGGCGATCGCAAAGACTCAGCGCCTCAGCACCACTGGCTGCGGCAGCCACCTTGTGTCCCTTGCGCTGCATCCAACGCAGGCTCGAATCACGAAAATCCGCGTCGTCTTCAACGATCAGCAAGGAAATCGACTTGTCTGTCACGTACTTCAGCTTTCGGATTGGTTCGAGAAGCTCCCCCATGTTCCCCAGCAAGCACGTTCCGCCCAAAACGTTCCCACCAAGAACCGCCCGATAAACATGCAGATTGGGTGCCAACTGTGCGAAACGACGACCATGGCCGGGTTTCTAAGGGAAGTGGAACCGGGGCGCGCTACCGAACCCACCCCAGCGTGCACATACGCACGTTCGCCAAGCGTCTGACACTTCTCCGTGCCCCCTCCTCTGGTTCCGGGGCTCCACCTCGTAACTGAATGTATGCCGGCTCCGCCAGCCATCGCTGCGAGCCGATGAGTACAAAAGGCGTCGATGCTGGACGGCGCAGAGCCCTCGAAGACCAGGTGTTCTCAGGCGGGAGTCCTGGAACGAGTCGCTGCGGCTGGGGACGCTCGACGAGAAGTGTCGAAGTTTTGGCCGATCTCGGCTAAACTTGGAGTCTTCTCGCAGTTTGTTTCGCCACCTGATTGAGCCTGCCATGCACTCCAAAATCTCCCGCCGTACCGCAATTACAACAACAGCCGCAGCTGGTGTCGCCTTTTATCACGGTGCGTCCGCCAAACGCATCACCGCGGCCGAGAGCCCCAACGAGAAACTCAACATCGCGTGTATCGGTGTCGGTGGACGCGGGGAAGCCAATGTCAGTGGCTTGAAAAGTCAGAATCTGGTCGCATTCGCGGACGTCGATGAGAAACGCGCCGCCAAATCGTTTGAGCGGCATCCGAGCGCGCGGCGATTCACCGACTATCGCAAACTGCTCGACGATGTGGGGGGCGATTTAGATGCGATCGTGATCAGCACGCCGGACCACACACACTTTCATCCTGCCTATGCCGCGATGCAGCTGGGACTGCACGTGTACTTGGAAAAGCCGTTGGCCCACAACGTTTGGGAAACTCGCACGCTGACCGAGTATGCCCGGAAGAACCGTTTGGCGACTCAGCTCGGATCCCAGCGGCACGCACTCCTGAACATGCACCGTGTGGTAGAACTGATCCAGGGCGGTGCGATTGGAAAGGTGACACAGGTTCACAGTTGGATCGGCGGCGAACGCGGCATGCCGGACGTCCCTCAAGAAACGCCACCGGTCCCACCCACGCTGGACTATGATCTTTGGATTGGTCCAGCCAAATTCCGTCCTTATCATCCATCGTTCTGCCCCTATGGCTGGCGTTTCTGGTGGGATTTCGGAACGGGAGAGACAGGCAACTGGGGCTGTCACATACTCGACACGGTGTTTTGGTCGCTCGGGCTGAGTTATCCCAGTCGCGTCGACGCGTCCGGCCCCGACGTGGATGCTCGGCGCACGCCGAAGTCCATGCACGTCACCTACCAATTCCCCCGTTCCAACCAGGACGGGCCGATCCAATTGCACTGGCACCACGGAGTCCCGAAAATTATTCGGGAGCAGGGACTTTCCGCGAAGGGAAACAATACCTTGTTTGTCGGTGACGGCGGCATGCTGTTATGTGGATTTAGTCAGCGCCGGCTGCTGCCTGAAGACAAGTTTGCGGGTTATGCACCCCCAGCGCCATCCATCCCCGATTCACCGGGGTTCCACAACGAGTGGATTCACGCCTGCAAAGGAGGCGAGCCGGCCACCTGCAATTTCGACTACTCCGGACCGCTGGCCGAAACCGTCTTGCTTGGCAACGTGGCTTATCGAACAGGCGGTTTTGACTGGGACGCCAAGACGCTTCACACCGGCAGCAATCGCGGCGCGCAGGCACTGATCCGCGAGGCTTATCGCAAGGGCTGGGAGATTTGAGCGCCGAAGAGCTTCTGAGAAACGAAGGTTCGAGATCGTTCTGAGCGCCGATTCCCGCCCGATCTTGAAAGCGTCGCTTCCTACCGGGTCTCTCACGGCAGTGGGCTGGCTTGCTACTAGAACATTTTTAACTTGAGTGTAGCCAGTTTGCAGCGAGTTCACGCCAGAAACCATTGACGCACCAAGCTATGTGGGTGGTCGGGCTTGCGCTAGTCGTCCAGCTTCGTCGAGCAAACCGCCGCGCGGCCGCTGAGGCGTCTCGGCAGGAGCTGACCGATCTGGGACAGATCAGCGACCAGGCGGAGCGTCAATCGGGTACCTGTTGCCCTGCCTGTCCCAGGTAGGGGCTGCTAGCCGATCTGGGACAGATCAGCCTACAGGCGGAGCGTCAATCGGGTCCCTGTTGCCCTGCCTGTCCTCAGGGAGGGGGCTGCTAGCCGATCT
>JANQJJ010000533.1 GCA_028281725.1 Pirellulaceae bacterium | reverse complement strand
CGCCATTGGTGACGCGCTGATTCAGCTGGGCTACGCAGACGGAAACGCCGTTTACCAAGCCCTGGCGGAGTTTCACAAGCTCGATTACGTCGACCTGACTGCCGACCGCATCGAAGACGAGATCATTCAGCTCGTACCCGAGTCGGTGGCTAGGGAGAACAGCATCATCCCCTACAAGGACGAAAATGACGCCCTTCACGTCCTAGTGAGCGACCCGTTCGACCTGGAAACAGTGGAAAAACTGCGGTTTATCCTCAATCGCAAGGTCGAAACGGCACTCGCGCCGCGCGAGGCAATCCAAGAGGCGATCAACCGCTATTACGGTCAGGTTGAGGGAGAGTCGGCCGACTCGATTCTGCAGGAGTTCACCGATACCCAAATCGACTTCACCGAGACCTCCGACGATGCCGGAGGCGACTCCGAAGAGCTCGTCGACGAGACCAGCGCGCCGGTGGTGCGACTGGTCGGGCTGATGATCCAGGAGGCAGTACAGCTTCGCGCTTCGGATATTCACGTCGAGCCTTTCGAGGATCGAGTCCGGATTCGTTACCGAATCGACGGCATGCTCGTCGAACGCGACAGCCCGCCGCGAAGGCTCTTGGGAGCGATCCTCTCTCGAATCAAGATTTTGGCCAAGATGGATATCGCCGAGCGCCGTCGCCCCCAGGATGGGCGGATCAAAGTCACGGTCGGTGAGAAGGAGCTCGATCTCCGCGTGAGCGTGATCCCAACCAATCACGGGCAATCGGCCGTGATGCGATTGCTCGACAAGGACAACATCAAAGTCGGGGTACGTCAATTGGGGCTCGGTGATCGCGACTTCAAAGTCTTCACCTCCATGATCAAGCGGCCCAACGGCATCTTGCTGGTGACCGGCCCTACGGGGTCGGGCAAGACGACGACTCTCTATGCGGCGCTCAATGCGATGAACCGGCCCGATCGCAAGATCATCACCGCAGAGGACCCGGTCGAATACTACCTTCCGGGGGTGAACCAGGTGGAGGTTCGGCACAATATCGGACTGGACTTTGCCCGCATCATTCGCTCCATGTTGCGGCAGGCACCCAACATCATCCTCGTCGGAGAGATGCGAGATACCGAGACGGCATCGATGGGTATCCAAGCTTCTTTGACTGGACACTTGGTTTTTAGTACACTACACACGAACGATGCGCCCAGTGCTGTTACGCGCATGACCGACATGGGAGTTCCTGGATATCTGGTGGCTAGCTCGGTGATTGCGGTCATGGGGCAGCGGCTGGTCCGCACGATTTGCAAGCGGTGCAAGACCCAGATCAAGCTGAGCGAGAATGTCTTGGCCGATGCCGGCATCCCGCCGGAGATCGCCGAGAAAGCGACGTTCACGAAGGGGAAAGGGTGCGGATATTGTCAGAAATCCGGGTATCGCGGCAGGATGGGAATTTACGAGCTGATGGTGGTCACCAGCCGCATTAGAGAATTGATGTTCCAGGGTAAGACGACCGTGGATATTGCTGAGCAAGCAATCAAAGAGGGGATGACCACGCTTTATTGCGATGGCATTCGAAAGGTTCTCAGAGGGTTTACGACCCTGGAGGAAGTATACCGAGTCGCGAAAACCACCGAACAAGACCAGAAGGCGTTGCCCATCGTGTTTAAAGAGCTGCTCGAGGGGGAACGAGTCTAGCGGGCGGGCTCGCTGGGTCGGGTCAGCGGCCACCTTAAAGTACTAGTGCAGAGGCTCCAGTAATCGGTTGGGTTTGGACCCTGACTGGGGGTCGCAGGTACAATGCAATCGTCCGAGGCGGACAAACTTATCAATCCATAATCGATCATTCCTAATACTTTCTTATCAATACCGGATCATTCGCTCCTGCGGCATTTTACGTCTTCCTGGTGATTGGCTGATCCCAAGCCGATGGATTGGGCCGGGTGGCTTTGAGCAGGCAAATCGAATACGCACGTGGCACCCGCTTCGAGGGCAGGTGCTGAGCATCATAAATCACAACTAAGATCCTGGAACGGACCGTCCATGGCAACGGTTTTAATTGACAAGCTCCTGCAGGCTGCAGTGAAGCAAGGGGCTAGCGATATTCACATTGTGGTCGGGCAACCGCCTGTGCTTCGATTGCACGGTCGCATGCGGAAGCTCGAAACCAAGGTTTTGGAACCTGACGACACGATGGCGCTGATGAAGAGTATCGCGCCGGATCGTTGTCAGCGGGAGCTTCAGGAGGCGGGAAGTTCTGATTTTGGTTTTGCGTTCGGCGAGCTGGCTCGATTTCGCGTTTCCATTTTCAAACAGCGCGGCAACATCTCCATGGTGTTGCGGCAGATTCCCAATGACAAGCTGACACCGGAGCAGTTGGGGTTGGCCCAGTCGGTGGTGGAGATGGTTCAGCGACCGCGGGGTTTGGTGCTGGTAACCGGACCGACCGGGTCCGGCAAAAGCACGACGCTGGCCAGCCTGATTAATTTCCTCAACGAGACGCACGATCACCACATCATCACGATTGAGGATCCGATCGAGTTTTACCATGACCACATCAAGTCAACGATCAATCAGCGCGAAGTCGGGGTGGATGTGCCCAGCTTCGCCGAGGCAATCCGTCGGGCTTTGCGGCAAGACCCGGATGTCATTTTGGTCGGTGAGTTGCGAGATTTGGAGACAATCCAGGCGGCCATTAGTGCGGCGGAAACGGGGCACGTCGTGTTTGGCACGCTCCATACCAACAGTGCCCAGGGCACGGTCAACCGGATTATTGACGCGTTTCCTGGAAATTTGCAGGATCAGATTCGGACCCAGCTCAGTACCTCGCTGATTGGCGTGGTGGCTCAGACGCTGCTGCCGAAAATCGGCGGCGGTCGGGTAGCTGCCTACGAGGTGCTGGTGGTGACGCCGGGTATCGCCAATCTGATTCGTGAAAACAAGACATTTCGAATCAACTCGGCCATTCAGACCGGTGCCAAGTTTGGCATGAATCTGCTGGACGACAAGCTGTTTGACTTATGGCGGGACGGCGTTTGTACCGTGGAGGACGCGTTGAGCAAGTCCCACCGGCCAGACGACTTGGCGAAACGAATTGTGAATGCTCGCAGGGGCGTGGACGATGAGGACGAGGACGACGATCAGGTGGCCTAGCGGCACGGGGAACGTTCAGGCACGGGAACGTTCAGGTGTTAAGCTGCGATCGGTCACTTTTCATCGTTCCATTGTTGTGCGATTTCTTCAGGGAGGATTTCGCGAGTACGAATTATATTAATCGGCACTCCAGCATGCGAGTGATGAGTGCCCAAACAACCAGCCGAAGAGTTAGCGGTTTCTTGTTATCAGCAGTTCACCGCCTCCGGCTAACACCTTTAGAAGGTCCGTCATGGTAGTCCGCAGAATTGGCCAAATCCTAGTTGACTTGGGCTTCATCACCGATGATCAGCTCGAAGTGATTTTGGATGAGCAGCAACAGCGGCCTGGTGCGTTGCTCGGAAAAATTGCTGAGGACATGGGGCTGATTACGGACGATCAGTTGGCTCAAGCGCTGGCCGAGCAACTCAACATGCAAATGGTGCAGTTGGCCGATGTCCAGTTGCCGCCGGATGTGCTCGAGAAGGTCACCGAGACCATGGCGCAAATGTATCGCATCGTCCCGATCCAGTTTGACGGGGATTCGCTGACCGTGGCCACCTGCGATCCTCAGAATCTGACTGTCCAAGACGAACTGCGGACATTCCTGGGCTTCGACATCCGGATGGTGGTCGCCACCGAACGCGATGTGCTAGCGGCGATCGACAAGTATTACTCGTCCGATCTCGACACCATGGAACGCATTATCCAGGATCTCAATGACGATGACGAGCTGTTTCAGGCTGCCGCCGCACTGACCGGCGATGGCGCGTTCAATCTGACCGACGCGGAGGCTCTGGCCGATAGTGCGCCGGTTCGCAAGCTGCTCAACATGGTGCTCCTGTTGGCGATCAAGGATCATGCCAGCGACATCCACTTCGAGCCGTTTGAAGATGAGTTTCGGATTCGAATCAAGGCGGAAGGCGTCTTGTACGAAATGGTCCCGCCACCGCGTCACTTGGCGTTCGCCATCACGACCCGCATCAAGGTGATGGCCAACCTGGACATTGCCGAGCGCCGGCTGCCCCAAGATGGCCGGATCGAGTTGATGGTCGGTGGCCACCCGGTCGATTTGCGAGTGAGCGTGCTGCCGACGATGTTTGGCGAAAGTACCGTGATGCGGATCTTGGACCGGTCGGTGGTATCACTCAGCTTGAATAATGTCGGCATGGACGAGCACACGCTGACGACGTTCCGCAAAACCATTGACCGGCCCAATGGCATTGTGCTCGTGACCGGTCCGACCGGCTCCGGAAAAACAACGACTTTGTACTCTGCGCTGAGCGAGTTGAATCATATCGAAGACAAGCTGATCACGACGGAAGATCCGGTTGAGTATGACATCGACGGTATCGTGCAAATCCCGATTGACCACGACATTGGCGTGACGTTTGCATCGTGCTTGCGGGCTATTCTGCGACAGGATCCGGATACGATCCTGGTGGGTGAAATCCGCGACATTGAGACGGCCGAGATCGCCGTTCAAGCCTCTCTGACGGGGCACTTGGTCTTCAGCACGCTGCACACCAATGATGCTCCGAGCACGATCACGCGGATGAAAGACATGGGGATTCCTACGTTCTTGATCACCGCGTGTGTCGAAGCCATCTTGGCGCAACGTTTGGTGCGCCGCATCTGTACGGATTGCCGAGAAGAAGCCGTGGTGAGCAAAGAGGTCGTGATGGATCTAGGCATCGATCCGGAGGATATCGGCGATAAGAAATTTTATCGAGGTAAAGGCTGCGATAAGTGCAATAACACGGGATACAAAGGGCGCGTCGGGTTGTTCGAGTTGATGATCTTGAACGATGACTTGCGGGAAATGGTGATGGGCAACGCGACGACAGACGATTTGCGAGACAAGGCAGAATCGTACGGCATGATTCCACTTCGCAAGTATGGCATCAACTATGTGTTCGAGGGGATCACGACCGCCGATGAGGTGTTACGCGAGACGATTGCTGATTAACAAAGACGAATATGAACCTGGCCGGACGCTTGTCAAATTGGCTGATTTGGCAACCCTGCAGCTTCCAGCCGGCAGCCTGATTTAACTGATAGCCTTTCCTACAGTGAGGACGAACGCCATGCCTACTTTCCAATTTGAGGCAATGGACGCAACAGGCCAAGAGATCAAAGACGTTATCGAAGCGGCTAGCGAGGAAGAAGCGCAGACCACCATCCGGCAGATGGGTTACTTCGTTACGAAGATCCAAGTCAAAAAGGGGGCCGCCAAAACGGCGCCCGGCCAGAAGAAGAAGCGTCCATTTGCCATCGGCGGCGCGAAGACCAAGCACATCTGTGCGTTTACACGTCAGCTGTCGATTCTTCAGGACGCGGGATTGCCGATTTTGCGCAGCTTGAAAATCCTGGAGAACAACAGCAAACCGGGCAAGCTCAAAAATGCGCTCATGGATGTGTGCGATGAGATCGAAACCGGTTCGACGCTTTCCGAAGCGATGAGCAAATGCCCTAAGGTCTTCAGCCGGCTTTACGTGAATATGATCAAGGCCGGTGAGGCGGGTGGGGCCCTGGAAACGATTCTCCAGCGCCTGGCCGACTTTCTCGAAAGTGCGGAAGCTCTTAAACGCAAGGTCAAAGGCGCGCTGATCTACCCGATCGCGGTGGTGATTATCGCCGGGCTGATCCTGGCGCTCATCATGACCTTTATCGTTCCCACGTTTAAGAACATGTTCGAAGAGTTCGATTTGACGTTGCCGCCACCGACTCAGTTGTTGATCGCGATGAGCGACTACATCGTGAAATACTGGTTCTTGTTGCTGTTGATTCCGTTTTGTTACTGGTTGCTTGCGAAGTTGATACGTAAGTTCCGGCATGGGCGGATGGGCTATGACATGTACATGCTCAAGTTGCCGGTGTTTGGGCGGCTGGTTGAAAAGAATATTTTAGCACGGACCACTCGGACTTTGGGAACGCTAGTTTCCTCGGGCGTGCCGATTCTCGAAGCGCTGAACATTACGCGTGAGACGGCCGGTAACGCGCTGTTCGAACGAATCTTCGGCAAGGTGACGGAGGCGATTCGCGAGGGGGAAGTCATCAGCAAGCCGATGCGCGATCATTCCACGCCAGGCTTCCATCCGTTGGCTTTATTCTTCTGGTTGCTGATGGGCTCTTTTCCCGGTGTCATGATCCTGTCAGTGGCGCTGACATCCGGTCGTGGTACGGGGGACAAGGGTGCGATGGAGTCGTTGTTGGCCGTCGGTGGGATTGCCTGTGGTGTCGGTGCCGCTTTGAGCGTCTTGTTTTACTTGATGAAGATGCGTGTCCGAGTGATCGACGAGTTGGTTGTGAATATGGTCGACGTGGGCGAGGAGACCGGCGAACTCGACACGATGCTCTACAAAGTGGCAGATACTTACGATGACGAAGTGAACGTGATGACCGAAGGCCTGACGCGTTTGATCGAACCGCTGCTGATTTGCTTTCTGGGTATCTCGGTCGGATTTATCGTGATTTCGCTCTTCATGCCGCTGGTGACCATGATTACCTCACTGGCATAAGTGCCGGCCCTAGAACACGAACTTAAAAAAAGATGGCCGCGACCGTGGCCGGACGAAACGATTGAAAAGAAAAATCGGAGGCCCAGAGTCATGCGAACCCTAGTAAAGGCAGCCCGAGTGCGTACCCGTCCAGGTTTCACCTTGGTGGAGGTCTTGATGGTCATCGCCATCATCGGCGTCCTGGTAGGGCTATTGGTGCCCGTGGTCAACATAGCATTGAATGCCGCGAAGAAGAGGGCGATCGCCATGGAGGTCACGACCATCGCGAATGCCGTCGAGCAATACCGGCAGAAGTATGGTGACCTCCCGCCGGACGGCTCGAGTTCTGTCGTGATGACTCGCCATTTTCGCAAGGTCTTCCCTCAGATTGCCTCTTCCGAATTGGCGCTACTGTCTCCTCCGCTGGTCAACACCAGTACCGGCGCGCCGCTGGGTGTGATGGATCCACCGGAAGCTTTGGTGTTTTTCCTGGGAGGCTTCAGCAGCGATCCGGTTTACCCGCTGTCAGGACCTGGCGGGCCGTTTTTCATCGTCAACGCGGCCGGAGTTCAGGTGAACTCCAGTGAGCCGGCGGCTTCCAGGAGTGTTCAGTACAATCCCGATCGCAATGAGCCGCTGTATGAATTCAAGCAGCCTCAGCTGACGCTAGAGGTAACGGGAGGGGTGACGCTATCGACGGATGAGGCGCTATTGTTTGGCCCTCCGCTTAACGTCAATGATGTCCTGCCCGTTTATGTACCCAGCGGTAAGACTGCGCCGTTCGTTTATTTTGATCACCGAACCTATAGTTATGCCTCTAGTGCCGGGGCGTTCTACAATCACTACACGCCGACGGGAATTGGTGCTGGTGCCGCGCGTCCCTATCGTTCCGATGACGTGCGCACGACCGTGGCGGCAACGCCTGCCAATGCCGACGCCTACTACCGTTACATGAACGAAGATGGGTTTCAGATTCAGTCGGCCGGTCTGGATGATTCGTATGGTGGTATTCCGTTTGTGCCAGGCAGCGGTGGTGGTCCGGTCTTTTTCCGCTTTCCCAGTGGCGACAGTATCGATTTTGGGAGGCTGCCGGGTGCAATGCCGGCGGTTGGTGATTTAACTGCCTACGCAAACACATCGGGCGTTAGTACTCAATTAGATAACGCGACCAATTTTTCCGAAGGCGTGTTGGGCGATTCCTTGGACAACTCCAGGTAACGAACCATTCTGGATATCGACAGGTTATGGTCTGGCATTTGCATTTTATAGACAAGGGTGAGGTTCTGAGCTGAAAGTGTTTCTATCTGAGAATTCGATCTCATTTTGAAACGTGTCTCACCGTGCGTTTAAACATTGTTGAGGATTTCTGGATGATTTCAGATATCTCCAAACGATTAGCCCCGAGATTTCGTCCAAGTTTTACGCTGGTAGAGCTTTTGGTGGGGCTGGCGATCATTGGTGTGATGGCGGGCATGGTCTTGTTTTCGTTGGCCGGTGCTCAGCAAGACGCAAACATTGCCAAGACACGCAAGACGGTCGAAAAGCTAAACGCCATCATCTTGCAGGAATGGGAGAAGTTTCGGTATCGCGCCGCACGGATCGATATTGATCCGACTTGGCTGCGTCCGCAGCGCGATCTTTCCAACCCAACGCTCCTTGGCCAACCTGCCCTGAGTCCTCGCGAAGGAGCCCGGCTGAGGATGATCGTGCTGCGTGATTTGATGCGGATGGAGATGCCCGACCGCCTGACGGATGTTCTCTATCCACCGACAGCTTACAAGGCGGCCTTGCGTACGGCCAATAACGCGTCTGGCATAACGGGCGATGATGCGCCGTATTACGTTGCTTCCCGGGTTGTGCCTGGAAAGCTAAACAATTTTCGCGCGAAGATCGGGTTGGGGGCTATTCCATCGCCGTATTTTGGCGCGGTGACGCCGATTGTTCCGGCCGTTATGCCCGCGTCGGCTAACACGACCAATCAAGGCGCGGAGTGGTTGTATCAGATTGTCGCGGCTGCCAATTACAACGGTGGTTCGGCTTTAGAGGGATTTCGTTCCACGGAAATTGGCGACACCGACGGGGATGGCATGCCGGAGTTTATTGACGCCTGGGGGACTCCGATACGTTGGTTGCGTTGGCCTTCGGGTTATGCCAGTCCGCTCAATGATACGAGCACGCCCGACGCGATGGATCCGGTTCGCGCCGACTGGCGCTGGTCCGATTCGGCCTACGCCATGGATGAGAAACCTTGGCTACTGGTTCCGCTCGTGATTTCTGCTGGTCCAGATAGAGAATTCAACATCACGTTCGATATCACGACGGGCAATCCACCAGCGCCTTTAGCTTATGCCTCGCAAACATGGAGCGGGACTAATTCGCCAGCTCACAGTACGGGCGGGCTTTACTACTATCCAGATCCTTACATTGGTTCCTATGACAGGCAGGCTAAAGTGCGGACAGGGGCTGGCCTTGGAAGCATTCTCAATCCAATGTCGCGTGGGGCTTCGGACAATATCACCAACTACAACTTGATTCTTGAATAAGGGAGGGTTCGCTGTGAGTTGCCAACGTAATTCGACAATGAAACCTCGCCATGCCTTTACACTGGTCGAATTATTGATCGTGATGGCAATTATTATTTTGATCGCGGCGGTCACGCTGCCATCGCTCAAGGGGTTGCTCGCAGATCAAAAGGTCAGTCAGGCGGCCCGCCTGGTACAGGGGTATGCGCAGGCAGCCAAGGCCCGCGCCGTGGCGACCGGGCGACCGGTGGCCTTGATTATTGATCGCTTGCGATATGACGCCGGTGGTGGAGCCACTGCGAACGATAGTTTGGTTGCCAACAATACCTGCACGCGTCTTTCGACCGGGGATGTGTTCCCGCCTTATCAGGGCGATTGGGCGGGGGCGACGGGTGAGTTGTATGACCTGCCGGCGAGCTCTTCAGATCCCAATGCCAACGATGGTTTTGCGGATGCGATTCGAATTGCCGCCGCTCAAGCAGCCAGCTTGTTTGATTTGTCCACCAATCCGCCGACTTCGTCGGGGATGGTCCGGGCGGGCGACTTGCTCGAACTCGGTCCTCGCCGTCAACGTTTTGTGCTCAACGCGGATCCGGTTTTTGACATGACGAACAGTCAAGTCATCCTCAGTTTTACCAATCCGCCCTGGGCTGCCGGTACGGGACCGGGCAATGTCACCAACAAACCCATGGTGGAGCCTGTCTGGTCGGTGCCGAGGGGGGATCCGGGGATCGGGTCCGGACCGAGTGTGGCTTTCAGAGTGTATCGTACGCCGAGTAAATCGTTAGCGCAGGGAATCTCCCTGCCGCGAGGGACTTGCATCGACCTGCATTTTTCCGGTATGGGACAAACCGGTCGCGATTTTAGCAGTGACTCGATCCATGCCACCAACACCAGCGGGGCGGCCTACCCGTCGACCAATCCCAACTACGGACCGATCTATATCGTGTTTAATCCGCGTGGCACCGTGGATACGTGGTATTCGCAGAACCGGGCCGCCAGCGTAGTGGCTCCCTTGTTTCAGCCTGGGGCTCCCACGGGATTGATTCATTTGCTCGTTGGTGTGACCGATCAAGTGCCCACGTCGCCGGCTCTCGATGCTGCTGGAGCCTTGAATGCGACGGACGATCTCCGGTCCAACATCATGGACACCGCCAATACGTGGATTTCCATTAATCCCTATTCGGGTGTGGTCACAAGCTCGGCAGTGCAGGGAACGAGCGTTTCCAGTCCCGGTTTTACGGATCCAGTTTCGGATCGTGTTGCGCAAGCGCGGTCATTGGCTACCAATGCGGTGACTGCGACGAACAACTAGGCGAAGTGAGACGAAACGATGAGTGCTAACCAGAGAATGAGAAATCGCCGCCGAGGCGTGACTGTTGTTGAAGTGTTGTTTGCAACCGGTATCGCGATTTCCGGTCTACTTGGCATCGCTTCTTTGCTGCTGATGTCCGGCCGCTATGCCTCCCAGGCCAATACCGCCAGCGAGACGCAGTCGTTGGCTCAGGCTTGGTACGGCGAACTCATTACGCGCGGCATGAATGAAGCATCCAATTGGTCCTGGTATCAGGATTACACTTACAATGCCGGTGCGGTGACGGTTAACCCCGGAGTGAAAAATTTTGCCAAGAACATGTTTCGGACACTGCCGATGCCAGGCCAGCTGTCGAACTCCACCGGCTCGTTAGCTCCGCTGCATCGTCGGCCATGGGGCAAGTACTCGGTTTGTATTGATCCGGCGTTTTACTCCGATCGAACCGTGCGTGCAGCGATCACAGCCGGAGCGTTCACACAGCCGAGTGGAACTCACTGGTACCGTCCCGCGTTGTTCCCGTATTTCCAAGATGGCTTCAATCCAACCACGGATCCCGATTTGGCCATTGCCACCACCAGCGGCATTGCCTGGACGGACCAGCCCAGGATGTTGCGGGTAACCCTGGGGGCCCCCGGGTCAACGATGAACGAAAAACAGGTCGAAAACCTGTTTGCCTCTCAAGATGATCTGACCATTCTGACCAATGAAAAAGAAGGCTCCGTTCCTTCGGCGCGCAAGTTTCAGCTGCTGACGTCACCTGCCGCGCCGACTCTTCCGCAGCCTATTGGCAAGGCGAGTGTCGGTACCAAATATTCTTGGCTGGCCACGCTCAGTCCCTTGGAGGTGCTGAACAACAATGTGGAAAGCAGCTACACGTTGTCGCTGGTGGTGATTAAGCAGCGAGATCGTACTTTTATAGATCCGGCCACATTCGCTTCCCGCACTCCTGGATCACTCTTGACGCCTGACCAGAAGCCGAAGGGGGAACGTGTGGTTTGGGTGGTTCCTCAGTCCGGCAATTTTGTCGGGGGCAATGGTGGCCGTGTCACGTTGGTTGGTTCGGCCGGAGTGGACGACGAGGTGACCGTGGGCGACTGGATCATGTTGGGCAAGCATGTCGCCGCACAACAGGTTTCTACGGCGCCCCCCCTGGTCGTTGAGCCGTTTTCCGTCTTTCGCTGGTATCGCATCATTGGCGTAGACGGCGATGCCGTAGTCGGTCCGCTGGCCGCAGTCGGTCCGCTGGTCTCAGTCGGTCCGCTGGTCGCAGATCCCTATGGCAATTCACCGCCGGATGATGTGTGGGCTCGGAATGTGGTTTTGGAAGGTCCGGATTGGACATTTTTCAATCCAGCTCTCACCCCGCCGGAATCGGTCGTCATCACTGGGAATGGCGCGACACTGTTGACGCCGACGACCGGGACGTTGGTTCAAGGCGCGGTGTCGGTCTACGAACGTGTTATCGATGTGCCGGTCACGTCTGGTTTTTAGCTGGGGCTCGGCTCGCGTTTAAGCAGATTACTTTTCAACAGATTGAAGCCGGCCGGAGCGGTGCGGTTTGGCTCCCATCAGCTTGGCTTGTGGGGCGTGTTACTTGGACAACCTGTTCCTGAGGTTGTAGGAGTTCGATAGATGAAGACTCGTCAAAACAATCGACGTGGCCTGATTTTGCTGGTCGTCTTGGGCATGCTGTCGCTTTTTAGTCTGTTGGCGGTGACCTATGTGGTGGTATCGAGTCAATCCCGCGCGTCGAGCGTGGGGCTGGCGCGGCGCGATTATCGCGGCACTCCGCCGGCCAAGCTGCTGGATGCGGCCATGCGTCCGGTGCTGCGTGGCACGACCGACATGCAATCCCCGTTGTGGCGGCACGATTTGCTTGCCGATCTCTATGGTGCCGTGGAAGCTCCAACTCAATTGCGCGTCAGACGATTCGAATTTGGTTTGCCGGCACCGACACCGCCTCCTTTTTATACTCCTTTGTCGCATGGCGATATCGAACGCCCCATGCTGCTGGCGGGGCGGTTTCTCCGCATTCCTATCGTCCTGGATGCGCAACCGGTTGTAAATGAACAACCTGCGGGCTTGCCTGCGGAACACGACGTGTGGACGAATCGAATCGCCACCTTCTTGGAAGGTCCGCTGCGCGGGCAATCGTTTCGAGTTATCCGCTATATCGGTGACACGACGGGTGCGGTGGATGGCTCGGGCAATCCCGACATGTTGCGCAGGGCCCAAAATCACTCGATTGTCATCGACCTGCAGAGCGTCAAGGGTGGGTTGGTTACTGTGGGTGCGGCGACCCAAAGCATCCGTGAGTGGACTACGGAAACGCCTCAGGGAGGTACCAACCCGCAGAAGCGGGGGCTTTGGTTGTGTTATCCCTCGGTTCCCCCAGACAATCAGCCCACCGTTCAGTTTGGTACTACCGCAGGAGTCCCGCTGCCTGGTTATCAAATTCAACTCAATGCGGCTCCGTACAATGCCCATGGAATCGGGATTGGAACGAGCCTGATTTCTGGAACGCTCAGCCAATCCCACACGTTGGCAGCTCCGTTTGATTCGACGGGAATCTCTACCTTTCCGGTCGCGCTGCAACCTCATTATGGGCGGCTGGGTGGGGGTCCCACCGGAGACGCTGATGAATCGTATGATGCCGCCGACTTCAACAACTTCTGGATGAGCCATCGAGCTAGCGGAGCTACGGATAGCACGGGCATTATTCCTAGCTTTCATCGTGCCGCGCTAGTGAACTATATCGTCAATTGGAAAGATCCGTTGACGTATACGGAAGAAGATTTAATTGCGACTGTTCGGCGGATCGAAGCCGCCGTCGCGCGACCTCTTTCCATCCAAGTGATTACCCCGAACCACCCGGCGTACATCGTCAATCCAAATTTCACCGGCAGCAATCCGGGAGTGGGGCTTGCCGGACAGAGCGTCCAACTGAATGTGATATGGTCGACCAACTGGGCGACGGATACCGTCCATGGCGCACCGGTGTTTCTCCAATGGGTTCGTTGGTTGACAAGCGGCCCGTGGGATTTGGATAGCGATGCAGACAATATCTTCGATGGCATGTGGATCGATCCCAACCTGCCTCTGCTCACTTCTGCTGAGGGCAAGCTACTCAAGACGCTGGTTTCTTACACCATCGAAGGACTCGACGCGCGATTGGATCTGAACGCTACCGGAAATCTAACGCAAACGAGCGGGGCCTACAATTCGGTGACCAACGACGCGTACGCCGTGGGGGCCGGGAACAACCTGCCTCAGGGGATTGGTTTTGGACCGGCCGATGTTTCGCTCAGGCATTTATTTCCTGACCTGGCAACTTACCAGGCGTTTTTGCAGGCTCGCTCGAGCGGCCAGTATTTCGATGTGGGCGCCGCCGTCGTCAGGAATGAGACCGTTGCCGGAGTCTTTGGCAACGACGTCAGAAGTCAACTCAACGCGCGAGGGCGTCGCAACCGGCAATTGCACAACCAGCTACCGGCGCTGCCCATGTCCGTCAACGGCCGAATTGGCCTGGGGCTGGACCGCATGGGGAATCCGCTGCTGACCAACAGCACGGTTCTAAATATTTTCAACACATCGATAGACCAAGGTACGGATGATGCCTACGAGGCTCGGCTGCTATCGGGTGCGTATCGCGATCTGCCTTTTTCTATCGGGGAATGGGAGAGGTTCTATCGCCCCGGTGACTGGGATCGCAGCAACATGTCCCGACGTCTTAACGGTACCGTTAACAATCCATATGCGGTCTCACCCCGGACGCGTCACATTCGTCAGAATGCTTTATCTGTCAGCCGAATGGCCGGGCAGAGTAATTCGCTTTTCAGCCTGGTATCGGCAATCCGGGAGTACAAGGTAGGTACAGCCCTCCCTTATGCCGCTTTTACCGAACTATTCCCCATGGAGTTTCATCGTGGCCAAGGATTCAATTTGAACCGTGTGTTCGGCAACGGCGTTGATGACGATGGGGATGGCAATATTGACGAGCCGGAGGAACTGCTGCAAAACGGAGTGGATGACGATGGTAACGGGACGATTGATGAGCTGACGGTGGCGGAGCGAAATCCGCTGGCTTATAGACAGCGCACCTATGGCATGGTGAACGGAGCCGTGGGCCAGACCAACTACACCGAGAACTATACGTTTGGGCTTGGCTTTAACAGTGGCAATCTGGACCCCAGCTACGAGACGTTGTCGATGACTTCGGGGGGAGGGAGTAACTATCCGGACCGCGTTTATCACTTCGGCCAACAGAGTCGCCAACTGTTGGCCCGGAATCTGTATTGCCTGGCAATGCTGATTTTGCCCAATGACTTGTATCCGTCGAATCGTCCGACCACGAACTCGATCACCGGTAATGATCGAGCGCGAATCATCGCGCAGTGGGCGGTGAATGTTGTTGATTTTCGTGACGCGGATTCGGCAATGACCCGCTTCCCGTATGATCCCGATCCATTCGCCATCGAATCCACGGTGTATTGGGAGCCCGAAATTGCCAAGGGAGAAGTCGTCTGGGGAAACGAGCAGCAAGACGTCGTACTGACGGAGTCGCTTTTCACCCATGACTTGCGAGTCAAAGACACGCAGAATGGTGGCGGTGGAGATGGCCAGCATCTGACGACCGGTACAGCGCCGAATCGAGACGACGACTATGATCAATACCGAATTCCCGAAGGTTCCGGTTTCTTCGAGTTGCTGTGCCTGAGAACGACCGCATCGACAAACGATTCTACCGCTCCAGGCGTATCGTCGAGTCTTTATGGAACAACTGGTGGTGACAAGGTACTGAATCTGAGTGCCCTGACCCCCGCGGACGCGAATGGGAATAATTTTCCAGTTTATCGCATTGCGATTTCTCAGCCACATCCGACGGGCCCCAATACGCCGCTCGGCTTGCAGGACCCGGCACAGGCTGCAACTCGGGTGAATACCACCTACCAGATCTCTCGCAACCAGGATCTGAACGGCTTGGGCTGGGATTTTCATAATCCGGCCGGAGCGGCACCCTACGAAATTGACCGAGTCGTATTGTTCACTCAGCCTGGAGCGATCACGATCAACAGAGCCACCATTCCGGACATGCCGGCGAGTATCACGGATGCTCAGATGCCAGGGCACGTGTTTACCAACCGTAGCGGTGGCAACATGCTGCTGCATGGTGGCCAGTATTTGGTGGTGGGGCCGCGGCAGACGACCTATTTTGGCTCTCGCGATCTTGGCCCCGGTTTGACCAATCATCGCCCCAATCATCATCGAATCGTACTCGAAGATGCGGTGACGACACCAAGCAATACCACACCGGCCGCCTATTCGAACTGGGCGACGTTTTTTGATTCGAACAACAATCTCATTGTTAATAGGCGTCAGGACGCGAGTGGGCAAGCCATCACGCGCGATTGCGTCTCGATGATTGCGGCCACGGATCCAGCCACCGATCCCAACTGGGTTGCCCCAGCTGGTTTGACGATTCCTGATGCCATTGGTTTGAATGTTTCAGCGCCCCATGCTCATAACTACTACCTGGCGCCACGTGAAGTCCTGGACAGTGCGGATACGATGGCCGACCCGGACAACAATGCTCCGGGGTTCGCCAATATGCCTGCCGACGCGTATTACGACTTTGGCGGTAATGGCACGGCGATCGATCTGCCGGATACTCCATTTGATGGTCAGGCCGGTTCGAAGTATCCCTTGGGCACGGGGGCCGGACACTGGGCATTGGGACATCAACTTGGTATTCCCAATCCTGGCACTCAGGAAGATTGGTGCACCGCATTCCTGCAGCGACTCGCTGATCCGGAACGACCTTGGCATGCTGCGTTTAATCCCTACATCACGATCGATTGGATCCCAATCGACCTGACTGTTTTTTCCGGTGAAGAATCGGTGGCCGGCAGCAACGTGAGATTTGTTAGCCGGCAAAAGGCTGGAAATATGTCCGATGTCAGCAACGGCGGTTTTGCAGCAGGTGGCCCCAGGACGTTTCTCTCCTACGCCACCACGACTCTGCAAAATACCCCTGCGTCTGGTGCAACGGGTGTCTTCTTCGATCGCGAGTTGCCGACCGATCAGGCCGATACGACGGTGAATCCACCTACGCCGCTTGTTCCGCGGCCAACGAATGGAACCAATCACTTTGTCACGTTGGGGTATCTCAACTCGACGTTTGAATTGATGGGTGAATCTGGCGGTACCACCGTCGTGACCAACTACGTTGGGGTACCTTCGACGATGCCTGCGGCACTGTTTTGGGCAGATCGACCGTTTGCGAATCCCTACGAATTGATGTCCGTTCCTCTTTCGGCACCTGGCCAGCTGATGCAGGAATTCTCCGCCCCGGCAACAGGAACGCCATCCGATCTGTATTCCTCAGAAGATCGACCGAGCGAATTTACCCACCTGCCGAACTTTTTCCAGGCCATGGCCAGTCCGACTGGCGAAACGTCTGCGGCCATGTTGTTCGAGCTGACCGAAACGCCCTCCCCCTGGTCGGACGCGGAGGATTTTGTCTCTCCGGGAGATATTGATTTTGTAACTGGAGGCAATGACCTTCAAGATGCAATCAACCAAGTCTTCGGTACTCTGCGGGCTCCCTACAACCGCATTTCGCGATTTGTGGAACCGGGACGTGTCAATATCAACGATGTTTCGGAACCGGACGTATGGCAGGGCATCATGTGGAATGCGATGACGCCAGGCACCAGAGATACATCGACAACGCCACCCTATTGGACAGCTCTGCTGGGCAGTCGTTGTGGTTACCCTAAGCCGGTTCCAGCGGGCAGTCCCGGTGAAGGGTTTATTCCCAATCCCAGGAATGTGAACCTGGACGCGAGATTTCCAACCCAATTTGCGGGGGTCTTCAAGTCGGTGTTCGACGTCGGGATGGTACCTACCACGCGAGATTCCGTGTTGGATGCTACGGCAAGCACCAATCCTGCCAACGTGACTCTGATGCGAGTCGCGCCGGGTGGAACCACACCCCTGTTCGCACCTGCTACGAATCCCATGCCTGTTAAGCAACCGTTCGTTGAATATCTTCCGATTACTCGCTTGGCGAATTTGACGACCACACGCTCCAACGTGTTTTCCATTCGAGTCACGATTGGCTTCTTCGAGTTCAATGCGGCGACCGGAATTGGGCGAGAGTATGGAGAGGATGAAGGCGGCGTGCAGCGGCACCGAGGTTTCTACGTGGTTGATCGCTCGATTCCTGTGGCTTATCAAACAGGGCAAGATCTCAACACGGACGATTGCATCATCGTCCGGCGGATTATTGAGTAAGCAGCGTCGGCGATTGTTCAGGTTTCATTAAGGCAATGCCGAGCCTCTGGCGTGCCCAGCTTGTCTTACTCTAGAGGGCTCAGTGGCGCGTCGTCCGCGCTCGATTGAGCAACGATTTTGTTGATTGGATACGCACCTCGGCCCGTGTGGCTGGCACTGCCTGGCGGAGAATTGGCGCTCTAGAGCTTTTGGCCTTTGCGTTTGCCCCTATTTCACCACGTGTCCACTCCACAAGCACCGCGACCAGAGAGCCCACCTTCAACAATTCCTGTGCCAAAACGGCCTATTAGGACCAGATTTTGGCCTTTCCTGCTTCAGGGGAACTAGTAAGATATGAGCCCGATCGGACTGACAGAAAATTTGCCAGCTGGGCGATGGGTGTCGACTAGGCGGAATAATAGGGTGTAGGCACGCGTCACCCCCGGTCGTGGGCGGTAGATAACAGGCTGGGCGGCTCCAGCCTCAGAATTTAGAAATGGATGATTTTACACAGGGTTTTCCCGTTGGTCGGGAATCATATTGGTTTCCCTCGGTTCTTGCCACCCGTGCTGTGGCGATTCTAACTCTCGGTAACGGTTTGGTTTCTCTCAGGTGAATTATGGAACTTGCAAAAGTACGCAACATCGGTATCAGCGCTCATATTGACTCTGGCAAAACAACGTTGAGCGAACGAATCCTGTTCTACACCGGGCGAATTCACAAGATCGAAGAGGTGAAGGGAGGCGGTGATGGCGCGACCATGGACCACATGGAATTGGAGCAAGAGCGCGGTATTACGATTACCAGCGCCGCGACCAGCGTTTCCTGGGGTGGTGAAGGCAATCAACACATCCAGGAACCACACTACATCAACTTGATCGACACACCCGGCCACGTGGACTTCACGATCGAGGTCGAACGCAGCCTGCGAGTACTCGACGGCGCGGTGTTGGTACTATGTGCCGTTGGTGGCGTGCAAAGCCAGTCGCTGACAGTGGACCGTCAGATGCGACGTTACAACATTCCACGCCTGGCCTTCATCAACAAGATGGACCGAACCGGCGCCGATGCCAAGAACGTTGTTCAGATGATGCGGGATAAGCTCAACGCGGATGCCGTGATGATGCAATTGCCAATCGGTGCCGGCGAGACCTTCGCCGGTTGCATCGATCTAGTCACCATGAAGGCGCTGAGCTTTACCGGTGAGCAGGGCGAAGTCGTCGAAGAGGGAGACATTCCCGCCGACATGCTCGACGAAGCCAAAGAGTATCGTCATATGATGCTCGAGAGTCTCTCGATGTACAACGATGAGATGATGGAATTGTTGCTCAGCGAAGAGGATGTCCCCGAGGATCTGATTCACAAGGTCACCAAAGACGCCGTGCAGAACCAGGGCATGACCCCGGTCTATGTCGGTTCCGCTTTTAAGAATAAAGGCGTTCAGCCGTTACTCGACGCGGTATCGCGGTACCTGCCCAGCCCGCTGGAACGCGAAATCAGTGCTCGTCAAGTAAATGACGAGACGCAGAAAATGGTACTCAAGCCTGATCCGAACGAACCCTTTGTCGGCATGGCGTTCAAGATCGTCGAAGATCCGTACGGCCAACTGACGTTCATGCGGATTTACCAAGGTAAGATCAACAAAGGCGAGATGTACATTAATCAACGTACCGGCCGCAAAGAACGTTTCAGTCGCATTGTGCGGATGCACGCCGATGACCGCGAAGAAATTGATTCCGCCGAAGCGGGTGACATTGTCGCGATCATGGGCATCGATTGTGCCAGCGGTGAAACATACGCGGCCGAACGTGACTATTGCACGCTAGAAAGCATGTATGTGCCGGAGCCTGTGATCAAGATCGCCGTGCAACCAGCGAGCCGCGCCGATGGCGACAAGATGAGCAAAGCTCTCCAGCGTTTCCGCAAGGAGGACCCAACGTTCCAAGTCTATAACGACGAGGAGACGAGTGAGACGATCATCTGCGGTATGGGCGAATTGCACCTGGATATCTACATCGAACGTATTCGTCGCGAATACAAGGTCGATATCGAAGTTGGCGCGCCTAAGGTTAGCTACCGTGAAGCGCCGGGTGAAAAGGTTGAATTCAACTACAAGCACAAGAAGCAAACCGGTGGTTCCGGGCAATTCGCACACATCGTCGGTGAACTGACGCCGATCGATACCGAGGGCGAAACGCTGTTCGAGTTCGAAGAGCATATCGTCGGTGGGCGCATTCCCAAACAGTTCATTCCTCCGGTAGAGAAGGGAATTCGGGACTCGCTGGAGAAGGGGCCTCTCGCCGAGTACCCGGTAGTCGGCGTACGCATCGATTTGCGTGATGGAAGCTACCACGATGTGGACTCGTCCGAGCGATCGTTCTACATCGCCGCCCAGGGGTGCTTCCGCGAGACAATGCAGAAGTCGAAGCCGGCTTTGCTCGAACCGATCATGAAAGTCGAATTGGAGTGTCCGGAGGAATACCAGGGCGACGTCGTCGGGGACGTCATTCGTCGTCGCGGCTTGATTGGCTCAACCGATATCCGCGAAGGTGTTTCGTACATCATTGCTGAAGTTCCTTTGGCAGAAACCTTTGGATACGCGACCGATCTTCGTAGCCAAACCAAGGGGCAGGGCACCTTTACCATGGAACTGTTGACTTATCGCAAGTGTCCCAGCCATGTTCAGGAAGAGATTATCGCCTCGCGGAGGAAGAAGGAACTGGCCGGCGCCAAGTAGGCCTGTCCATTCGGCCGCCGGCGGCTCGCATTAGATTCTCTTTAAAGCTCGCTGAAGGTGGCAAGCTGCCTGCGCCGATTCGCCCTGCCGATATCGACTGAGCAGTTCATGGGAACGCCGTGCCAGCAGGCGTCGCACCTCGCGCCGTCGGCCTCGCACTCGTGGGATGGTCATGGAATCGTAGGCAGTCGTCTGGTGGCGCATCCAAGCGATGACGGCAGCTTCGGCTCGCTGCTCCACAGGAATTCTCTTGGTTCGAGCCACGGTACCCCTTCCAACGGGCGTCGCATGCTCGGTCACGGCACGCGCCAGTCGCTGAGCCAGGTCAGCGTGCCTAGGATGGAAATCGAGGAATGCCAACACGGCACCGAAGAATCCCTCGACGTACTCGGCTTGAGCCCGATCCCGTCTCCTCTTGTCCGCCTGCTGGCGCTTGGCATACGCTTCAGTCGCTCGCTCGGCACCAAGCTCTGTTCGAATCCGATCAATCGTCGTCGCTGGTGCCCAGATGCCTTTCGAAAAAACCCTCCTCCCCTTTTTCTCCTGCACAATCCAGTGATCGCCGGCCAGTTTTACTCGACGGGTCAGCGCCGCATCGCCAGGCGGCAGTAGCGCCCATCCTTGGGGCGCCGTCAGGATCTTGCCGTCGGCGGTGCGGACCGTGTCCGGTGTCGGTCCTGCGGCGAACGTGTTGCTGAGCATTCTTGTTCCGCTTCCTTCTCGTGGTCTCGATTGAGCAATCTCGACCGTACGACCAGCAATCCCGTCTACAGCCACCAGCGATCAGGCATTCTAGAGGAACCATCCCGACTACGGATCGCCGCGCTGCACAATTTCGACGCCGGAAAGGATGGGCAAGCCCTGCTTGGGAACGAAACGGAGATGTAGTTCATCAGCCAGAGGAATGTTCTCTAACAGGTGAACACAGTGCGTTTGCCCGCTGTCTCCCGCCGAGTTGAGCGTCACGTCTTGGACCACACACTCGTCTTGGAGATAGACATCAAAGACGCGAACGCCCGCCGGACCTTGGCGGGGCGCGCCGAAGTACAATCGAACATCGTAACGATTGACCGGCCGAGTCACTGCCGTTTTGTTGGGCTGGGGTTGCTCCGCATCCACGATCAGCCTTGGGGCCTCGCTGCTGCCTTTGTAAGCTGCCGCGACACGTTTCCCCGCGCCACTGACCAGGATCGCCAGCGAGTTGCCGGGCTGCCAGTCGGGTCGATCAACGACCGCTTGCAACAAGGGAGCCAGGTTGGGCGTCCGCTGGGCAGCACCCGCCTCACCCGACTTCGACCAGGGCTCAGGCTTCCATGCGACTTCCGCGGAGGTGCGCGATCTCCGGCTCAAGTCATGACTGCTGTCGCTAAATCGCTCGGCGTTGCCTGAGTCTTCCGCCGCGATGATCAACGATGTAGGATCGCTAGACGGTTCGTCGCAAGTAAACTGGATATGCGCGCTGCGAATGACAGCGCCTCTCGACAGCTGAATATCGTTGAACCGCAACCCAACGATTTGACTACCGGAATCTTCGACGAACTCCAGATCGCTACTGCCCAGGCTGACGGCGCCCTGTTCATTTTCTTCGGCATCGTCATCAGCGTGCTCGATGGGCAGGCCCGTGTTCAGATTGAATTCCTCCTGGAATTGCAAGCTGACGCGCATGTCGCTGACGCCCTCGACCCCAGAGGCCAATACCCACGGCCGGTCCGATTCCTTCATCGCAGATGAATGATGCTGAAAAAAACGTGCCTCAGGATTCAATTCGATGGAAACCGGCGGCGATGCACCTGCGACAGTTGGATGTTCCAGCCACAACAAGCCTTCAGGGTCTCTGCGGTCACCTGGGGCGCCCAAGTTAACTCCCAGCCCCAGAATTCTCTCCCCACTCGACGCGACGGACGCGGCGGTGTTGACGCTCCATACGTCGATCTCGGGCATATGAACCAAAGCGAGCGATGTTTGATTCTGGTAGGCGCAGCTACACGTTCTCGTATAGTCCGGCGCGTTGAGTACGCCATTGGCGACAACCAGATTGGATGTACAGCCCGACTTAAAACCACCCAGGTTTCCCGTGCCGGCGTTGGTGAGTAGATCGAAAAAACCGGCGGCACCGGATCGAAACGTCAGCAGATTCTCACTCGCGATGATATTGTTGCAGCCGTAGGCGCGGGTGATCTTCCACGGTTGCAGTTTCCCGGTTAACGGATGTTTGACCAGTTTCGGCTTGCCGCTTTTCAGATAGTAGGCTCCAGCCGATTCAGAGTACGAATTGGCGTTCGTGATAATCAAATCGTTGTGCAAGATACAGGGGCCGGCGTAGTCGAGCGTTTCATTCTTCCACTGCAGTGTTCCGTCTGTTCCCGCGTAGACGGCCATCCCCTGCGCGACCTCGGCGTAGAGACGATCGCTGGCCTTGGCGCCGGCCTGTAGCAGTAGATCATGTTCCTCGGAATACCCGAGCCACGTTCCAAAAATGCCGTCGCTGACTTCCCAATTCACTTCGCCGCTGCGATAGTCCAGGGCCACGATTCGGTAGCTGTCTGGGCGCGACCGACCGCGCCGCCGCATCGCCTCCTCGATCTGCTGCGGGTTTTTATCCAAACAGTAGATCTGCTCCCGACCGGCCACGATGCCGTTGTGCCAGAAGCTATGCTTGGCTTCGACTTGCCACAGCTGCTTTCCCGAATGCCTATCAAAGCCGACCAGTGCCGCGCTGGCAGCGCGATCGAGACTCTTCGAACCAAACCCGGCTCGCGAACTCTTCAGCCTTTGATCCGATTCGAACGAAAGATCGTTCCGGCCGCGATACATAGCGAACCCAAGACCGCCGATAAGCACATCCTGGTAGACCCCCACATAGCCCCACTGCTCCTGGTCGCCGGAGTCGCTCGGTGGCAGGTGAAACTGGTGCACTGTGCGGCCCGTTGCTGGATCGAGCGCGTGACAGACACTGCCTTCGACAATGTAGACGGCCTCGTCCGTGACCACATAGTTCGTTCCACGGCCGTTGGCGCCAGGAATGTGGACCTGATTGTACTTCGGATTGAGCGGTACATTCTCATAGGTGCTGTCATAGTATACGTCGAATGTGCCCAGGTCCTGGAACTCGCGTTTCCACAGGACGCGCCCCGTGTAGACATCGCGGGCACTCAGACAGTTCATTCCCTGAATAAACAGCCGGCCTCCCACAACCTGCTCCGGTGGCCCGTGTCCGTGACGAGGCAGGACATCCATATTGCTGCTGCCGCCAAACCACAAGACGCCCAGCGGCAGTTTCACACGCCGATCGTTACTCTTAACGGTATTGGCAATATTGCCGTACTGGTGCGTCCAGTCTGCCGAACCGGGCAGGGCGCCCTCGCGACGAATGGCTACGCTGTGCGGCAAGACCTCGACGCGGGCCTGCTCCAGGTTCATTCCGTTGATCATCTCCGCCAGACCACGGCGATCTTCCTTCGCCAGCAGGTGCATCACGCCGCCGTAAGGCCTTACCGATTCATACAACTCGGCGATTAGCGCCTGGTGGACCGGCTTGGCCAGATTTGGGGCGACAAAAATCATGTTGGCGACGTACTTGGGAGCCTGAAAGGACCTGGGGCCGGACTGATGAGCGGTCACTCGCCCATACCTTCCGGCGGCATCCAACTTGCGACGCAGCCCATCGATCTGCTCTGCGTTCTCATCAACCACCGCCAGCTGGGTGAAGGGCGAATCTGCCACCAGCGCATCCAACAGCCCGTCGTCCCCGGAACCAAACCAGAAGGCATAACCTTCGGCATCCGCCGACGCGAGCAAACTGGAGATCACTTGCCGGTCGTCGCCTGAAGCGACCTGGCCCGCAACGACTGCGGCGTCGGTCGCGGAGTCGATGGGCTCGGTGCCGCTCGGTTTGCCGGCACCAAACGCCAACACGTCGCCGCCGAGTGTGACTACGAATAGCTTGTTGTCAGCCACGATCAAACGCTCGGCTGCAGTGCCGAGTTCCACCGAATGGACAATGTGGGCCGGCATCTCGTCCGTCGGCAACTGAATCACGGTAACGGAGTCCTCGCCGCCGGCGACCAACCTGTCGCCAGCCAGGATCAGATCGCCCCGGCCATCGGCTGCGACTTGCCAGATCACTTTTTGATCGGAGTCGTAGGCGCGGACGACAGCCTGTTCGTCCTCGACTTCGGCCGCGTAGACCAACCCGTCGGCGAGTACGGGCTGGTTGGGCATAAACGCCGTCTTGGTACCACTTTCGATCTCAAAAGCCCGCGTGCCCTTCTCGCGCGTGTGCACGTAGTAATGCTGACTGTCTGCTGATACGAACGAGCCGCCGGTTCCTTTGCCACCGGCGTTGAGTTCAAAGTATCGGAGGCGGCCATTGGATCGGTCAAACACTGCGGGGACCGAGCGACCGCCTGGAACCAGTAGCAGCGATTCGGTTGCCACCAGCGCCCCTTGGGGAGCGACACCTGCAAAAGAGGGTGCGCTATGGGGTTGCTTGATATACTGCGAACCGGTGCTGTCGTTGACCCATTGGACTTCTCCCGTTTCCGCGTTTAGGGCGTACAGAAACGTCCCCATGAAAGGCCAGATACTCGCCGCGAAGTAAACGCTGCCATCGCGAACAACCGGGCCGCCGCGAGCGGGCCAAGCCGAAGTGAGGCGCCGGTTGCCTAGCGCGTGTTGGGAACTTGGTGCACCGCCAAACTTCCACAACAGCCGACCGTCTTCTGCGCTGACACAGTAGAGAAAACCATCGTCGCTACAAAAAAAGATCCGCCCGTTCCATCCGGCTGGCGGCAGCCGCACGGGAGCCTCGGCATACACCGACCAAAGCTCCCGTCCCGTATCCGCATCGAGTGCCAGTAGCTTGTCGCGGTCATTGAACCCAAGGTATAGGCGACCGTCCATGACGATCGGTTCAAAAACTCGATCGTATGTCATCAAGTCCAGATTCAGCGGGTCATCCCAAACTGGTTGGCGCGACGTAAACTCTCGCTTCCAGAGTGGCCGCAGTTCGGCGGGCAATTTGTTGCCCGACGCTGCCGAACGCTGAGCATCATATCGCCACATCGGCCAATCGTCCGCACGCGCCGCGGTAGATGTGGCCATGAACGTTACTAGTAGGCTGGCTGGCAGCCAGCAAGGCGTGTTACCGGTCATTCGTAAGATTCCAGATTCGTGAGGGGCTGTCCATCGGCACTTATTGTAGACGGTCAGCGGCCCAGCACATCGCCGGACGAGCAGGCCAGTTGTCACGGGGCGCTCACATCGGCCAACGATGACGCTTTTGTGGTGCCACCAATATGGGTGATTGGGTCGCATTCTTTTTTCCACAAACCCCACACCGGCAAGGCGATAGCTCCCAAAAGAATGATCTTGGTTTGGGGTGGCTCGGCAAAGGCCGACAAGCCGCATACGACAAGTTCCACGAACTGATGGCGGATCGCGATCAGGTCAAGAACCAGGATGACAGCAAACCATTCGGATTGGCTGCGTCCACCATTTTCAATCGGTACCCCATAGAAATGCCCTTCACGTCTATAGCTAGCAGAGTGAACTCGTGCGGTAACGCGATTGGTTTACGAAAAAATGCCGTGAACTCTGACACAGCTTCGTGTGTTCTGTTATACACGTACTGTCGCTACTATCGGTGGTCCCGGGTTCGTTAGCCGGGATGGCAGCGGCGTCTTTTCCCTTCCGATCCTTATCTGTTCATCTCTAGAAGCAGACTAATCTCACGCAGTCAGCGTGAAGGAGAAGCCCTATGTCAGCAGCATGGCGAAAACGCGATCGCGCTCTGTTCCGGAAACGCCGCAAGGATATTTTGAATGGCCGAGGCCGCAGTGAATACAGCCCGCAGCTGGAGCGACTCGAAGTACGCAAGCTGCTAGCTGCCGACGGTATCGTCAACGGCTCGTTCGAGTCGTATGTGGGAGAGAAGGGGTCAACGATCACGCACGATGTAGAGGGATGGTACGGTGTGCAGGCTCAGACGGTGAACCAGGAGATTGGCGTCGATCCGGACACACTGCCGAGCTCTGATGGGATCGAGATCTGGCGGAAGGTCGGTAAGAAGACGTATGCCGGATACAACCAGATCGAGCTGGATGGACGCGGGAACGTGGTGGATGGCGTGTACCAGAAGTTCTCCACGGACGAACCAACGAACCTGATGTTCGCAGCCTACGCTCGGAAGACGGGCAGCAGTGACATCGAGGTCTATATCGACGGCGAGTATGTGGAGACCGTCACTCCACCGACCATCCATGGGAAGAACGACATCCGTCAGGCTTACTTCTACGCGTTGGAAGCTGGTGAGCACAGCATCCTGTTTAAGGAAGTCACCGGCCAGAACAACGGTCAGGGAGCGGTTATCGACAACGTGCGTCTGGTCTCCGACGCCATGAAGGCGATGCTCGACTCGGCCGGTCGTCACACGCACAACTTTTACGAGCACGTCTCGGAGCTGTTCGGCACGGACTTGATGGCCCCCGGCCAGACCGAATATGACGCCAAGGGCTTCGAGAAGGTGAGTGACACGCTGTACCGGGGCAACAGTCCCATCACGGGTCTGCGTCCGGTGATCGAAGAGGCGATCGAACACGAGCTCCGCCGTAATCCGCGTCTGGAAGGGGCGGCCCTGGAAGCGAAGATCGCTAAACGCCTGACCAACCTCAACGACTTCGAGCGGTTGCAGACAGTCACGCAGGACAAGCTCATCGAGATGACGGGCATCGACTTCCGCGAGCTGAGCAAGGAAGAGCGGGAACGCACGATCAACCACCTGCTGCACTCGCCGATTCCGTTCGGCAGCATTGAGGAGGTGTTGACTCCCGACACGACTATCGATCTGGGCTACACGCACACGCTCGACAAGAACTGGACGCGCGTCGGGCACTTGGGCGACGGCGTGTGGCAGGTGTGGCTGATTTCGAACAACAACAACGGTTCCCACACTGGTCACAACCTGGGCGAATTCAAGGTTCAGCTGACGGCGGACATGACCGCTGACGAGGCGCGTGCCGCGGCGAACGAAATGGTTCGCAACACCAATAACAACAACCGCCTGACTCTGGACGAAGCCGCCAAGGATATCCTCTATGGAAACGGTAGTGTTGAGCCGCGTAGCTTTACTGACAGCCTGCAAACGGGAAGCCTTCGCAGGATGATCTTTGCGGCGAACGCGACTGTTGCCACCGACACGATCTCACTTTTGGCTGGGACTTACGAACTAAGCCTTGTCGGCAAAGCCCACACCGGTGGCGACCTAGATGTTCGCAGCCACATCGTGATTGTTGGGCAGGGGCCTGATCAGACAACGATCGACGCAAACGCGATCGATCGCGTCTTCGAGGTCCATGCGGGAGGCACGCTGGAGTTGCGAGATCTGACAATAACAGGTGGCAAGGCCAGACACGGCGGCGGCATCCTCTCCCGAGGCGAACTGTCGTTGACCAACGTGACGTTGACTGACAACAAGTCTTACCACGAGGGGGGAGCGATCCATATCGCCAGCGGTTCTACGGTCCTCAATGGATCGACGCTGGACAACAACTCCGGACGCAGTGGTGGCGCGATCTTCCTGAATTCGGGTTCCACGCTCGACGTCAACGACAGCTCACTATCCGACAACAGTGCCACCCGCCGTGGTGGGGCAATTTACTCCAGGGGAACCTCTGTGGCAATTGCCGGTTCCAGTCTGGATCGAAATCAAGCAACCTATGACGGCGGAGCCATCTTTGTCGCCGCAGGTACGGTCGCTATCGATGGCTCGACGCTGAACAACAACTCCGGAAGGCATGGCGGCGCTATCTTCCTGCATCGAGGCACCGCCATCGATGTCAACGACAGCTCACTATCCGGCAACAGTGCCACGCGGCACGGCGGGGCAATCTTCTCCAGGGGAACTTCGATGACGATTGCCGGTTCCAGTCTGGATCGAAATCAAGCAACCTACAACGGCGGAGCCATCTATGCCGGCGCAGATTCCACGACCATCCGCGACTCGGTGCTTGGCGACAATTCTGCTCGAAACGGCGGCGCCATTTACAACCGCGCATCTCTGGATCTGACGAACTCGTCGCTGTTGCGGAACTCTGCAAGCGGCTCAGGTGATGAAATCCACCAGAGATGCAGTGGCCGGCTATCAGCAAGCAACCTGAAACTCGTCGACGATTTCTTTGCCAGCCTCAACGAGAACGGTAACTATCATCTGGACTAGCCCAGCCGGTTGCACCGATGCAGAAACAGGTAACCCGGTGCAACCCGAGCTACCTGTGCGGGGCTTTCCAAACATACCGGGCGACCTCTCGGGAACACAAAAGGCCCAAGTTCGGAACACTTCGCGTTCCGCGCACGAAAAAACCGACCTGGGAATCTCCAGACCGGTTTTGACGAAAGTGCTTTCCCTGGAAGCTCTTCCAAGGTTGCGCAAGTAGCGGAGGAGGGACTCGAACCCCCGACACGCGGATTATGATTCACACGGGCTGAATCGCAAATCCCCAAATACAACGACTTTCAAATGGCAGTTACACCCACGAATACCGGGAATCGTTGTAAGTTACAACGCTCATCGGCAGCGGCCCAATCGTCAATGCAACGCGGGCATCATTCGCTTGTCCAAGTCACCGCGAGGGCTTCGGCTTGCTTCATGACAAGTTCAATCGCTGCTGGGGCTTGATCTGGTGGATACTTGTATTTGCGAAGTAGCCGTCGCACTAAATTGCGGAGCTTCGCGCGAACGCTGTCACGAATTTGCCAATCGACAGTCGTGCTGGCTCGGAGCTTTTCCGTAACTTCGACAGCTATCTTTTTCAAGACATCATCTCCCAAATCACGGACGGCGCTCTCGTTGTTTGCTAATGCATCGTAGAAAGCGATCTCATCGTTGCTGAGACCCAGGGATTCATCGCGTTGCTGGCGCTCTTGAAAATCCTTGGCTAGGTCAATCAACTCTTCGATTACCTGAGCTGTCTCTATGCTACGATTGTGATACCTGCGGAGACTGGCAATTAAACGATCTGTATACGCCTTCTCCTGTACGACATTACGCGACGAACGACCACGGATTTCGTCTTTGAGGAGTTTCTCTAGCAGTTCCACCGCTAGATTCTGCAGCGGCATGTTGCGAACGTCTTCAAGAAACTCGTCCGACAGCAAGCCGATGTTGGGCTTGTCGAGATTCGCTAGGGCAAACACATCGACGACGCCATCGGTGACGACGGCGTTGTCGAGGATTTGTTTCATCGCCGAGTTCTTTTGTTCCTCGACGAGCTTTTGGTCGATCGACGTGTTCTTGACAATCGCCGCGCGGACTGCGGAGAGGAAGGCGATTTCGTGGTGATAGGTGGCGGCTTCATCCATTGTGCAACAGAGCGAATAGGCTTTGCTGACCGATGACATGATGTCCAGGAATCGTTGCTTGCCGGTTTTATCGTTTTGCTTTTCGAGGCCAAGAACATGGTTCGCGGCGGGCGGGAGCAGTTCGAGTGCTTTGGTCCGGTATTCGGAATAGTCAAAGCCGTGGAATAGGCCGCGAACGGCGTCCATCTTTTCGTGCAGGACCTTGAGCGCCTCTTCAGACTTCAACGTGGGCTGGCCTTTGCCCTTGGCGTCGGTGTAAATTTTTAGGGCATGTTTCAGTTCGGAAGCGATGCCGATGTAGTCGACGACGACTCCGCCGGTTTTGTCTTTGAAGACGCGGTTCACGCGGGCGATGGCCTGCATCAGGTTGTGACCGGACATCGGTTTGTCGACGTACATCGTGTGGCAGCAAGGAGCGTCAAAGCCCGTTAGCCACATGTCGCGGACGATCACGATTTTCAATTCGTCGTCGGGGTCTTTGAATCTCTTTTCGAGTCGCTTCTTCTGCCGCTGGGTGAAGACGTGTTGTTGCAAGTCGGCTTTGTCAGTCGCCGAGCCGGTCATGATGATGCGGATGGCTCCGTCTTCGTGGTTGTAGCCGACTTCCTTGCCTTCGTCGCTGGTGATCTTCGTGCCTGCCCAGTCGGGACGCAGCTTGATGATCTCGGCGAACAGATCGACGCAGATTTGGCGGCTCATGCCGACGAACATCGCCTTGCCGTCGATCGACGCCGTTCGTTTCTCGAAGTGCTCGACCATGTCGGCGGCGATTTGCTGCAGACGCGGTTCGGCTCCTACCAGCTTCGTCAGTTCGGCCCAGCGTCCTTTGGTTTTCTCGCGAGCGGCGACGTCTTCTTCGTCTTCGATGACTTCTTCGACTTCCTTGTTCAGCTCGTCGATCTGAGCCCGATTGATGTCGATTTTTACGAGGCGGCTTTCGTAGTAGATTGGAACGGTAGCTCCGTCATCGACCGCGTCCTGAATGTCGTAAATGCTGACGTAGTCGCCGAAGACGCCGCGGGTGTCTTTGTCTTCCTTGTCGATCGGCGTGCCCGTGAAGCCGATGAACGACGCATGGGGCAACGCGTCTCGCATATGTTTGGCGTAGCCGAAGACGTACTTCGCACCGGTAACTTCGCCGGTTTCCTTGTCCTTGATTTGCTTCAGCCGAGCCTTCAAGCCGTATTGGCTGCGGTGAGCTTCGTCGGAGATCACGACGACGTTGCTGCGATCGCACAGCAGCGGGTGTTCGTCCTCGTCGTCCAGCAGTGAGAACTTTTGCACGGTCGTAAAGATGATGCCGCCGGATTCGCGGGAAGCGAGCATCTCGCGGAGTTCTTCGCGGCTGCCCGCTTGTTCGGGCGTTTGCTTTAGCAGATCTTTGGCCATGCAGAACTGCCCGTACAGTTGGCCGTCCAGTTCGTTTCGGTCGGTGACCACGACCAGCGTCGGGTTCTTCATCGCCGGTTGCTGCAGCAGCTTGCCCGCGTAGCAGCACATGGAAATGCTCTTGCCGCTGCCCTGCGTGTGCCAGAACACGCCCGCCTTTCGCGAGCCGGGTTGCACTTCGTCGCCATAGGTGGCTCGGCGTTCGCGGACCGCGTCATCGTCAGAATCGGCAGCCGCGATCTTGGTGACGCGGACGGCTTCGCGGACTCCGTGGAACTGGTGGTAACCGGCGATCTTTTTGATCAGCGAGTCGCCATCGTCTTCAAACAGGACGAAGTACCGCATGTAATCCAGAAACAGCTCAGGATTGAAGAAGCCGCGAACGACTTTCTCCAACTGGTATTCCAGCAGCGGCCGATCGTCTTCGTTCTTGATCGTATTCCACGGCATGAACCGTTCTTTGTTGGCGGTCAGCGAACCGACTCGCGCCGTCATCCCATCGCTGATGACCAGAGCCACGTTGTAGGCCAGCAGATCGGAGATTTCGTCTTTGTAAGTTTGCAGTTGCGAGTAAGCCTTCCACACATCGGCCGACTCATCCGCCGGATTCTTCAGTTCGACGACCGCCAGCGGCAAGCCATTGACGCAAGCCAAGGTTAGTTAGAGGAAGTCAATCGCTAACATTAGTGATGTATCGACGACCGTGTCTCTTGCCAGCTTGTTCAATCACCTGTGAAATCGCGGGTGAGGCACTTGAAGTCGCAAGGGGAAGCAACTTCTCCTCCACAAACCTATCTGTCGCGATTGCTCCTAGCATGTGCCCTTCCCAACCAAGGCGTTCTGTTCTGCTGAGATCTGCAAGCAAATACGAAATCGCATTCGGCGTTAGATCCTCCGTCGATAAGTCTCTAAACATTCGGGGCAGTAGTTGCTGAAGGGATTGGCGATGCTTGCCGCTCTCATGGTTGAATTTGTGTAGGAACTCCGATCGTTTGGCGCCCCCTAAATGGCCTGCAAAAAACACCGAAAGAAGATAGGTAAACCACGGGTGGTCAGCGTCAATGATCCAATCCAACCACCAATCCACATCGCCGATCTCAACTTCACCGATCAGGCTACGGTCAGTGTTGAAAGGTCCTAGGATCGCGAGCGCTAAGTCAAGGTTCCGGAGCTTCAAAAGGTTGATGAACAAATCCTCGCGACCGTTCCAGTCAAGCGGAACATCCGAAAGCAAATGGCAATGATCAAAGCTGTTTTTCTCGACATCTCCTAGTCGAAGAGAATTCAAAGCTGCGAATACGCCATCGGCTTGATCGTTAGCTGCCGCCGAAAGAATTGCTGCCCTAAAGACAGGGGAGTGCCCTTCAGCTTCCTGCCGTAGGTATCTCGCAAGATCCGCTCTAAATTCACAAATAACGCGGATTCCGTCAATTGGCGAACTCTCCTTGTCTTTGCTTAGAAACGCAATCTTGATGCCTCGTTAACAGAATAGGTGGGCGAGCTTGTGCTCTGGCAGCCGAGCAAGTTCATGGTATAGCACGGTTTTATAGACTTCGGTGGTCTTGAATCCGT
>JANQJJ010000513.1 GCA_028281725.1 Pirellulaceae bacterium | reverse complement strand
ACACGTGCCTGGTAAATCGCCGCAACTCCGACTGCTGATAAATCGAGTCCGTCATGTTGAGATTAATCATGGAGATCTTGGAACCGGAAACCCCCAATACCATATGAGCCAGATTTCGAGCCAGAGCGCCCAACCCCAATCGAATGCGGCTGGTGTACAGCTCGTTTGATTCCACCAGACGCTCATCCACGCGCGAAAGCGTCAGTACCTGAGTACGCATGTGATCCATCAAGTTGCGCACGGCCAGATCCTCCGACCACAGGGTGAGCCGCGCGATCGCCGCCATGGAATCCGATGAATGGACTCGAAAGATGCTGCCCGCCAGATACATCAACTCAGTAATCAAGATGCCCAGCCAAATGAAAACCGAACGTGGTCGTTCGACATCGATGACTGCGTTGATATTGCCCAAGACCCCTAGCGTCTTATAACGCCAAGGCCGCCGAATGAAAGGAATGACGCCGGTCTGATAAAACTCGACGGTCGCCTCTTCCCACGGGACCACAGGCACCCCGAAGTCTTCCAGCTCTTGCCGTAACTCCTCCCTCAGGCGGCGGACGAGCGAACAATTGAAGCGGCGGGGAAGAGGGCGAAAGGTCACGCGGCACAGGTGCGCCATTTCCTGGGTTTCGGTGACCGGATCACGATACTGCGACGTGTCCAACTCACCAAAACCGCTGATCATTCGCCCGATGGTATTGGGACTGATCGTACCAGAGGACCGAACTGCGCTATCCTGGGGTACGTTTTCGATAGTTGCCAACTGGATGATGACCTTGTGTAAAATCTTGGTGCAATCTCAATGCCAAACAACTAGTCGAGGCTCACAGTACGAGCCGCACTGGAACCTAGCCCGCGCCGCCGGTGTTTTTCCAGGGGTTCGACCCACGGAAATCAGGCGACGCTCAAGAGAAAAACCGCCTTGAGCCTTCGGGAGTGGCAACTAATTTCGCTTACCGTATTAGACTCGCGAGCATCTCTCAAGTCCCCAAACCCTCTAAATGGTCATTCTTGAGGCGACTTGCGCTTGAATCTCTCCCCCAATGCCAGAATGGCCGGCAAAAAGAGCAAGTCTCCCACCAGAGCCCAGGCCAATACCACCATGAATACCAGGGCGAACTCGTGAATGGATGGGACGCTGCTAAACAGAACAACGCCAAACGCGCACACCATGATGAGCGTACTGCTGACCAGAGCCTCTCCGACGCGATAAACCGTGCGGCGGATGGCAAGCAGCGAGGGAGCGCCGCCACGAATTTCGTGTGAGTACGAGGAGAGAAAATGGATGGTATCGTCGACCGCGATTCCAAAACAGACACTGAATACGGTAGCACTACTAAAATGCAGCGGCAGATCCAACAGGACCATCGTCGCACTAGTGGCTACCAGCGGGAACAGATTCGGAACCAAGCTCACCAATCCAAGATAGAACGAGCGAAACGCGATCACCAGCACCACGAAGGAGATCAGCACCGCGATATAGAGGCTCGTCATCATGTCGCCCAACATCGATTCCGAGAGCCGCCCTGCGCTGATCGTCCAACCGGTCAATCGAAAATCGAGATCAGGCCAGCGCTGCGCCAACTCATCCAATTTGAGGCGTATATCCAAGTACATTGGTATGACGTGACGCGTGCCAACATCCTGGATGCGCGAGACGACAATCGCCTTGCGGTCCGCCATTCGAATCAGTCGATCCAACTTCTTGGGAGGCAAGTACTTTAAGTTGCCGAGATGGCGCGGCGGCTTATCCATCGAGCGCGAAAGCGACTTCAATACGCTGACCACGGAAAGCGGCGCCCCCATGTGTGGTTCGGCCTCGATGATCCGGTCGACTTCTTCAACGGCCGCCAGCCAATCGGCCGCCTTGGCCGACTCGTTCCATTCCACCACCACGTAAATAGGCAGCACCCCACCAAAAACTTCATCCGTTTGCTTGAGCGTCTTCAGAGCAGATCCGTTGCTCGGCAAAAACTGCTGCATTTGAATGTCAGGTTCGAGCCGTGTCGAAATCGACAGCAGCACCAACGTAGCGACCACGGAGATTGCACTTAGCCCGATGCGATATCGCGAAATGAATTCGATGAACCGCTCCGCTCCCGCCGTATGGGCACCGCGTACCGGTAAACGCCGACGAACGATCAAGTCTCCGAGCCGAGTGCTGGCCAGGAGCGGAACGACGGTGATGACCGCCAGGAAGGCAGCGATCACTGCGAACGCACATGACCAACCGAACCGCTGAATGACTTCGATCTTCGCCGTTGCCAACGAAGCGAAAGCAATCGCCGTCGTGAGTGAAGTCAGAAAGCAGGCCGGGCCGACGTGCCGCAAAGCCTCGACAACGGCTGATTTTCTATCGACTCCACGCTCGCGGGCTGCTCGAATTCGCAAAACCAAATGGACCGAATCCGTTAGCGCAATGGTCAGCACCAAAGGAGCCAACACGGAGTTAACCACGTTCAACGGCTCACCAACCATCGCCATTCCCCCCATGCTCCAGAGGACGGCTGCGGAAGGTCCCGCCTGGACGATCACCACGGCGGCCAATCGGCGAAACACCAACAGACAGATGAGAAGACCGACCACTTCCGCACCGACCACGAAAATGATTTGCTCCCATTTCAGCGCTTCGGTCATCTCGACTTGCAGCGCGGGAATGCCCGTGACTCGGGCCTCCAACTCCGTGTTTTTGAGATGCTTGGCCGCCGTATCACGCACCTCATTCAAGACTGTCTGATACTCGCTGGCGCGCTGAAGTGATCTGTCCAGATCCACCAAGATCAACGTCACCGTCCCGTCGGCGGACAACATCTTCTCAGCAATCACCGGGTGGCTTGTCGCTAACTGCTCAAGCTCCTCAAGCTCCTCTTGGGATTCGGGAGATCCAGAGATTAGCGGCAGATAGTAGCGGCCAAATCGGATGGGTTTGCGGGCATCAAAGACCGAATGCACCGCCTCCACATGCTCCACCTCACTTAAGGCAATCACCAAGTCGCGCAGCGCGTCTTGGTTGCTTGAGGCCAGAACGTGACCGCCCTGGACAAGAACCAGACAAGCGTTGTCGTCTGATTCGACCTCCAGGCTCCTTGTGTCCTGGCTGGTCGTGCCCCGCTGAGCCGACTGCCGCAAGAGGTTGTTGAAGTTGTCGTCGATCTGCAACTGGGTTAGGAACAAGGAGGCAATCACTGTCGCCCCAGCCGCCAAGAAAGCGATTGCTCCACGATGTTGGACAAATCGGTCGGCAAGCGAAGAAATGAGGTTCATTACCTGCGGCATCTAGCGGTCGGCGGTTGCGGCGGAATTCCGTCGCCACAAATGGGATACGCAAACATACTCGATCCAGCAGGCGTTGTCGAATACCTTGCTTCCCGACGCTTCTCTGAGGTGCGTCCGCCCCTTGCCTCTATTTTTTCTGCCGAAACTTAGCGTACTCTTCCACCGTAATGACACCGTCACCATTGGCATCGGCGCCGTCGGGTGGGACGATCATCTGCTCCCACTCCTTCGCAGTTAACTGACCG
>JANQJJ010000511.1 GCA_028281725.1 Pirellulaceae bacterium | reverse complement strand
ACCACCTGTCCGTCGCATCGCCGATGCCGCAGCAGAAAAGGCTAAATAACTGGCACCACAACCGGGTGTTGTCCGCAGGTACTCAACCACACTTCCCGGCACATATCCACCGTTGGGCAAACAGCCGTCGAGCGGTGCACAGCCGGTACTGATAATTTGATTGGTCGCCCTACTACGCCCGGCGGTTTCCAGCTGCCGCACCTCACGTGCAAGTTGCTCGAAGACGTCCCGTCGCTGCGCGGTCGCTTCGTTCTGATTGGTTTCAGGCTGTCGGACCAGAGCCGGCTTGGCAACAGGGCGTCTCTCGCTTTTTTTTCGTGTACGGAGTTGTTCGCGCACCGCTGATTGCAAGCGAGCCCACCGAGGATGAAATTCTTGGGGCGCGGGTTCCAGCTGTTGTGGGGGCAACATACGCAATGTCCAGTCTGTCTTGTTCCAATTTTCGATTCTTGCTGTCGCTCGATCGCTGGAACGTTAACGTGTCGGAGTATTTTGGGAAGCGTCTCTTTCAAGGATACTTTGGGCCAACGTGTGAATCCGACGAATCATACCATCTAGCCCACTGCGGCGCTGGGTTGAGATGAATTGATCGAGCCCAATTTTGCGGAAGAAGCTCTCCACATCAAAACTCAGCACATCACGAGCCGGCTGTCCTGAAAATAGCTTCTGCAGCACGGCTATCAGGCCACGGACGATTTCTGCGTTGGAATCGGCCACAAACTCAAAACAATCTACCCGTTCACGCATCGGACGGCCAATCAAGTAAACTTCGCTCATGCAGCCGGGTACCGCCGTGCTAATTGCCTTGAGCGCCCCAAACGTATCGGGTAGCTCCCGCCCCAGTTCCATCAAAAGTTCCGTTTTGCTTTCTCGGTCATCAAAAAGCAAAAACTCCTCTACCAACAACTCAGCCGAAGCCGCTGGGGAATCAGAGACTGCCGGGGCAAAGGGGATATCCGCGTTGCTGTCTGAAGCATTTTGTGAGTCACTAGCGGCCCGCTTCGCTTGACGTGATTCGACGAGTGCCTCGAGAACTTCGACCAGTTTATCCACTTCCTCCACCGTGTTGTACATGGCCAAAGAAACACGACTCGTACCGGCCACCTCCAAAGCCCCCATCAGCGGCATGCAACAATGATGTCCCGTACGAATGGCAATCCCCTCGCGGCTCAAAGTGGTGGCAATGTCTAGCGGAGCGATGGAAGGCTCTTCGAGTACAAAACTGATCACGCTAGCTTTCTTCGGCGCCGTTCCCACAATCCGCAACCCGGACACCTGGCCCAGTTTGTCAGTAGCGTACTGGAGCAACTGATGCTCGTACCGACCAATGGCTTCCAAGCCGATGGATTGCACGTAGTCGATTGCCGCCCCCAGGCCGATTACGCCCGCAATATCCGGCGTGCCAGCTTCGAAACGATTGGGTAAAGGTGCATAGGTCGTCTTCTCGAACGCGACGGTCTCGATCATATCCCCGCCACCGTGATAAGGCGGCATTTGTTCGAGTAGCTCCCGACGTCCCCACAATACGCCAATCCCGGTCGGTCCGAACAATTTGTGCCCACTGAAGACATAGAAATCGCAGCCTAGTGCCTTTAAGTCGGTCGGATAATGGCTAACCCACTGGGCACCATCGATTAAAACGCGCGCGCCCACCGTATGAGCCCGGTCGATAATCGGCGCCACATCATGAACCGTTCCCAGCGCGTTGGACACATGCTGAATCGCAACCATCTTGGTTTTTTCGTTCAGCAACGTATCGAGTTCTTCCAGGTCCAAACTACCCGATTCGGTCGTGCGCAGGACACGAATCTTCGCCCCCACACGATCGCAGGCCATCTGCCAAGGCACGATGTTCGAATGATGCTCCAATCCGGTCAACAGAACCTCATCATCCTTGGTCAGATTCGCGCCGCCCCACGCGGACGCTACCAGGTTTACCCCCTCGGTCGTACCGCGCACAAAAATGCACTCCGCCGGCTCCGGTGCGCCCAGGAAGGCTGCCACTTTCTGACGCACCAGCTCAAACGCATCGGTCGCTCGCTGGCTCAATTCGTAGGCACCGCGATGAATGTTGGCGTTGTCATGCGTATAGTAGTGAACGATCGCATCAATCACCGCCTGAGGTTTCTGAGTGGTGGCGCCATTGTCCAAATAGATCAGTGGCTTGCCGCTCATCTTGGTGGACAAGATGGGGAAATCAGATCGAATCTTTTCGACAAACGAATATTGCATTTCAGGCAGCGTTCTTGGTTCCAAGCGTAAACTATTCACAAGTGCATTTTCCCAAGTTGTTTTTGATTCAGGCCCGCCGGCGAGCAAAACACTCGATGGGCCAGCGGTCTTGGGGTCAGCCCACACTTCCGAAGGCCACACCCACACCCCAATTTTTCTTAAGGTTATGGCGACGTCCCAGGGTCATCCACGGGGCCCTAACATTCTTCTCTTAGGCTCGGTCCGCCAAAATGCGTCCCGTCGGCAGCATCCCAATCCACGGGATCTACCGGGCTTTCAAGCGCTTCATGCAACACGTTCAGCGGCAATTGGCTACATGACTGCCGATCTAAGGAGCCTAACTCTTGGAGCCCTAGGGACTCCCAAAAGTTCGCGGGCTCGACATCGACCAGCTCCGTTGCCATCCGTCCTTCGCAAAACTCCAATAACATCGATGTCAGAGCCTCACAGAGCATGCATCCTCTACCGTCAAACCAAGCCTCCTCTACCGATTGGTCTTCCTGAAGCCGCAGTTCGATTCTCAGTTGGCACCCGCTCTCCCCGCAACCATTCTCCGCCGCATGCGTCGGATGCTCGCAGTCACCTCGATGATACGGATCGTCATAGTAGTCGAGAATACGTTGAGGGTAATCTGGCATCTCAAATCCGGCCGCCTGGCAGGCGCTTCCCCGTTGGCATCGATCGTCTTCTCCAGCCAAAGACCTATCCAAAATTGTAAGGGGAGAACCAGTTCTTGTTCAGGTCACTGCCACTCTAGCTTACCGGCAAGAAAAGAAACTCCATCTTCGTGCAAACCTGAGCACGAACTGCTAGAATAGGACTCTCATCTTTTCTTATTATCTTATCTCTTCCCATACCTCAATTGCTCTTCAAACTCGATCGGATTCCGGTATGGCTCAAGCAATCGTGGACCCAGAGCAGCTCAGGCAGTTTGCAGCCATGCTCAAGCGGTATAGTCAGCAGGTCCGAGATTCGACATCCACGTTGACTCAGGCTCAGGCTCGATTGGCCGACAGCTGGCGGGATCAAGAACACCGCAAATTCGTCGATGAATTTGAAGAGCAAGTGAAGCTGGTTCATAAACTGCTTGAAGCATCGGACAAGCACGTACCGTACCTGCTCAAAAAAGCCGAAATCATTGAACAGTATTTACAGCGTTGATCTGCGTGCATCCGCGGGCGATCGGCAGCAAGCAAAATCCCCGGTTTGCCTGACATCGGAACCGTAATCTCCCAACCTTGGAAAGTTACCATGGCGGATAGCGCGGACGTACGATCGCTGGAACAGCTCGAGGTTTTCCATGAGCGCTTGTGCCAATTCCGATCCCAGTTGCTCAAGGAGATCGAGAACCTGGAGGTCGAGTTCCGCCGCTTGACCGGCTGGCTCGAAAGAGAAGCCCATGACTACTGGGCGGAGGAATTGGTCAAGTCGGGTCGCTACCTGGTTGAGTGTCAAGACGCGCTCGTTCGCTGTATGTCGTATGTGCGCAGTGATGAACGTCGTCCTTGCACGGAGGAAAAAAAACGATTGCGACGAGCCCAGGAGCGCAAGGCGATCTGCGAACGGCAAATGCAGACGGTTCGTGCCGCGGCGGTGCGCTGGGAGCAAGAACGAACCAAGAACCATGCCAAGCTACAGCGATGTCGTGATCTGGCAGAGTCCGATCTGGTGGTCGCCGTCAATCACCTCCGAGGGCAAATGGAACGACTCGCGACCTACGCGGGCCTCCGCTCGGCGGCAGTTTCCAGCTCCCCATCGGGAGATCCAACGCGATCCACTTCAGAATCCGAGACTTCCGAGTCCGACGGAGAAGCCGACCAGACGCGCTCTCCGAGCGAATAATAACGTAGGACAACCGCCGAACCCTTGGGGATCGAGCGTAAAAGCCAATCCACCGTCATCCATGGAAATAGCATGAAACGCATCAGTCACGACCTGCCCGGGGTCACACAACGGATTGCCAAACTGGGTGACGAGTTCACCTTGGCTGTTTCGGAAACGGCCGAGGTCTGGCGCGATGAAAAAGGCCGTACGTTTCTCCAGCAGCATACGTCGGAAGTCGGACCGACGATCAACCAACTCGTCTCCGCGCTGACGCAATCGATCGAACTGTTTGAAGGTATCGCCAAAAAAGTTCAAGACCCACAGCACCACTAGTCACGAAGCAGGCGAATCATGATTGACTCTTCTCCACGGCCGCTACGTCGCCATCGTTTAGAAAAGCTAGTTCACGGGCTGCGTCAGCGGATGAGCAGCAGCGTCCAAAAAATGTCTGCCGAAGTCGCTGTGTTGACCGAAGATATCAGTCGCTTGGAGGCGGCGCACGGCCAGTCCATCGATGGGGCGCTCGCCGAACAGAAATCCCAGCTGGACATCAGCACCACGGATTGGGATGAGGCAATTCATGATGGGTGGGATGCAGCTGAATTACGGTCATACCGCGCTGTATTTGAGACCGCAGAGCAAGAAGGGAGTCTTCGCAAGGAGGCTCGCCGGCAGGTGGACCACGCAACCATGGAGGTCAAGAGGCGAGTCGCCGACATCGAGCAGCGATTCTTGAGAGCCAAGGACGTACCGATCAAGCGGCTGCATAGTTTTCGCCAGAGTATCCAGGCTCTGCTAGAAGAGTTGCAGCAAGTCGAAAACGCCGCCGACGCAGCTCTGGCGCAGCGTAGCTTGAGCGCACCCAAAGTAGAGGCGATGGATTGGACTTTGGAGGATCTGAAAGAATCGGGAGCCGCTTGCGAGCAGCTGCAGTCGACCATTGCCACGGCGAGGCAGCACTGCGATCGCTTGGCAAATCATCCTCTGGCGCGGTTCTTTGAATCATTCTGGTGGTGGAGCATCTGTGGACTGATCTTCGGCGCCGTGGCCATCGGGTTGACCGTCTCCCATGTTTTGCCGCTACTGTCCTCCGTGCTCGTTGGCGCGGCAGCCACGGTCGTGGTCCTGCTCGTGGGACTTCTCGGCGTGCGTCCCTGGCTCAAACGTATCGCTGCAGCCGAGTACCCGAAAGTCAAGAACAGCGTCGCGCTAGGTCGAAAGCTTCACGAGCTCGGCATGCGCCTGGCCATCGGAGAGAATGATGCCGAGCTGAAACGCCTGGCCAACAAACGCGACGAACGTTTTGAGCAAGCCAAAGCGTGGCGCGAACAACAAATCAAGGAAATCTCCCACAAGTTGGAGACGCATCTAACGCAGATTCGCGAACGGGCCGAAAGCGAAAAGCTGTCGGCAAGCCGTTTCCTGACATCAAAACTGGATGAGACGAATACGGTGTTTACCGGCCGTCTGGAACAGGAGCAACGTCAGGCGGAGGGCCACCGCAGATCGCTGAAGGATCAGTTGGATTCGAGCTGCAACGATATACGCGACAAGATCGACCGACTCAGCAGTGGTGGGGCGCTGAGGATGCAGATCGCAACGCAAAAGGCACTGCAGGTCATATCGCGCAGTCGTCGGTGGTGCAACGAACATTTTCCGGATTGGAGCTTGCTGGACGAAAATCGGTCCCTCTGGCCCGAATCGCTTAGCGAACCGGTTCTGCCGCTGGGCAACTTGGCGATCGAGGACATCTTGCCGGACAGCGCCAAACGGGACGTTGGAAACGCGCAGCTCCAGGCGCCCCTGCTCTTCTCGCCGCTGCACGACGGGTATTTGACCATCACCGGAGACCCTGGCTCGCCGGCCATCGAGCAGCTGGTCCGTAACCTGGTCATGCGGGCGCTGACCACCTTGCCGCCCGGCAAGACCCAGATCTGCGTGATCGATCCTCCCGGACTCGGTCGTGACTTCGGCTGGTTGATGCACTTGAGTGATTTTGATCCGCAACTGGTCAGCCACCGCGTGTGGACCCAACCCGGCCATATCGCCAAGCAGCTGTCGGCTTTGGCGCTCGCCGCGGAAGACTTCATTCAGCAGTCACTCCGCAATGAATACCAAAACATTGTCCAGTACAATCGGGATGCCGGCGCTCTGTCTGAGCCGTATCGCATCCTGGTCTGGTCCAGCATGCCTAGTGGCCTGGATGACACCTCCTGGAAGAGTCTGCAAAGTCTGCTGGATACGGGGGCGCGCTGCGGAATCATTCCCATCCTGCTCATCGATCCCCAAGTCAGCTGGCCTTGCCCGGAGTATGAAGAAGCCGTCCGCCGCCGCGGTCTCCATCTAACGCTCGACGAATCGAGACAATCGTTCATCGCCAATTCGCAGCTGATTCTGGATACTCCGATACGCCCATCGGCGAGCGCTCCCGACGAGCAATCGCAGGTGATCATCAAGGAAGTCGGCCGGCGGGCCTTGTTATCCAGCCGCGTCGAAGTTCCGCTGGAGCGGATGGTGCCAGCGCAAGACGAGCGTTGGCAGGGCGACAGTTCGCAGTGCCTGGACATCCCGATTGGGCAAAGCGGTGTCGGCCGAATGCACTCATTGCGACTTGGCGTCGGGACGGCGCAGCATGCCATCATTGCGGGAAAGACGGGTTCGGGAAAATCCAGTTTGCTCCACGCGATGATCACCAGTGCCGTGATGAAGTACTCCCCCGAACGTTTGCGGCTGGTGCTGCTCGACTTCAAGAAAGGTGTCGAATTCCAGGTCTATTCCGACTCCGGGGTGCCGCACGCCGATATTGTTGGAATCGAAAGCCATCGCGAATTCGGTTTGAGTGCTTTGGAATACGTCGATGGCTGCATGCAACGACGCGGCGAATCATTCCGCCAGGCCGGCGTGCAGGATATCGCAAGTTGGAATGCCCTTCATCCTGACAAGCCCATTCCACGGTTGCTGGTTGTGATTGATGAATTTCAGGAGCTATTCGTTGAGGACGACAAATTGTCGGGACAGGCCAGTCTGATTCTCGATCGCATCGTACGTCAAGGTCGCTCGTTTGGAGTGCATGCGGTGTTGAGCAGTCAGACGCTGGCCGGGTCGTACTCGCTTCCACGCACCACTCTCGGGCAAATGGCCGTCCGTATCGCCCTGCAGTGTGACGCGTCCGATGCGCAAATTATCTTCGCGGAAGACAATCCAGCTGCCTCGCGATTGAAGCATCCGGGGCAAGCGGTCTATAACGACGCTGGTGGCCGTATCGAAGGCAACCAACCGATGCAAATAGGCTGGCTCGCCAAACAACAGCAGCTGGAGTGGTTTGGACAGTTGCCGGCCGGCTATCAGAACACGGATCCCAGCACGAATCGTCTGGGCCGAACCGTCGTGTACGATGGCAATCGTGCTGCCACTTGGAACGCTGAGAATGCCGATCTAGCCCTTGAGCGATCCCGGAAAGAGGTGAATCCCGATGCCATTTGGTGTGTCGCTGGGGAAAGTGTCTCTATCAGCCCGGCGGTCACCTTTCCATTGACTCGGCAGGCGGGCAGGAATGTTCTCGTTGTCGGAGCCAACGATCCGCAAGCCGCGGCCGTCCTGGATGTCGTGACCAGTTCGCTCGTCCGCGTCAGCCAAGCAAAATCACACGGGGCGGCCGTCTACGTGGCCCAAGGCGCGAAACCGACCGACGCCCGC
>JANQJJ010000476.1 GCA_028281725.1 Pirellulaceae bacterium | reverse complement strand
AGTCGGTGCGTAGCGAGCAAAAGTTGGTCCAACTGTCTGAAAGCCAGTGGAACAATCTGAGGGAAGTCGGCACGCTCTCGGTACCACCCCTGATCTTCGCGCGGGGCACCTCTCGTCTGACCAGTCGCAGTCAGAGCATTCTCGATGAGCTGGTGGAAAAGCTCGAGAGTTGGCCGCAATACTACGTCATGGTCCGCGGCAACGCCGGCGCACGGGGCGACGCCCAAGCCAATCGGGAGCTGGCTAAACAACGTGCTCAGGCTGCCCTACAATATCTCGAATCCAAAGGGGTACCTTCTCAGCGGGTCCGGGCGGTCGATGGCGATATCACCGGCAACATGTCGGTCACATTCGTGCTGGGGCAACCTCCCTACTAGAGCATTTTCAGAAAGACGGTCGGGAAAACAGGTCAGGCACCAACTGGGCCCTGCACCCGTCGGGCCTGTGGGCAATGGGTGCCTGCCCCCTTTTCCCGAAATCAGGGCACGCAGCGTGGATCCGGTCAAACGCAAAGTCATCTCGGAACTCTTTTTTGCACCCAGCATCGTGCTGCCCATCGTGGGTGGAATTAGCGCGGGCCTGCTGTCCTGGGCTACCGGAGGCAGTGGTTACCTGACCGGAGCCGCGGCAGTTGGCATTTTGGGCGGTGTAGGCTGGATGCTCACGCGAATGATCTTCAAAGTGGAGGACATCACAGAGCAGGCCATGCAGGCTGAACTGGAGAAGCGGCTGAGGGCCGAAAGCGAAGAACTCGACGCCTTGGCTCGTCTGCTGCGTTCTGATCGGGATCATCGTACACAGGACTATCTGACTTTGCTAAGATCATTGCGTGGGGAGTTTGAGAAGGCGGCGAACAAGCCCGGCAGCCAGTTTCGCAGCGCCCAAATCCGCGAAAAAGTCGGCCTAGTATTTGAGGCGGCGGTGGGGCAACTTCGGCAATCGTACCAGCTGTGGGAATTGTCGGAGAACCTGGTCGGTACGGCACGCGATAAGATCCTGGCAGACCGCCAGCAGGTACTGCAGGAAATCGAATCCACTGTCGAGCGGCTCCACTCGACGGTTCACCAGTTTCGTGAACTAATCAAAACAGAAGATAAAGTCGACCTCGCCTCCATGCGCGAGGAACTAGAGATGACGATGCGAATCGCCAAACGTACCGAAGAAAGGATGCGAGCAATCGAGAATCCATCTTCGAAACATAAAACATTCACCACAGAGTAACTAAGGAAAGATATTCATGTTCAAAGCTGTCGGCAAGTATTTTCGTGCCGTCTGGTACTTGATGACGTTTCGAGTCACCAAGGCCAGCGAAACGCTGCGAATGAACCCCGGTGTGATTTCGGCCAACTACGACCGCGTCATTGAAGAGAAACGCAGTCGTCTCAATCAGTATAAAGATGCCGTCAGTGCCATGATCGCCCAGGAGGAGTCCAAGAAAGAAAAGCTGCGACTCGTTACCGAAGAGATCGAGAAACTGGAGAAGCTGCGAGCCGGCGCCGCCGCCAAGGCTAAGAAACTGGTCGAGAAGTATGGCAGCAACCCCGAGGCAATCAAGGGAGACCCGGACTACATCAAGTGCCAGGCTGCCTTCAAAGATTTCTCCAGCACCTTGGCAGAGAAACAACAACGCGCCACCGAAATCGACGAAGATCTGAAACAATTGGTTGCGAACGTTAGCGGCCACAAGACACAGATCCAGTCACTCATGCGTGACCTGGATAAACTCAAAGAAGAGAAGCACGACGCGGTCGCCGATGTCTTGTCCGCCTCCGAGGAGAAACAGATCGCCGACATGATGACCGGACTGTCCAACGACCGCACCAGCGAAGAACTCAGGGAACTGCGCGAACTGCGACAAAAAGCTTCCGCCAGCGCACGTATCAGCCGTGAATTAGCCGGAATGGACACGCAACGAGCCGAAGCCGAGTTCCTGGAGTACGCTCAGACGAGCGAAGCCGACGACGAGTTCGATGCGCTCATCGGCTTGACCCAAAAGGAGGCCTCCGAGCCGGCGCCGCAACAAGATACGAAAATCCCTGAAGCCTAGTCCAACTTAAGGCAGCAGCGATGGGCTGAGCAGTCAGCCCTTCTCGGTAGAGCGCCATCATCGCGTTCAAACAGGGCCTTTAAGTAGGCCCCCGCTGTCGGGCAAGCACGGCGGATATCCACTCAGCTCAACCATAAATCGGGAAGAAACCAATGAAAAGAACTGTGACCCTAGCAGCCCTACTTTGTCTTCCGTGCCTCGTATTCGCCGGCTGCAATGGTTCGGGGACTGGAAATGATAATGCCGCAGGAAGCTCCAGCGCCGCTGCCGACGACGTACCCTCCTTTTCGCTTGGTTGGAGTGAGTATCCATCCTGGAGCGTCTTTGGCGTGGCGGACGAAATGGGACTGATTGATGGCGACCAGGGAAAACTTGGCAAAATCGAAGAAAAGCACGGCGTCGATATCGTCCTCGAAGAGGCCAGCTACGACAGTTGCCTGAACCTGTTCGCTTCCAAAAACTTCGATGCCGTATGCATGACCAACATGGACGCCCTGATCGTGAGCCCGAACCGGGATGGCGTGGCCATACTGCCCACCAGCACCAGCAATGGCGCCGATGCGTGTATCGTGGTGGGAATCGACACGCTCGAGGAATTGAAAGCCCACAAAGTGTATGGGCTCAAGGGCACGGTGTCCGAGTACTGCTTCGTACGCTGCATTGAAGAGGCTGAGAAGAAGGAGCAAAAGGGCTACCAGGCGGCAGATTTCCAGTTCTCCAATCAAGACCCCGGTGCGGCCGCCGTCGCTATGAAGCAAAAACAAGATACGCACCAAGCCATCATGGTGTGGAATCCCTTTGTACTGCAAACGCTGAACGATCGAGCCGATGCAAAAGTTCTCTTTGATTCGAGCCAGATTCCTGGAGAGATCGTCGATATGGTCGTCGTCGGTCGCGACGTACTGGATAAGCCCGGCGCCGACGCCTTTGCCAAGGCCATCATCGAAACCTTCTACCAAATGAATGTCGAACTGGCGAAACCGGACACGGGCGACGAAGTGCTGGTCGAGCTCGGACGCAAGTTCTCGCAACTAGGTCTGGACGACATGAAGAAGGTCGTCGAGCAGACCCAGTTTTACAAAACGGCTGACGAAGGGATCGCTTTGCTGGACAGCGAGGAGTTCAAAGCCACGATGAAAACCGTGGAAGGTTTCTGCGTTGACCAGGGCTTGGTGGAAAATCCACAATACGGCTTTGGCAGCGAGAGTGGTCAGCAGTTGCTATTTGACTCTTCCTACCTCCGAAGCCTGGAAGGCAGCAACGAGTGATTCGGAAACCGATTTCGCCCGCTTGGCGGATCGGTCTTGGCGGCGCGGCAATTCTCCTGATGGGTTTGCTGTATTCCGTCTTGGCCGGCACTCGCCAGGCAGCCGCTCGGCGGGAACAGCAAGACGTTGCAGAAACTCGTTTGGCCGAACTGGCTGAACTCGGCAGCCAGCTCGAGCAAGAACGAGCCGCTGCTGAGCAGATGACGGACCCCGAGCAACGCCGCCAGGCGTTGGAGCGCCTCGGCGAGAGGCAAAAGAGTCGGGGCGAACAGGTTGCCAAGTTTACCGAGGCGCGTGACAACCCGGACAAAGTCGATCTGACCGTGCCCAGTTGGGCCATGCTGTACGAGCGAGGCCTGATTCGCGCCTGCACTTCCCAGGGAGCTTTCCAGCGGAAAGAAATCTGGATTGTCGAGGACTTTACGGCGACCGGGTCACGGCTGGTATCCGCTCTCTTGTTGGGCACGCTGATCTCTGTCCTGCTCGGATTACTGATGGGTTGCTTCGCCCCGCTCGACGCCTTTTGCACGCCACCGTTTGCCTTTCTTTCGAAGATCCCCGCCACTGCGGTTTTACCGATTTTCTTCGTGGTCATTCAAATCAATTTCTCCATGTATATCGCCATTATCGTCTTTGGAATGCTGCCCAGCTTGGCCCAATCGGTCTCGGCCAGCGTTCGCAAAGATGTTCCCGATGAGCTGATCTTCAAGGCCTACACGTTGGGGGCGAGCCAGCTCGAGTTGATTTGGGAAGTCATCTTCAAACAGGTGCTGCCACGTACGCTCGACGCCATTCGACTTCAAATTGGTCCTGCCTTGGTGCTGCTGGTTGCCGCCGAGTGGATGGTAGCCGGAGAGGGTGTTGGCTATCGATTGCGGCTGTTCTATCAACGCACCGACATGACCGTCGTATTTGTCTACGTGTTGATCCTCGGCCTGCTCGGGCTGGCTGTCGACTATGGCCTGATTCGGTTGCGTCGCCAACTCTGTCCGTGGTTCGGTGACTAGGCGATCGGGCGGGACAGGAAACAGGTGGAGTCTTCCTCACTATCCTGCATCACCCTCCCGCGGCGATCAGGACGGTGGTGTGCCACTAAGGTGATTGGTCGTTCCCAAGCTGCTATTGAGAGATGTGTCCGTGCCAGAAACTACCAAAGACGTCGTGCTCGAGTGCCGAGACGTGAGCCACCAATTCGGTGAAAAGAAAGTCCTCAACCAGGTCAACCTTGAAATCGGGCGCGGCCAGATTGTGGCCCTGGTTGGACCGAGCGGCAGTGGTAAGTCGACTTTGTTGCGAGCGATTCTTGGTACGCATCCTCCGCGGCAAGGCCAAGTATTGATGGAGGGCGTGCCCTACCGAGCGCCACATCGCGACCGCGGCATCGTCTATCAACGCTACTCCTTGTTCCCCTTTTTGACCGCCGAGGAGAATGTCGCCTTTGGACTGAAACTGGATAGAACGTCGGCTCTATTTCGACTGTTTCAGTACCCACAATGGCGCAATATCAGACGCGAACACCTTCGCCAAGCGCGCGAATTTCTCGAGCGCGTCGGCTTGGGAGCGGCCACGGGACACTATCCATCGGAGTTGTCCGGAGGCATGTGCCAGCGCGTAGCCATTGCCCAAGCGCTGATCATGCGGCCTAAATTGCTACTGCTCGACGAGCCCTTCGGAGCGCTCGACGAATCCACTCGAGAGAGCTTGCAACTGATGCTGCTGCAGCTCTACCAGGAGAACCTGACAGCTCGACGGCAGAATGAGCCGGAACCCCACACGATTTTGATTGTCACTCACGAGTTGAACGAAGCTCTGTACGTTTCCGATCGCGTCTTGGGATTGTCTCAGTATCACCACGACGGCCACGGAGGCGCCACGATCGTATACGACAAGCCGGCTCCCATCTTTGGCCCGGGTGACGAAAAGGACCTGATGCAATTCAACGCGCAAAAAGAGTCCTTGCTGAGCGCCGTCTTCAGTGAAGAATACATTCAACATCATTCGGAATTTGTCTCATTCTGGCAAGACATGGCCCAAGCCCAGCGGACCACGGCATCCTAGCCTGGATGATTCGCATACGCTCTACGCGGCGTCAGAGATCGCAGCGCGAGATGCCGTTGATGCTGCCTGAGGAGTAATCGTCGGGTGGCCTATCGACCTCAGGCCGATTATCCGGCCTTTGCCTGGCTAGCGTTAGCGTGGAGCTGAGGACAGATCCACCTCCATGCCAGTGCCCTCCTGGGACGTGTCAGCTTTGATGCGCCATCGGCCGGCTACTTCCACGGCGCTCGATATCGCAGCCCCAGTCCAATAATTTTGCTTAACAAGTCTTCGTAAGACAGGCCCACCTTCTCGGCCGACTCGGCAAAGTCCTCGCCGAACGACAAGTTCGGATTGGCGTTGGCCTCCAAGACGTATACGCGGCCATCGGCTCGCATGCGCAGGTCCATGCGGGCATAGCCGCTCAGATCCAAAGCTTTGTAGACGCGTTTGCAGATTCGAGCGATCTGCTTCTCGACCGTGGGGGAGAGGTCTTGGGCATGGTCGGTTTTCACGCCAAGTCGCTCCTGATAACTGCGATCCCACTTGACCTTGCGAGTCGCGATCAGTGGGGCATCGCTCTTGGTAAACATCAGCTCCCAGACCGGCATCGTCTGCAGCCGATCATTTCCGAGCACCCCGACGTAAAACTCACGCCCATCGATGAATTCCTCTGCCAGCGCGTCAGCCAGCGTGTGCTCATGCACAAAAGCGACTCGCTCGGCCAGTTCTTTGTCGTCATAGACGACCGACGCCTGTGAAATCCCTAGAGACGCATCGTCGATCACCGACTTGACGAATATCGGGAACTTGAGTTTCTTGGGACGAACGACTTTTCGTCCAAGCGGAAAGACGGAAAACTTGGGAGACGGAATTCGATGATACGACAGGATCTTCTTCGACAGTGCCTTGTCCTTGGAGATCAGCAAGCCGCGTGGATTGCAGCCCGAGTAGGGCTGCCGCATCAGTTCCAGGTAGCTGACGATAGCGTGATCGTAGGTCACGACGCCGTGGAACTCCTCCAAGAGATTAAACGCGATGTGGGGTTTGCGTTTGAGGATCGCATGGCGAATAGGAGTCAAATCATCGCTGAGTCCCAGAACTTCAACTTGATGGCCCATCTCGCGAAGCGTGGTGATGACGTCATACTCGGTCTTCCATTCATCGATTTCCTTGTCGGTGCTGCCATCGAGAGACTCCGGTGGCACCAGATTTTCGTTGACGAGAGCCAACACGCGAAGTTGCTTCATAATGCAACCCTATGATGGCCCTCATGAAGAAAGTTCATTGTCTGAACCGTAACTAGAATCATCACGTCGCGTTTGGTATCCGGTTCGCTACTCGAAAGCCGCAGTTTCAGTTCACGACACCTTTCGATCATCTCAGACAAAACCTGGTCGATCGTATACTGATACTCTCCCGTCCATTTGGCCACACTCTTCCGCAATTCTGTTCGTATTCGGCGCAAAAATGCGGAGGCCGACACATTCTTAGCGTACTCCGGCTTGTCCGAAAACAGCCGACGCAGATCGCGATCATAGAAATTCGGATGCTCTAGTCCATAGTGGGCTCGTTTGTTTTCGTAGTGTTCGCGCAGCGTTTTTTTCAGAGAGCGCAGGGGATCGACGTGAATCCTCGAGCTGACCGTCGGCTTTCTGTTCTTAAGCCCTCGCATGGTATCGCAAACGTATTCCAACTTCTTGATCGCCGGCCAGCCACGATACTGCGTCCGCCATCGGGAGCGTGGTCGCAGCCAGACCGCAAAAGTCTCCGCAAAATCCTCAACAGGGTGGGACTGAGCATACCACATATCGAGATGCTGGACGTAGCTACGACTGTAGGGCTTGGGGCGATAGTAGTCTGGATAAGGTACGGACACCCGTCCGAACGTATCTCGATAACTCTTTCGCCGCCTGAGGCGATAGGCGGTATCGATCGCATGTCCCGCTTCGTGCCGCAGGATCTTCAAGCACCAATCATGCGTCCCCCCTTCCACGTCCAGGACTTGCTTGCGTTCGAGCCGCATCAAACGTGGATGGGCCAGGTAGAAGGGAATGGCGATTCCCGGTATTCCGTCCGGTGAAAACCACTCATCCGAGAGCCAGCAATGGGGACGAAACGCGATACCGCGGTCGGTCAATTCATCGTACAACTGCTCAATGCGATCCTCGACAACAGTGCCCGGAATTGACAGTCCCAGGTCACACATACGCAGGTCGAGAAGCTCGCTATCAGAAAGAAAATTCAGGTTGATTTTCTTGGATTGTTTCTTCCGTTTCGCCACGTCGAGCTTATCCCTCACCCTCGGTCACAAAGTTTGCCTCGTCATGCATCAAAGAAAGATACCCTAACATATACCTAAACCAAACAGTCTATCAGGAATATCTGACGTTTTTCTCGCTTGGCCACCCCTCGAAGTTGGTCACAAATATCGATAGATTTGGAGCAGCTTGATTCAAGGCGTGGCCAACTTGGGCACTTCAGCGCCTACCTCCTGCCGCGCATGTGCTAGAGCCTGCCGCGACATCTATAAATGATTCTGCCATCCGAAAGCAACCCGACCTATGAAAGCCATCGCAGTACGCCCCGGCCAAGCTAACAGCGTCCATCAGCGCGACATTCGTGAACCGGATATCAACTCGATCCCGGGGGGGAAAGGCATCCGCATCAAAGTTCTCAAAGTCGGCGTGGACGCGACCGATCGAGAGATTAACGACGCCCTGTACGGTAATCCACCCAAGGGAGACGACTATCTGGTTTTGGGGCACGAATGCTTTGGACGAGTCGAAGAGGTGGGCGCCAACGTGCGGCTGGTCAGGCCCGGTGACTACGTTACCGCCACGGTTCGTCGGCCGGGTGGTTCCATCTACGACACCATCGGCACGTACGACATGACCAGCGAAGAAACGTACTACGAACGCGGCATCAATCTGCTCCACGGATATCTGACCGAGCAGATCGTCGACTCCGAAGAATATGTCGTCCGCGTGCCAACGGGCCTGAAGCATCTCCACGTGCTGATGGAGCCCATGAGCTGTGCGGCAAAGGCCATCCAGCAGGCGTTTGAATGCCAGCGGCGGATGAAGGTCTGGCGACCTCAACGTGCGTTTGTGCTGGGGGCAGGCCAAATCGGCCTCCTGTCCACGCTCGTGCTGCGGCTCAAGGGACTCGACGTCTATACGCTCGCCCGCGCTCCCGGCCCCCATCTGAAAAGTGAGATTGTCGGAGGCATGGAGGCTCACTACGTCAGCACCCGCGAGACCAGCCTGACCGATCTGGTGGCCCAAGTCGGCAAGGCGGATTTGATTGTCGACGCGACCGGCAGCAGCAGCATCGCCTTCGAAGCCATGCAAGCTCTCGGACACAATGGGGCATTGGTGTGGACCAGCATTACGGGGGGGAAAAAACAGATTGAAGTCCCCTCAGATAAGATCAATATTGAGTGGGTCCTGGGCAACAAATTGCTACTCGGTTCGGTGAACGCCAACCGGGAACACTTCGAATCGGGAATCAAGGATATGGCCCTCGGCGAGGTGATGTACCCTGGCGTTCTACAGAAAATCCTGACCAACCCGGTCGATGGCCTGGAGGGCTACGCGGAAATGATGCGGCTGCTGGTCGAGGACCAATCCGCTTTAAAGGTTTTCGTCAATGTCGCCGATGATTAGCCCTAAGCCTTCAGAGGGACTCGCTGCAGGGCGGTTTGCGAGCACTTTCGTGACTAGTGCTTTGTCAACACTAAAGATTTGGGTAAAGGGGTCAGGAG
>JANQJJ010000399.1 GCA_028281725.1 Pirellulaceae bacterium | reverse complement strand
CGGACCAGTCGAGAGTGCCTGCAAAACGGTCATCGGAAATCGGCTCAAAGGCGGCGGAATGCGTTGGAGCCAAGCAGGAAGCCATGCTATCTGCCAACTCCGAGCCTTGTACCTCAGCGAACCAATATGCTGGAAAGCCTTCTGGAATGCTGCCTAAACGCTGGAGTGTAGACTAAACGAATACCTACAAGCGTGACGCTCACACCATTCGGCGCGGAGGCCAGACGGCTGCCGCGCAGGCCCATTTTCCATCGAGCTCAGCAACGGCTGGCCCTCGCGTCCGCGACTTGTTGCAAGCTATAATCTTCCGCCTCAGCTCAGCGCGGTTGCCGATTTCATGTTTTTAGGGTGGGTATCCAGTGGCGAAACCAAAGGTTGGATTTATTGGCGGTGGCCAGATGGCGCAGGCTCTAGCGCAGGGAGCCTCTCAGGCGGGCGTGCTGTCTGGCGGCGACTTGGTTTTCGCTGAGCCCAGTCCTCAGCAGCAGGACGTACTAAGTGCCAAGTTCGCGGGAGCAACGATTGTCGACGATGGCGTGGAGCTGCTCGGTCAATGCGAGCGAGTGGTTTTGTCGGTGAAACCGCATGTGCTGAAATCGATCGCGGCAGACTTGTCCGGTTCCATCACGGCGCGTCACTTGCTGGTCTCCATCGTGTCGGGAATCCCCCTGAGTCGCCTGCAGACGATGCTGGCCACTGAGCGGGTGATCCGGGTGATGCCCAATACTCCCTCGCAGGTTGGCGCGGGGGCGGCGGCGATTGCAGCTGACGATTCCGCCGACGAGCAAGACGTGGCCTGGGTTGAGCGGCTGATGAGTTCCGTTGGCATGGCAGTCCGATTGCCGGATCACCTGATGCACGCGGTCACTGGCCTGTCCGGCTCCGGCCCAGCCTATATCTACATGGTGATCGAGGCTCTCAGTGACGGCGGCGTTGCGATGGGGTTGCCCAGAGACACAGCGACCCAGTTGGCTGCACAGACTGTCTTGGGAGCTGCGAAAATGGTGCTCGACACCGGACTGCATCCCGGCCAGCTCAAAGATCAAGTGACCAGCCCTGGCGGCACCACGATTGCAGCGATTCGAGAACTGGAAACAGCAGGCTTGCGGGGCGCGGTCACGGAAGCCGTTTGTCGAAGTACGGAGCGGAGCGCCGAGCTAGCGTAGTCAGCGCTCGCGCCGATGGGGTCGAGTCCACTGAGTAGGAAGCAACTGAGCATGCGTATTGTCATCATGGGAACCGGCCCGTTCGCCGTTCCAGCGTGTGAGCGTCTGTTAGCCGATGGCCATGATATCCCGTTGGTGGTGACTCGCCCCCAGGCCGACCCGCAAGCCAAGAGACAGCCGCCGCGCCCGGTCTTTCAGTGGGCGAGCGACGCGGGAATTGACGTCTTCGAACCGCAAAGCATCAACACTCCAGATGCAATCGCCGAGGTCCGGCGCTATCAGCCCGAGTTGCTTTTCGTATGCGACTACGGACAGATACTCTCCCGCGAGGCCTTGGCGGCGGCGCCCCTGGGCGGCATGAACTTGCACGGATCGATTCTCCCCAGACATCGCGGGGCGGCACCGGTGCAATGGACTCTGCTTCGGGGAGACGCCGAGGCTGGCGTGACGGTGATTCACATGACGGCGCGGCTGGATGCCGGCCCAGCTCTGGCGGTGCAGCGCACGCCTGTTGAGCCTGACGAAACCGCAGCGGAGCTGGAACCGAGGCTGGCCGTGCTCGGCGTCGACGCGACAGTCGACGCGATCAGGCGGCTCGACGGTTGGGATCGCGAAAGCCTACTAGGCGACTTGCAAGACAAAGCTCTGGTGACGAAAGCGCCGAGGTTTTCCAAGTCCGATGGTCAACTCGATTTCCGATTGCCGGCGGAGTATCTGGTGAGATTGGTGCGCGCTTGCCAACCTTGGCCGGGAACATTCGCCGAACTGCAGTGGCCCGGCGGCAAAAAGATGCGCATCCTCATTCCGGCCGCCCGCTGCCTGGCCGGTCCTCTACCGGAGAATTTATTGCCCGCGCGAGAACCATCTGCGGGGACCGCGCTGGCGATGGATGCCCAAGACCTCGGTCAGGACTGGTCCGCGCCCTGGGCCAAGATGCTTGCCGTGGTGACAGGCGACGGCGTTCTCCTGGCGGGGCGCGTTCAGCCGGCCGGTAAGCGCGCGATGGATGCTGAGGAGTTTTTCCGAGGTCATCCGATCGAAGGTTCGGCACAGTTCTTATTGCCACCCGAACCCGCCTCCCCCTTGGCCTGACTGAGTTGCCCTGCATTGTTAGTCCATCCCTCCGGCCAGGGTCCCTTCCCACTTGTCTCCCGTCTTTTGTCCCATCGCTGCGTATCGCCAACTGCCCTAATGTTGCTGCCCGAGGAGCGGGCGGCGACGGCAAGAAGGCGGGCGGCGGTTCGCCTCGCAAAGAAATAGGAAATTCTCTTGCCGGAGCGCCTTGACATGACTCACCACAACTCCTAAATTCATAGGAATTAACTCCTAAAGAATTAGGAATAATACAAGCGATCGCTCGACCGTTCGCTATCTTGACGTTGAGACCGCGAGCCCAGAATGAACAAGAATTCCTCCCTGTCGCTAACGAAACTGGAAAGTGAAGTCATGTCGGTGGTTTGGGATGCTCAGCCCGAACCGGTATGTGTCCGCGACGTGGTCGATTCGCTCAATGCATCGCGCGGCAAACATCGGCGTAAGAAGCTGGCCTACAACACGGTGCAGACCGTCTTGACCCTACTGAAGCAAAAGAAGGCAGTCAGTCAGGTCAAAGGCAAAGGCCGGGCGCACTATTTCTCGCCGCGTTTTTCGCGAGACGAGGCTTCGAAGCATATTCTGTCCGATCTATCGACGCGAATTTTTGGTGGACAGCTCAAGCCGTTGATCCACCAGATGATTGACAATGCGGAGTTGTCGGCGGAAGAACTTGCGGAGCTTCGCGGATGGGTGGATGCAAAATTGAAGGATGCCAAACCGCCCCAAGACTAGCTCTCCCTTTTTCAGCGAGCCACAAAATGATTTACCTTGTCCAGCACTTACTGCTTGCTTCTTTTGGATTGGTGTTGTTAGCTTGGGTCAGCCGCCTGTTGAGGGCGCTCATCCGGCGGGACGCGGTGATGCAGTATCGGAGCCAGGCAACACTGGTCCTGCTGGCAGCCTGGCTGCTGCCAACCCAGTGGAGCGTATGCCACTTCACGTCGCAGCCCGTTCCAGTTGCGGCTCGATCAGATTCCATGGATTGGGTCTTTTCTGACTCTGAATCTCCGGAGCCGGAGACCTCCAGGCGCTTCTCATCGGATCCCACCGCGGAGCTCGGCTCCATCTCGACAGAAGCATTTGGCGAGGTTCCAGCCGCATCGGTACGCGCGCCGGCAGCAGGTGCGGCAGTCCATGCTTGGCCAGGCAATCGGGCGAGTCTGTTTGCGCAAGCCCTGGAGTCCAAGCCTCTGCGGACGACGTTTCAGGTGTTCGCCATCATCTATCTGGCCGGCGTGGCACTGAGTGTTTTCCTTCTGCTGGTCCGCGTTGGAGCGACCGTCCGGCTCGTCTTGCATTGCCGGCCGATTGAAGATCCCCGACTAAAGGATCTCTGCCGAGAACTGGCTGGTCCCAAAGTGCAGCTTTGTCAGTCAGATGGCGTTCAGTCGCCAGCCTGTTTGGTGCTTCCCTCTCGTATGATCGTCTTGCCACGAAACCACGCCAGCAGGTTGTCGACCGATCACTTGAAATGTGTGCTCCGGCACGAAGCGGTCCACCTCGAGCGGAGCGACTGGCTGATCTGTTGGCTCCAACATTTATTAACCACTTCCATGTGGTTTCATCCGTCGGCCTGGCGGATGTCCCGCTTGCTAAGCGAAGACCGAGAGCTTTCGTGTGACGCCATCGTGGTGCGTCAAAACCAAAACCCGAAAACCTACGCAGATGCGGTGTTGGCATGTTGCCAACCGATACCCGCTCTGCACTTACCTTTAACAACCGGTTTCGATTCACCCGCTGGAATCAAGAGGAGACTTGAGATGTTAGCATTCGCCAATCAAAAGACGAGTCGCTCGAGAAGGGTACTGACCGGCCTGTTGGCTCTGTTGTGCTTGACGACCGTCGGAGCCATTCACAGCGCCGCCCTGCTTGCCGCACCGCCGCGGCCCCTTGGCGCCCGCCCCGGTGAAACCCCGCAGGCACAGGATACCGACCAAGATGGACTTTCCGACTTCGCGGAGAAGCACAAGTACCTGACCGATCCCAACAATCCTGACACCGATGGGGATGGAACGCCGGATGGTGACTGGAATGAAAGGCGAGAGTATCAATACACGATACGCAGTGTCGTGCAGGTGATTCGCCCCGTTACGATCGAGTTCCTCAGCGATCACTATCAGGACGCCCAGGTGCTCGATGAAACGGATCAGTACGTCGAGCTGGAAGTCTTTCATTATCCGTTCAATACTGTTGCGTCGGCCATTCGAGGCAATGACGATTGGCGCCAAGCAACCTCGCAGATGAAGAAATGGTTACAGCCAGGGCCGAGCGCGGATTGGACTCCGGAAATGCAAGCCGACCTCGAGCGTCAATTGCTCGGCGACGGCATCGACGTCAATCAATTGAATGATCGTCAAATCGTCGAGCAGGCTTCGAAATGGCTGTGCGATCGAACCGAGTCCACCGACGGGTTCACTTCGTTCATTACGGCTTGGGACGAAGATGGAAAACCGTACGTTCCCGAAGGGCTCGACGGAGCCATCCAACGTGAGCTGGAGAAAACGGGACGGACGCTGGAAGAACAGTGGCAACGTGAAGTTTCCGCCAGCGGGATGTTTCGCCATAAAACGCGTGGCTCTTGTACCTCATCGTCGATCTATTTGGCCGGGTGCCTGAAAGCGCTTGGGATTCCCACGCGGACCGTCTACTGCATTCCCATCATTGACGCCAGCGATGATCGCGAGTTCGACTTGATTGGAAATCTGCAACAACCGGGCATACGACAGCATCTGCTCACGTCGTTGAGTCCAATCAAACGGAGTTGGGCTTCTCACACGTTCAACGAAGTCTACGTCGGTGGACAATGGCATCGGCTCAACTACAGCCGGCTCGGTCAGGGCATCTACGATCGCCATTTGTTCGGGCTAGTGACGCACGTCGGCACGTTCAACGACTGGGCTGACGCCAAAGCTCACGAGACCATTGGCCGTCGGCAAAAATCAAGTAGCACGCGAGACGTCTTTGGCTATCGAAATCCCTATTCCACCATTTCGCTACGCGATGAAATGGGACCTCACTGCCAACTGGAAATGCCGAAACTCCGCTCTCGGCAGCATGTGGTTGAAAGCGTTTCATGGACGGATGATGAAGCACTCCCCCAGTCGATTCGTGACAACTGCCGACGTAGCGGCCGATTTGGGCTGATTGCGAAGGTGACAGGCGCTGGCCCAATGCAGGAATTGCTCGCGTTCCTCGATCAAGCCGATGTGCAGGTTCTCTTGAAACCCAAAAACGAAAAACTGCCGGTCGTATCAACCGGTTTCGATCGCGGCTGTGTTTGGCTGGACCGTGGCGAAGCGATGATCTACCTGCCGCTTGGGTCCAGCGACATTCATGACTTGGCGAAGCACGAATCCTACTTGTTCCAGCCGCAAGATCAGTCGGCAGAAAGAGGATTTCGTCTGAGCGGGGAGATCGCGATGGTCCGCACAGCCGATCTGCCCGGCGCAGCGCAGGACTTGCGTCGTTTCTTGCCACAGCGATGACGCGGACGAGGCAGTTACGATTTTCGCTAAACCCAGGTGTTTGGCAGATTCTTACTAACCCCACGCGCTGGCCAGGTACTGCCTCAGTAATGTCGCAAGTCCCTTCTCGCTGGCGCGTCGGGCTAACTGGAGGGCCGCTGCGAGGGCTTCAAAAAACGCCTGTTGCGCTTTCTATTGTTTGGCAGACTCGTACCGGAGCGTCACTGCCCAGTTCTCGAATCCCAGCAAACGCGTCATCTCCTGGGCGCCTTCTTCCAAAAACCAGGCTTTGGCCTTGTCGCCCGCCGGCGGAGAATACCGAAAGATAAACAACACTTTGCCCTTCGACTCGAACTCTAGCTGCCGACTGAACACGGTCATGGATGTGCGCACGCTGCGTGGCAGCCCTTCTCCAAACTCGTTGGCAAATTTGGGTTGGACATAGACGACGCAATCCGCATTGTTGGTGTACAGGCGGCTTAAGCGCGTACGAACTGGATAGACTTGAACATACTCATTGCCGGCCGCATCTTCGCGTACCGATCCGCCGACGGAAGACTGCTGCGCTTGATCGATGTGCCCTAGACGTTGCCACAGTCCGTCGTCGGCACCAGAGTAGCTAGCCGTTTGGCTCACATAGTCAAAATTCGCTCTTTCCCGAGCAAACCCCTCCAACGTCCACCGAAGAATCGCAGCATTGGTATTCGATACCTTATGAAAGTACGTATGAATCCGAATCGATTGATACTCCGGCTCGGCAGGTGCTTTCGCGTCGCTGGATTTTCGAAATCGAATTACTCCTGCTAAATCCTGGGCAAGCTGTTTCCAATCGATTCTCTCTAACCTCACTTGCTCGTCGGCCAGCAGCGCGTTGCCGTCGATCAATAGATGGGCCGCATAGGGCTTGGCCGCCTGGCCGCCCTCCAGATGTCGCTGAAGCTCTGTGTTCTCTGCGGCGAGCACAACGTAGTGCTCCCGCTCGATCCAGCGTTTGGCTTTTGATTTGGCATCGCTATCGTCGCCAGCCTGCCCAGTCGTCGGGGCCAGAGCACAAATCAACATCACCGCTTTGAATCTCAGAACACTGCCCATAATCGTACCTCCGAATGCCTGGTCGTGCGAAGTCGATTGGTCCTGGGATAGCCGACTGATTTCTCGAGCCGCTATCGGTTACTCGAGAATCAGATACATCGCATCGGCGGGCAGCTTCAGCTGGACGCCGGACGAAGTCCGCTGAACAGCCACCTGACGTCTTGCAAGTCCGTTGGCATCCAACAGGGTTGCCCTCGTGAGCCCGGGGTTGCGGAGCTGGATTTCGATATCGGCCTTCTCCAGATTCCAGGGACTGCCGCCGAGGCTCGTGATACGTCTTTTGTTGCCGCCAGCAGAGGTCGTCTTCCAACCGTAGGGGCGCGCCGTTGTACCCACTTGAATCAAGACTCGCTTGGAGACGTCTAAGTCCGCACCATCCATCGAAACAGCCAACAAGCTGGCGTATTCGTTGCGGCCGGTCACGGTTAGTTCTCCCAACCGCACTGCGCCCGCGGCCGCCAGATCGCCCGTAACGCCTTGGGCTTTAGGGGCGTTCAAAAAGCAAATACCGTCACCGTAGTTCCACAGCAACTCGCCGGTGACGCTACGAACTGTTTTTTTGTCCGCGCGAATGAGCGGTTTCAGGTCGACCAGCTGAGTGTCCCCTTCTTCAAACGCGACCTCGACGCCGCCGGCAAGATAGGCCATGAGAGTCACGCTGCCTGATCGGGACGCTTCTGCTTCGGTGGCAGGCGCACGCGTATCTCGATTGGGGTCGAAACCGGCCTCTTCGGGCAGCAGAGGTGGCCGGCGCGACCAGAGCTCTTCGGGACTGCGATGTTCGACCAGCGCCGGGTTTCCTTTTTTGACGTAACCGCCGCGAAACATCAGCGCCGCCGCGGGGAACATGCCGATCTGAGCCGGAGTCGAGAGTTGCCATTTGCCCATCGGCGGTCCGAAGCCGATCTCGCCAGTTGAGAACCAGTAAAAGGTGTCCACCCCAGTCAGCGCACTGTAGGCTGCCACCAGGAATGGACCTTCGGTCTGGTAACGCAGTGGCGGCACCCACGCACTTTCGGAAACGATCATCGGGTAGCCCCGCACTTGCCGCAGTGCCAGCGGGAATGCCCACGGCCGCTTCAGTACCGATTCACCGCTAAAGAGATCCCCTTGGCTGACCAGGTAGCCTGACCGATCTTGTCCGCCCGGATTCGAATGCTCGCCTCCGGTGTAATAGCGGTTCACTCCCACGACGTCGCAAGCGGAGTAGGCGAATCGTTCCGCATCGAGCAGTTTGGCCTGATCGGCCGTTCGCCAGTTACCGGCGTTGACCAAACCGGCATAGCCTATCTCCTGCTTCAAGAATCGCGTAATCTCGTGGTTGAAGTCGTACATCAACTCGGTGTAGAAGTGGAGTTGATCGGTGAGTCTTTTCTCCATGGGGCCGCGCTGCGACTGAGTCAGATGCCAGATCTGCTGAGGCATCACGATACCCTGGTCGAAGTCGTCTCCCTGGACGCTTGGCTGCTCACCCCAGGCCTGCGCGGCACGAGCCAGCGTGCCATACTTGTCCACTAGCCACCGGGCGAAATGCCGTCCGAGCTCTCTACGCTGTTCGCCTCCGATCGATGACTCGGTCCAGAACAAGAGGCTATCTTCGTTCTGAATCTGCACGATCGCGACGGCTGGATCTTCCGCCAGGGGGATGCCCGTGTGGGGATTGGGTTGTGTCAGAAGTGCCCGCAGCCACCCTTTGTACGCGGCTTGAAGATCGGCATCGAAGAAAAGCAAACCGGTCAGATTATCGCCGCCGGCATCCTTCAGTCCCCACGATGGTTGCGGCTGGACACTGACCGCCCAATACGGTGACAGGGTCACATAGATGCCTTGCTTCTTCATCGCGGCGACCAGTCGCCAGGCTGCCTCAATGTCTTTCTGATTGACATCGGTCAGCTGCATTCCCTTGCCAGGCGCCAGATGACCGTGGTGGCGCACCATGTTCACGCCGCGTTTGGCCAACCAGCGAGCATGCTCGTCGATAGCCGCCATGTCATCACGATACTGCACGGTCGTGTTGACCGCCCAGAACCGCAACGGTTTACCAGCTCCATCGACAAAGTCCGCCCCGTCCGCCGAGCGCGCAACCGGTCCGTGCCGGCCCGCTGGTTTTTCGTTGAGGTGGCTTAGATCGAGCAGCGCTTGATCGGAAAACTGATCTCGATCGGGTTCGAACGCCCACGTTCCGGTGTCGGCCAGACCGGTCTTCTCACCCGGCTTGCGGTTTCCCTGCGGCGAAAAGCGCTCGAGACTCAGCACAAAACAATCCAGTCCGCCGTGACGATTGTTCTTGCTCTCAAACCGCACCTGTAGCGAATTCACTCCCTGGCGAAGCGGCACCTTGCCGGCCTTGACCCAGGCGACGAACCGCAGATCCGGTTTGCCATCGCTGGCGATATTGACATGTTGTTCTTTCTTGTCAAAAGAAACGGGCTGCCAGACGCCATCGTTCACTCGGATTGCCAGCGCGGCGGCGATGGTATTGACTCGCAGCCAGAGCTCGTGATCGCCGGCTTCCGGCGACTCAAACCGGTACTCCGCCACGGGCATCTCTCCCGGCGCGAAGTGAGACAACCATGCTTGACCGGACAGCTCGGTCTTCTTTACCGAGTTGTACCAGCCGTGCTCGCGCATCGTGCTGGAGACGGCGTCTTCGCCCTCAATCCAGATGTAGTCGTCCGCATGCAGGCGAGCGATGGGCTGATGTAGGAAAAAGATACCGAGCAGAGCGAAATGGTGTATGAGTCGATTCATAGCAGACAAGTATACCACGCACCCAGACTCCGTGGCTCTCTGCGCCGACGGATAAAAGAGGGAGCCGCCAACTTGCCGCCCCGGCGTCGCGAATCAGCTGAGCTAGCTGGCTCGCGCGGTGATCTCGGGTGCCGCCTCGGAGGAGGCAGGCAGGCGAATGATAAACGCCGTTCCCTTACCGAGCGTACTCTTGACACATATACGGCCCGCGTGAGCGTCAATAATCTCCTTGCAATTGGATAGACCGACGCCGGTCCCTCCTTTGCCCGAAGCATCGGGTCCGGACTTCGTCGAAAAGAACGGCTCGAAGATTCGCGGTAAAACGTCCGGATCAATGCCTTTTCCGTTGTCTCGGATCGACAGGACAACCTCGCCGGTATCTTGATCACTCTGTAGGCTCACGCGAACCTGACCACCTTCGGGGGTCGCCTGCCGCGCGTTGACGAGCAAGTTGACGATCACCCGTTGCAGGTCGTTGCCGGACGCATTGACGGCTGGAACATCTTGGAGACTGACCTCCAGATGAACGCGGTATTTGCGAAACTCGCGTTCAAGCAGAAGCAGCGAGTCTTCAATCAGCCCGCGTAAACAGGTGGGCTCCAGTTGCCCGTTGCGGTTGCGAGCCATCGCCAGCACACTACCGGTCACCTTGGTCGCCCGGGTCGAAGCGTCCAAGATCCGCTGGAATGCCTTGTCTCGAGACGCCTCGTCCTTGTGCCGCAAGCCGAGCTTGGCATAGTTCAAGATCGTCATCAAGAGGTTGTTGAACTCGTGGGTCGTCGTGCTGGTGAGTTCCCCCAGCGTTGCCATCCGCTGCGCTCTTTCGAGCTGTGCCTTGAGCAACTCGATCTGCGTCTCCGAATCTGCAGAAGTTTCGTCCCTCGTCGCGGCTCGCTGCACGTTACCCGAAGTCGCCTCTTGCATTGGGGTCTGGTCTTTCCTGTTGTTGCTTCACCGCTGGTGTGTCGAACGCTGCGTGGCTGGCTCCGAGTCTTCGGAGAAAGTCGGCTTAGTAAGGATCTTATCGGCGGCCGAGTCGAAATTGCTGAGAGGAACCAACGAGAGTGTTCGACGCGTCGGGAGCCCGCACCAATATCAATTGCCCTGAGAACCTCGTCGACCGCTCCGGTACCGCCTACGCAACCGGTCGAGTTCCTATGGGCAGTAGAGTTTACCAATCTGCCAATCGCCGGACGGTTTGTTGCCGCCAATCCTTGCCGGTTCAGGCGGAGCTAAGCACGATCGCGCCTCAAACCTGGTAAAACTAGGGTCGGGTAAAGGGGTCAGGAGTCAATTGCCGCCAGCGGCCCTTCGGGTGCTGT
>JANQJJ010000364.1 GCA_028281725.1 Pirellulaceae bacterium | reverse complement strand
CTTAATCTTTGGGTCGGGTAAAAGGGGTCAGGAGTCAATTGCCGGAACGGCCCTTCGGGTGCTGTGCACAATTGACTCCTGACCCCTTTACCCAAATCTCTCGCCTTGGCTTGGTCAGGGTGAATCTGGGGACAGATCCACCAACGCGCCTTGCGTCGCTTGAGCAACGAACTCCAACGGGTTAGATAGGACTACCGTAGAGTATCCAGGTGAAGATTCCCGCTGGCGGCCGGGTAGGGAGTCGATGCCGAATTCGTGCCTGTCAACTCGTCGGCGATTACAATTTAGGTTCCGCCTTTCGACCGCCCTTCCTCCCCACGCTGGTGTTTCTCATGTTGCAACGACTGATTCCCCTGGCCTTGCTAGTCCTGATTTCTCTCCCGGCAGCGCTACTGGCAGCCCAACCAACGGATGAAAAAAAACCACTGCGCGACCTCAATACGCACTGCCCATTCGATCCCCCCACATCTTTGGAAGCCTGGCAGTCTCGGGCCACCGATCTTCGCCTGCAGCTTCAAGTCAGTTTGGGACTGCTTCCAAAAATCGAACTCGATCCGGTAAAGCCGAACATTTACGGCAAAGTTGAGAGGCAGGGCTATACCATCGAAAAAGTGACGTTCGAGAGTCTACCTGGATTCTTTGTCACCGGTAATCTCTATCGACCAGCGGAGATCGCCGCCGGAAAACGAGTACCCGGCATCCTCTGCCCCCACGGGCACTGGACCGAGGCCCGCTTCTATGACAACCAAGCCGATGAGGTGAACCGGCTGCTCGCCAGTGGTGCGGAACGGTTTGAAAATGCGGCTCGCAACCACATCCAAGCTCGCTGTGTTGGCCTGGCTCGCATGGGCTGCATCGTCTTTCATTGGGATATGATTGGTTATTGCGACAGCACGCAAATCAGCTTCGACCGCGCGCATCGGTTCGCAAAGCAACCTCAAGAAAACGAAGTGACCGAGAAGGGTTGGCTGCTATTCAGCCCACTTGCCGAGTCTCATTGCCAGTCGGTCCTCGGCCTGCAGTCGCTCGCAACCCAGCGCGCGGTCGATATGCTGCTCAGCCTGGAAGCGGTGGACCCCAATCGCATTGCAATCACGGGAGCCAGCGGCGGTGGGACTCAATCGTTCATCGGCGCAGCGCTCGATCCGCGAATCAGCGTGGCATTTCCGGCCGTCATGGTTAGCACGGGAATGCAGGGCGGTTGCACTTGCGAGAACGCCTGCTTACTGCGCACCGGATCAGGCAACGTGGAGATATCAGCCCTCATCGCTCCTCGACCACTGGGCCTGACCGCCGCGGACGACTGGACTCGTACCATGCCCCAAGACGGCTATCCAGAACTGAAGAAACTCTACGGCCTCTTGGGGAAAGAGGAGAACGTCGGTCTGTTTCCTGCGATCCACTTCGGCCACAACTTCAATCACGTCAGTCGCGTCAGCATGTACGGCTGGATGAACGATCATCTGGGACTCGGCTTTGAGAAACCCGTTTTGGAACAAGATTTCGAAGTCACCGGGCGTGAGCAACTGACGGTCTGGGATGCGGCTCATCCTCAGCCGCCCGGCGGAGAGGATTTTGAACGCGGTCTGATGTCGCTTTGGGCTAATATCCTCGACAGCCAACTAACCGGCTTACTCCGTGGGGACCAGCAACAGGTTCAGCAGCTGGCCGATACGCTGCGCGATGGCTGGAGAGTTTGCCTGGGACTGACGACCGGCAGACTCCAGCAAGCCCACCTGAAGGGTGAAGAAACCGACTCCGGTCACGTCGAACTGAACGACGGCGACGGTAACCACTGGATGATTACGAAACTCGATTCATCCGATTCGGCCCCGGATCTGTTGGTAATTTCGATCGGCGAGGGAGAGCAGCGAGTCGCTTATTCGCTTCCTCCAGCCTCCGACTTGGAACAACCGTTGGTATCTAATCCACGGCTGGCCGCCGCCTATACCTACGGATACAACTTGCCGGAATTCGCCCAAGACGCCCAGCGAATCGCGCTCTCGCTTGCCTGGATTCGGCAGACGCACCCTGGTGAAGGAATCAAAATTTCCAGCACCGCCGCGAATTCGGCGCGCGCCGCGGCGGGCGTTTTTTGCCTGCAGGAATACAGCGGAGCCAAGGATCAGCGAATCACCCTCGCACTCTCGCCTGAAGGCTTCCGGTTTGCGGAGGCGGAATCCATTCGATCTGCCAGTTTCCTGCCGGGTTCGGCCCGCTACTGGGACTTACCCGGATTGGTCGCTTGCCTGAATGCCGACGTGGAACTCGAAACGGATGATCCGGCCGCCTACCAGCGGCTGGCTGACCTGATTGAGGTCGCCGGAGGGACCCTCCAGAGAGTCAACTGAGGCGAACGCATTCCTGGGGAGTCGATTGCGTTCCAACGCCAGTCGCATTCAGTCAGGATTCAGGGTTCCCGCCGCCGACATCACACACGCCCGTCTGGCCGGACTCATGCGTCGTTTGGTTGGGAGTCTCCTCCACGGAGACTCCCTTCCAGAACGCGACATGGCCACGGATATTCTCCGCTTCCGGCTTCGGATCGGCGTAATACCAGGCAGCATCAACGTTCTGCTGACCATCCACTTCGATCGTGTAGTAATTGGCCGTCCCCTTCCAGCCACAGACGGTTTCCGTCGAGCTCTTTTGGAAACACTCCGTCTTCAAGGCCCCGGGCGGAAAGTAGTGATTGCCCTCGACCAACTCCGTTACGTCGGACTCGGCAATAACGGTTCCATTCCAAACGGCACGTGGCATCGAATCTAACTCCTTTCAAAGTGAACTGAAAACGGGAAACTCACTCGGCAACAGGCGTGGTTATTTCAACCAGCTGATCCTCCTGAGCCATCTTGCGAATGTCCTCGGTGATCTTCATGGAGCAGTACTTGGGCCCGCACATGCTACAGAAATGAGCGCTCTTGAACGTATCCTGAGGCAACGTTTCGTCGTGATATCGCTGCGCCGTCTCCGGATCAAGCGACAGACGAAACTGTTCTTTCCAATCGAACTCGAAACGCGCTTTAGAAAGCGCATCGTCTCGATCCTGAGCGCCGATCCGGCCCCGAGCCACATCGGCGGCATGAGCCGAGATCTTGTATGCGATCACCCCCTGCTTCACATCATCATCGTTGGGTAAACCGAGGTGTTCTTTAGGTGTCACATAACAGAGCATGGCGGCACCATGCCATCCCGCCATCGCCGCGCCAATAGCGCTGGTGATGTGATCGTAGCCTGGTGCCACATCGGTCACCAAGGGTCCCAGCACATAAAACGGTGCTCCATCACAAACTTCAATCTGGCGCTCGACATTCATCTGGATCTGATGCATGGGGATATGACCCGGGCCCTCCACCATGACTTGCGTGCCATTTTCCTGGCCCCGTCTGGTCAGTTCTCCCAAGACGTCCAGCTCCGCAAACTGCGCTGCATCGGAGGCGTCCGCTATCGATCCCGGACGTAGCCCATCTCCCAGGGACCAAGTCACGTCATACTGACGCATAATGTCACACAAATCGTCAAACGCATCGTAGAGCGGATTCTGCTTGCGATGGGTCATCATCCACTTGGCAATCAATGAACCACCACGACTGACAATACCGGTGACGCGTTCGGTACTGAGATGCAAATGCTCCAGCTTCACGCCACAGTGGACGGTCATGTAGTCGACACCTTGTTTGGCTTGATGTTCGACCATGTCCAGGAAGTGTTGGGCGCGCATGTCTTCGATATTGCCACCGAGTTCCTCCAGCATTTGATAGATGGGCACGGTACCGATAGGCACCGGTGACATGTCGACAATCTGCTTGCGGATGTTGTCGATGTCCTTACCGGTCGACAAATCCATCACGGTATCGGCTCCGTGATGCACGGCGGTGTGCAGCTTTTCCAACTCTTCGCCGACGTTGCTGGTAACGGCACTGTTGCCAATATTCGCGTTGATCTTGCACTTTGACGCGATGCCGATGCACATCGGCTCCAGGCGACCGCGCAGGTGAACTTTGTTGGCCGGAATCACCATCCGCCCCGCCGCCACCTCATCGCGAATTGTCTCGACCGGTAGTTGCTCCCGCTCAGCGACAAACTTCATTTCGTCCGTAATCTCACCAGCGCGAGCAGCCATGAGCTGGGTAGTCATCGTATTTGAACTCCTAGAGATATATGCATTGCCGTCGCGGCGGACGACAACCTTGCGACTTTGTAACGTATGGGCCATTGCCGGCGTTCCGAAACGGGGCCAGCCCCCTGATTATCCGGCAAAGAGCCACCTTCGAGAACCCGCCGGAGGCTACATTCGCCCTGAAATTACTCTCCGCTAGCATCAACCCACTGGCATCTCCCTGGCGGGAGCCAAAAACGCTTTAGTTGAATTGCGACAACCATTGGTGATAATGCCCAGATACATGCGACACACCTTTCCGACCTCTTTTACTCGCCCTGTACGGAGTCTGCTGATCATGTTACGAACTCAATTCGTTCCACTCCTCTCTCGATGTGCGTTGCCGTTGTGCGGCGCACTGCTCTGTGCCTCACTAGTGACTGCTGCCGATGACGGGATGCAGCAGGGAACACCCGACCTCAAACATGCCGGTCCGCTCGCGTTTGGACCCAACGGCATTCTGCTCGTCGGTGACTCGCGCAGTGCCGCCGTCTACGCGATTGACACGGGAGATCATACGGGCGCGGCAAACGAAGCGGAGGTCAACATCGAAGGCATCAACAAAAAAATCGCCGCGATGATCGGTAGTGCCGCAGAAGACACCGTCATCAATGATATGGTCGTCAATCCATCTAGCGGCAGTATTTACCTTTCGGTAGCTCGTGGACGCGGCCCGAGTGCCACGCCCATCATCTTCAAAGCAGATTCCAAAGGCAACGTATCGGAAGTCAACATGAAAGATGTCCGATTCTCCAAAGCCGAATTGGCCAGCGCACCTGAATCAGGGCGCGATCGCAAGGGGCGCAATCCACGCCTTAGTTCGATTACCGACATTCAGTTCGACGGCGGTAAAGTCATCGTGGCAGGCCTGTCGAACGAAGAGTTCGCGTCGAAGCTGCGAGTCTTCGACTTCCCGTTTACCGGCCAATCCGAACCATCGACGAGCATCGAAGTTTACCACGGTGCCCACGGCCGGCTGGAAACCGCGTCGCCGGTTCGCACGTTTATCACTTATGAAGACACTGTCTTGGCCGCCTACACCTGCACTCCGCTGGTGACGATCCCCGTCGAGGACCTCGATGGTAAAAAGGTCATGGGCAAGACCGTCGCCGAACTGGGCAATCGTAATCATCCGCTCGACATGATTATCTATAAGAAGGGAGACCAGGACTATTTGCTGATTGCCAATAACGCGCGCGGAGTCATGAAGCTGAAAATCAGCGCCGAAGAGTTCGATTCGGTCGAAGCCATTCGATCCCGAGTGGGCGGTGGCGGTACGGCGGGCATCCCCTACGAGACGCTCCCCCAGTTCGAGGACGTTGTCCAGCTCGACCGGCTGGGCGAAGACCATGCCGTCATGCTGATCGACCACTCGACGGGCGATGTTGACCTGAAAACGGTTGCTCTACCGTAAGGCGAAACGATTTCCGCTAGGGCGGCGACGCTCTGGTGCCGGATGCCGGAGCGGAAACACTCGACTCGCGCCACCAGGAGTGCGGCCCCTCGCCCGCACTCCTGGGCGTACTCGCCCGGGCGAAATCCCATCCGCCCAAGAGCTCACCGGCATTGAACTTGAAGGTCGATTTTGTGCCAATGCCCCTCATTCATCACAACTCCCGAGGTAGATTCATGACGCGACCGCTGAGCGTTGGAGCCAGCCTGCTGCTGGCATGCGTCACCGCTGCCGAGTCCCTCGCCGATGACACCACGGCCCTTTATCGACAGCTCAGCGATTCCGTTTCAGTCCGCTTGCAACTCAAACCCACGCCACATTTTGTGGTCGATGGCCTCGATCTCCAGTCGGCTGCAGAAGCCAAGGAACACGTTCGTGTAACCGTTCACTCGTCCGACTTCAGCGAGCCTCCACCGGTCCTGGGAACCTATGAGTTTGGCGACGGCAGGCTCAAGTTCCTTCCGCGATTCGCGCTCAGCGGCTCTGTTACCTACGAGCTGAGTTTCAGCGCAGAGTTGCGATCGCGAAATGAAATTGCCGATCCGGCTCAGCTATTCCGACTCCCGGCTGAGCCACCTCAGGCGGCGGCTGAGGTGACCGCCATTTATCCAAGCTCGAAGAACCTGCCGGAAAACCTACTGAAGTTCTACATTCACTTCTCCACCCCAATGAGCCGTGGTGAAGCCTACCGGAGAATTCACCTGCTGGAAGAAGATGGAGAGACTAGGGTCAAGCATCCATTCCTCGAACTGGGCGAAGAGCTTTGGAACGCCGATCAGACGCGATTCACCCTGTTCATCCATCCCGGTCGTATCAAACGAGGCCTACGACCTCGTGAGGAAGATGGCCCGCCTATGACCGCGGGCAAACAATACACGCTGCGCATCGACTCGGCTTGGCTCGGCGCCGATGGTCAGCCACTGGGCAAGGCCGCTGAAAAGCGATTCCGCGTTATCGATGCAGACCACCAGCAGCTCGATCCGGAAGATTGGAAGATAGAAACTCCCGCAGCCGAGACCACCCACTCGGTTGCACTGGTCTTTGACGAACCACTGGATCATGCCATGCTGGGTCGCGTTCTTTCGGTCGAGCGGAATGACGGTACCGTGGTCGATGGAGAATCAAGCGTCGAGCGCGGTGAAACCAAATGGCTGTTCTCGCCAACCCGGCGCTGGACGGTCGGCACTTACCATATCCGAGTTGCCACGATTCTAGAGGATCTTTGTGGCAACAGCATTGCCCGGCCCTTCGAAGTCAGGTGGCAAGCCAACGGCGATGACGAACCCGCTCCGGAATTCCTAATCGAGTTCATCGTGAAGTAAGAATTCCATCACTCTTTCTCCTTCAGCACCCTCAGCTTGGCCACCGCGACTGCACCAAACTCTTTCGGCTCGACGAGTATCTCCAGTTCACCACCGCGCGACCTCATCTCCTCGCCGGCGACCGCCAGCTTCCGATGCAATCGTAAGGCACGGCCACGCGCTACGATCCAGATATCTTGGACGGCAGCGGGGGAGCCCTGCATCCACAAATCGTCCCACAGCTCGGGATCGTTGACCAAAGCATTCGGCGCGATCGTGGTTCCCCTGCGATCGGCAACTTCGTACAGGCCGCGTAGTGGAAAACTCAGGTAGTCATTCGACCGGTCGTCTATTGGTAGGGATACCTGGCGTCCTTCAATCAGCCCACTGGCACACCATAGCTGATCTCCAGGGAGCCACTGTTGATCAACCCAGCCAGTGGCCCCACGCCAATCTTCTCCGCGTTGCCATCCGACCAGGTGCCCGTGCCGCCACACGGTGAACGTCCCCTGACTAACGACCAACCAGATGATCACGCTCAATCCAGCGCTCCACCGGAGTGCCGACAAGCGAATCTTGCGCAGCTCGCATGCGGCCAGCAGCACCAGCGGCATGGCGCTGACGATCACATAGCGGCGATGAAATATGGGCGCGATTTCCAGCTCCGTCATCAGCCAAGCTGTTGCCCAAGGTCCGCTCGCCGCCACCAACCACATCCAAGAACCGATAGAACGCGTTTCCTGCCGCCCGCGTTGCTTGCTCACCTCGCTCATCTGCGCCACAGCCCAGTCCACCATGCGGAACGTCAGGATCGGCACCAAAAAGGCGGCCAGCGGGAACAGTCCTAAGAGACTCCCGAGTGAGGGATTTCCGGCAAAACTCTCCCATTGCCCACGCCGCTGCCACACCGGCACGGCCCACACCATGGCCGGACAGCAGCTGAGCATCGTCCAAGCTCCGGCCAGCCACCACGTTTTTGGCGTGACGCTCGATGGCGACTCCGCCCGTGGACGCCTCAATACCACCGCGCCAAAACACCATTGCCAGAGTACGCCCAAGGCAGCCAGTAGATGCAGATAGATCAGTAGCGTGGACAGCACGCACCAGAGAAGAACAAACGCTCGGCGCGGATCCGCTCGCCGCTCTTGCCTGGGTGTGGTCGCGTCGGCGGGCAACCGCTCGCTCTCTCCCGGGCTTGCCAGCACTCCTATGCAACACCATCCAAGCAAACTCACCAATTGCACGATGGCGTAGACTCGCGCCTCGGTTGCATAGAACAGCTGGATGCGATCCAGGGCAATCCAGGCGACGACCAGCAATGCGGGCCCGAACTCGATTGCCAGGACGTCCCGGCGAGGTCTGCTGCCACCTGCAACCGCGCTACAAACCCAGATAGCCGCTACCCAGCTAATGAGTGATGGCAACCGGAGCACGAGTTCACCGATTGGCATCCCGACAGAACCAAGTGTCCGGGCAAACGCAAAAAGGAGCCAAAAATAGATCGGCGACTGATTCCCCGCTTGGGCCCTGGGTGCGACCTCTGCGAACGAGCCGGAAACGGACCAACTGCTATGTAATTCGTCGACCCAGAGCGATTCCCAAGCGGTATAGCCTGCCAAGAAAGCGGCGACAAGGCCAGCGGCACCTACCCACCAAAAGGGCTGTTTTCGCCAATCGATCTTTCGAGCACTTGACTGTTGCGTGGTCGCGTTGTGCAATGGATTTAGTGGGGAGTAAAATAAGTGAGTTGAATTGGGCGAGATGACTGTGCGCCTATGCGCGCGGGATCTGGATAGAGTAGATTCAGGTAGAGGATCGGCCCGTTCAACCCCTCGTAATCGTTCTTATCTCTTGCTTGCGTCTTCGGACCGCTAGCTAGGCAGTTTTGTGCTGCCTCAGTCTAACGATTGTTCGCCGGCGAAGGAAATTCCCCATGTCGCGATCTATCCGTCGTTCTGGTCGGCATTGCCACACTCGCCGTGGCTTTACCCTTCTTGAAGTCATGGTGGCTACCGCCGTCACGCTGTTAATGATGATCGCGCTCGCGCAGATCTTCAAATCGATCGGCAACGGCATGAAGCAGGGTCGTGCGGCACTGGAGCTGAACAATCGCCTCCGCGACGTGGTCTATCGTATTCGCCTGGATTTGGACAACATGACAGCTATTCCCGACCCGCCGGCGGACGCTACGACCGGCGCGGGATATCTCAAGTACTATGATGGTACGCTTACAGATTATTCAGCCGCGCTGTATACGAACGATCCGTCAACCTTTCCTTCAACGGACTACAGCAAATACGGGGACGTGGATGACATCTTCATGTTCACCGCACGCGCCGGTGATATCTGGTTCACTGGCAAAGTCCCCTTGTTTGTCTTGCAGGGAGTGGCTCCCACGGCGACGAATACGGGGCTCGTTACCATAGCAGCCCAGCATGCGGAAGTCATTCTATTTGTGGAACCGGTTGTCACGAACATAGGAAACCCGGATCGCAACCCGGCCTTCCTGAACTTTGATCCTGCCGAGAATTACGAAAAGGCTCGCACCGACGATCTTCCTAGTGGCTTCACCGACCTTCCAGAACGATACCGCCTTTATTACCGCACTCTTCTAATCCGTCCCGATCTCAATATTCCGGCCACAGGAATCCTTCCCAACGGAAGTGTCACCGTAGCGGGTGTGACTACCAATTATCTGCAAGCCCGACCAACGACCCCGCTGCCGACACCGACGTGCGATATGATCGCCGCCCATCAGCAGTGCGATCTATCGATCAGACGAGTGAACCCATTTGCTGCTACCAGCACCGTCGCCGCCAATAGCTTGGAGGATCTTGTAGACCCGGCGAATCGATTCGCTCACGTCCAAATCCCACTAGCTACTTCCGTGACGGCTCCCGCGTCGGCCTACTCGATGCCCATCCTGGCGCTAAGTCCCAAGCTGAGCTTACCATTCATGGCGACCGATGCCGGCGCTACGACTTCGGCAACGTCACCACTGGCTTACCAGTCCGGTTTCTTGCACCCTGCGTTTTCTCTTTCCGGTACCAGAACGGGCGAAGATATCTTGGCAAGTGACATTCTGGCATTCGACATCAAGGGATACGACCCGGGCGCTCCGCTACTGGGAGTGGTTGGGGCAGACGGCGTTTTTGGAACCAACGATCCTCAGCCTCCACCTCTACCTCGGGGAGACGACGACGGCAATGGCATCGCCAATGACGTGTCTGAGCTGGGTTGGGCAGGTTCGGACGATCTGGTTCTCTCACCCAACGATCCGGGATACGGCAGTGTACTCACGACAGGAACCGTGGTGGGAACCGGCGAATATGTCGACCTGTGTTGGGGACGTAAATTGGTCGCCCACGGTGCGACGATCTCTGCGGCAACCAACGTATGGAGCCAGTTGAGCGGACTTTCTCAGGACAATTTTATCGCTACTGGCAATAACTTTCCATTTACAGACGCACTCTATCGCTCCGGGCTAGTCGTCCAAACAGGGGCACTTTCAGCTGCCACTCCACCAGCTATTTTCCAGCCCGCATACGATACCTGGACGACTAGATATGAAAGCGATGGTATCCTGCAAACGGAAAGAAGCGTCAACCGCGGAGTCACACGCATCGCCGATCTCACGACGTCCGGGCCAGCACTCAGTCCTCAAGAAAGTTGGCGACGCAATGCAGCGGGCGTGTATATCGTCGATGCGGGCACCGATGGTATTGACAACAATGGCGGTGGCGTCGACGACATTACTGAACAGGAGACATCACCGCCGTTTCCCACCAAATTGCGTGGCATCAAAATCTCGATCCGTATGGAAGATCCATCCACGCGTCAGATCAAGCAAATGTCGGTCGCTAAAGAGTTTGTCACCCAGTGAGTGATGCGCCGGACAGGGGGTAGGCCTCTGCTTGACCCCCAAAACTCTCAGGCTGGCCTGGCGCATCTGGCCTGCTGGTAGAAACTCGCCCGTCCTCGCGCATACCACGCCAGACATGCATATCATTCGACTTCGAGAGCCATGGCAAGCCGAGTGGCTGGACTCTGCCCTCTCGGAAACGGCCTCACGTAGCGTCTGTTACTTGCGGAAGTTCCACAAGCCAACGGGACTTCGCGATGATCAATCGGTCGCATTGGCCATCACCCCCCTGCCGCACTGTACCCATCTCGAGCTACGAGCCCAGCTAAACGATTCGTCGCTGGATCTACAACCCGCTCCCTCCGCAACGTACGAAATCGAAATTAGCCAGCGACTGGCACCCTTCAACCAACTCCAGCTGACGCTCGCCTCCCTGGCCACAACGGAGATTTCTGCGTCACCTCCGCCGCTCGGAGAGCTGCTCGAGGTCCAGTTGCGGCTCGGAAGCTGATGCCGGCACACCCACCTGTTGAACTCGGGTGGTTTTGATTCGGCCCCTGAGCAGTTACAGTAGAACTGCCGGTTGGTTTCCCTTTCCTATGGTTACTTCGACTCATGATGTTTCGCAGCTCCCTTCGACACCTCACGTTGCTACTCGCCCTACCGATCGTGGCTACTGGCTGCACCGAACAACCGCCTGGAGCCTCGACCGACGTCGCTTCCGATCAAGAGCCTTTAGTAGAGATCGAGGAAGAAACCATTGCGCCGCCTGCCGTCTACGAGGTCGACGCTCAAGGTCTGCTGGCAGCCGCCCTACCGGAGGAACAACTGGCAGACGGCTGGATTCGCCTATTCGATGGCCAGTCCCTGTTTGGTTGGTCCATTGTTGGAAACGCGAACTGGCGAGTTGAGGACGGCTCAATCCAAGTCGACCGCGGTGAACCAAGCTTCTTGGCAACCAACGTTCAACTTGCCGATTGCGAACTGAAGGTTGACTTTCGTTGCGATCCCATGACAAACAGTGGAATCTTTCTACGCACGGGCCTCCAGCCGGAGAACGTTGCGGAGGATTGCCTGGAACTCAACATTGCGCCCCCCGACAACCCATTCCCGACCGGCAGCTTCGTCGGGCGTAAGAAACTGGAGCCGGAGCTCCTCGGCGAGTTCGATCCGGCTGACTGGCATACGTACCACGTCAGGATGATTGACAATCAGGTCGAAGTCTTCCTCGATGGCAAACCGGTGATGGAGCTGGACGACAAGACCTCATCGCATCGGGGACACATCAGTCTCCAACACAACCAAGGCGCGATCGAGTTCCGAAATGTCTTGCTTCGACCGGTCGCCGCACAGACGCTCAAGTTGGACGCAGACTGGAAGGAGCACTGGACGCAATCGGAGAAAGAAGAGAACACGTTCACGACCGAAGTCACATCGGCCGGACTAAAACTGACCGGCGGGCTGGGACAGCTACAATCCAAGGACGAGTTTGGCGATTTCGTTCTGCAGGCGAAGTACACACTGGCTCGACCCGACGTGAACTCGGGTATTTTCTTCCGCTGCATACGGGATGCAATGCTCGACGGATACGAATGCCAAATCAACCACGCCTTGATTGATGGCGATCCCTTGCGGCCCGCAGACGCCGGGGCTGGCGCGATCTTCCGTCGACAGCCCGCCCGCATCGTCATCGGCGACGGCACCCAGCCGACCTTTGTGACATTGCTGGCCAGTGGTTCGCATATGGCAACCTGGATCAATGGCGTCCAAGTCACCGACTTCACTGACACGCGCGAGCCTGATGAGAATCCCAGACGTGGCCTGCGCACCGCCCCCGGCCCCATTGCTATCCAAAGCCATGATGCCGATACCGAAGTCACCTGCCACCACATCGAAGTCAGCCAGCTACGGTGAGACTCTAAAACCGTTTGTCGATGAAACGCTCGAAAGATGAGCGCTGATCGCTAATGACTACGATATGATCGCCTGGTAACAACGCATAGTTGTGTCCCATGCTGATTGGTTTGCCATCATCGTCCGTGGTGGTCTCAAGCCGGATGGGTGGTGCATCCGGACCGTTGGGTCTCATGATGGAAATAGATAGCTGTCCGAGACTTTCGTGCAGCTGTGTCTGCTGTACCAAGTCCTGAATGAATACCGCCTTGTCCGCAGGCAGCGGAATACTTTCCAGGTGCCGCTTGTCTCCGCGTACCTCCAGCACAACGCGTGGCTCACCATCGGTGGGTAGGCTCACCGGCGAGGGCATCCCACCGGGTGGTACCGAGTATCCTTGTGCTTCCAGCAGCCTGGTATCCAGGAGAGGACTTTTCTTCTTACCGAGAAGTGTACTCAACGTAACGCAACCAGCCTGGGAGGCGATTGCAAAACCCAGTGCCGTGAAAGCGAGGAAGCATCTAGGTGTGAACATAAGCCGGGATATCCTTACCCTCAGAAACCGAGTGGTGCACGCGCGTGGGGGGCGCTCCAATAAACCGCGGGAGGCCACTTCTCATATCGGCGAGCTGACTTGAGAAATTCACTCGAAGCCGGAAAATTCTGCCCAATCTCCCAAAACTGCCGGGTAACTCACCGGCCAGTCATTCCCCAGCGGTTTCTCAGAAATGCGGCAACCAGAGAAAACATGACGGCAATAGCTAGCAACGTAAAGGTAAAGTATGCGACCACCAATCCCCAGTTGCCAGACGCCACGTCCGGGTCTTGCCCCTCGAGAATATTGGAATCCAGCGGCACCCAAAAACTGGTCATGAGCGGACTGGCAATCCCAATCTGCTCTAGAAAACCAGGAGCGGAACTCGTATCGGCAACGCTCGTCGCCACGTACCAGGCCGCAACGGGAAGGAAATAGAGAACGATCAACACGGAGTAACTCACCAGCATCGCCACTGACGTTTTCCTGCAGAGCGCCGAGCAAAACAGCGCGCTGACCGAATTGAACGCCGCAGCCGTAAAGACGATTGCAAAGAATGTGATCACGGCCAGCCAATTGCTGCCGTACATCGGCATCGCCAGCACGAAAGCCAACACCATGGGCCACATGAGAAACATCGTCAGTACGTACGACACGCGAAATCCTGCCAGCAGCTTACCCCACAAAATCTGCCAAGGCCGGAGGACGGTTGTCAGCAACAACTCGAGCGTCTGACGCTCTCGTTCACTGGTCAATGCGCCCGCGGAAAACACCGGCGCCACCAAGATGTTGAAGACCAGTACGTAGCAGATGTACCAGGGACAATACATCGGCTTGATAAACAAGAATGCGGCCATCAACGGGATAGCCAACAACATGCTGATCTGAATCACCAGCCTGAGCATCAACGTGCCCTGGCTGAACAACTCGGCATGAATTTCTTTATCATATACCGGATTCGCGTCATCTTTCATCAAAGCCGTTCGTCGCGGCGGCGCGAACAAGCGATCCGGGAACTGATCACGTTGAATAATCATACCGATCGCGTTCTTGGACTCTTCTTCTAAATCGACGACGTCGCTACCCCCACTGCCAACATCCGGTGGATACAGCAGCTTTCGGGCGGTCCAGGCGCACAGTAAGGCACTCACAGTCAGATAAATCGGCGGCAGCACCAACGATGCAATCTGCAGACGAACATTACCGCTACTCTCGAAGCCTCTCCAAAAGATCGCGCCCAGAATGACTAGCGGCAAGATAATTAGATAAGAGACCACCAACGACGCGGCCGTCCGTTTAAAACCACAACTACATGCTAGCCCAATGGACCCGAATAAGACAATCGAAATCATCAACCACAGATAGGCTGCCAATACCTCATAAATGCTCACCCCACCCAACGGCAGCGCCAGCATGATGATGGGTAGAGAAGCGATAATGAGTACGGCCAGGTGGGTAAGCGAGGCGACCATCTTCCCAATCACGATCGCCCAAGGCTTCAAGGGGCTGGCGAGCAGCATCTCGTACGTCTTACGTTCCTTCTCCCCACTGATCGCACCGGCTGCAAAAGTGGGCGCCATCAGCGAGGCCAATATGTACTGCCCCAAGAAAAAGAAATCGACCAACTGCCGCGCCGCAGAGGAATCGGTCGAAAGATCCACGCGCTGGCCGGAGGGATAAGCGACCAGCAGCACCGATGCGAGGGCAAGTTGATAAACGAGCATCAATACAAATGCGCGATTGGCCCGTAGATTGGTAAGCAGCTCGCGCTGCATCACAGGGTTCTCAGTAAGCAGCATGAGTGGGTTACTTTGAGGTATCGTCTTGAAATGCCGAAACCTCAAATTTAGCCGCTCGGGTGCTATCAATCCACCAGTGCAGTCGGCGGGAAAGCTGGCAAAACCGTAAAGTGGCCCAAACCGTCGGAAACAGGGCTACTAACGCGAGCCGCACAGGCCTGTTGCATGGACACGCAGCGAAATCGTCACTCAATCGAGCGAGGGCGACGCACCGCGGAACCCATGCCGCGTTCTAGAATGCCACCCGTTTCATCTTGCTTCTGTTAGGGTCGCTAGAATCAGTCGTTGGGGCATTGTTGCCGCCGGCGGGTTCCCAGCGCAACGAATAGCCTCGCCCCCGAATTGTAAAAATCATCCTGGGCTCTGCGCCGCTAGACATTTTTCTCCGCAGCCGATTGATATGCACCTCGATGACGTTGGTCACGCCCTCCCATTCCGAACTCCACAGGGATTCACATAGCATCCTACGGGTAACTACCTCTCCCTGATTTCGCATCAGAATCTCCAACAGCCGAAACTCGGTGGGCGTCAAATTCAACTGCCGTCCACTGCGGGTTACCTTGCGTAGCGTGAGATCCATACTGATCGGTCCAACACTCAAGACAGAGATGGGCCGAATCCGAGATCGCACCAGAGTCGCTTCCACGCGTGCAGACATCTCGGTCAGGGCAAATGGTTTGATAAGAAAATCCTCAGCACCAGCCTCCAGCCCCGCCATGCGTTCTTGATGGGAGTCCATCGACGTGAGAATAATGACGCTGGCGTGCTCGTTGGCCCCACGCAGGGATCTTAGCACCCCCAAACCAGATTTGTCTTGAAGCGCCAGATCGAGAATCACGACGTGAAAGGGCTCGTTTCCGGCAAGCTTCATGGCTTCCTCACCATTGCTCGCGAGGCGACAATGGTACCCTTGCTCGACTAACCCTCGCGTGATGGAGTTACCTAGGATAGGGTCATCTTCAATGACAAGCAGTTTCACTAGTTTCTCTGTCGGTCTCATGCGAGGCATACATCGAGGAGGCAAGGTAGGAGATTCCACTCGAATTTAACCCTAACTGCGCCGGACAGGACCGCTCACCAAGCAAAGAAAATCAGATAAATTCGCCAAATCACGGCGACTAGCTCTTAGGGTGGTCGCTGCCCCCCTTCGTTTGTCGCAATCGTTTTCGAATTTCGGCAAGCCGATCTGCCATCGCCCCTTCCCAGCCGCGGCCAGTCGGCTCATAGAAGGTCCGGTCTACGCCTAGGTAGTCCTGAGCAGCCACACCGTCCGGCTCGTCATGCGAATACTGATAGCCCTCTCCGTGCCCCAGACGCTTGGCTCCAGCATAGTGCTTGTCGCGCAAATGAATCGGTACCGGAATGAGTTGCCCCTCGCGAACCTCTTGCAAGGCACCCGCAATTGCTAGAGTTGCCGAGTTGCTCTTCTCGGCACAGGCTAAATAGATGACCGCTTGGGAGAGTATCAATTGGCACTCTGGCAGTCCTACCAACTCACAGGCTTGCGCCGCCGCGACGGCCAACGGCAAAGCCTGAGGATCGGCGTTGCCAATATCCTCACTGGCCAGGATGACCAGCCGCCGGCAGACGAACCGAACATCGTCGCCAGCTTCCAACATACGAGCCAACCAGTACAGGGCCGCATCAGGATCACTCCCTCGGATACTCTTGATCAAAGCACTTGACACGTCGTAGTGCTCATCGCCGGTGCCATCGTACTGAATGGTCTTCTGCTGCATCGACTCTCTCAACAGGTCAACCGTCAGCCGCACCGGTGGTTCCTTGCTGGAGAGAACCGCGACCTCCAACGCGCCGAGGGCGCGCCGAGCGTCACCTTCACAGACTCTCGCCAGATACTCCAGCGCACCGGCCTCCTGCTCGGTGTCGATCTGGCCCAGTCCGCATTCAGAATCCGATAGCGCGCGGCCTAACAACTCGAGGATGTCGTCCTCACTGAGCGGCTGAAACTGGAAAATCTG
>JANQJJ010000088.1 GCA_028281725.1 Pirellulaceae bacterium | reverse complement strand
CTTCACCGTCATTCTTGTAGACGGTCACCGACAGCCGCGCCGGGTCCATGTTGAGCCATTTGGAATCGGTCAAGAATTCCCAAGCCCATTCGATGGCTTCCGTTTTGAAGTAGTCACCGAAGCTGAAATTGCCGAGCATCTCGAAGAACGTATGGTGATATGCGGTGCGGCCGACGTTTTCGATGTCGCCAGTCCGCAAGCATTTCTGGCAGGTGGTCGCTCTGGTGAAGTCTAGTTTCACCTTGCCCAGGAAATGGTCCTTAAACTGGTTCATCCCCGCGGGCGTGAACAGCACCGACGGATCCCAGGTAGGCACCAGCACATCACTAGGCTGGCGGCTATGGCCTTGGGATTGGAAGTAAGCCAGGTATCTTTCGCGAAGTTCGTCGGTTTTCATTTACGTTGTTCCAGAAACATGCCCAGTTGGGCCTCCCGTACGGCAGGTTCCCTGCCACGAAAACCAAACAATATACGCCGAGCGACGAAAACCAGCCATCCGAGCCAGATTTGCCGAAAGGTGATCGTGGGCATTGGGTCAGGACCCGCAGCTCGGCCCGATCGGTGGCTAGCCATCCGCTCGCCGCCTGCGAGGGCCCAGGCACCATGACTTACTCCCAGGCATCCTTGTAGGGGAGCAGGTTAATCGCCGGAAGGTTCGGGCTCGATGGCGACCGTCTCTGGGCGTCCACTGCGTCGCGCGACCACAATCGAGACTTCATCAGAGAGTCCCTCAACGGTGGCTCGGAATTCTTCTGGAGATTCTGGCATGCCCCCGTCGACTGAGAGGATACCGTATCCCGGGCGCAGGCCGGCGTTCCATGCGGGCGTATCGGGATCGACCGCGAGAATAGCCAGTTTGGGAGATCCTCGGTGGTCGCTCACCGTCCCGGATTCCGACGGGACAGCCGTGGCATATTCGACAACCATCCCCCGCCATCTGGGCAGCCCCTTGATGGCGTAACCCGGACGCGTTGTGGCGACATACTTTTTGCTCAGCGTGGCCGGCAATACGAGAATATCTGGTGAGCGCCGATTGGGACGAAACCGCTGAACGTGGAGGTCGACCAGAGTACCGGCACCGGTCAGGCTGAGTTCACGAAAAAGGTCGTTTCGATCTCGAATCGGCTTGTCGCCCACTTGAATAATGATGTCTTCCGGCCTCAGACCGGCCAAGTCGCCCGGTAAGCCATTTTTGACGACGCTAACTTTCGCTCCGGACAGACCACGCCGCCGATCGGCTGGTCGAAGATCCTCCGGTTGGACTCCAAGAAATCCGTATTCAGGCAACTGGCCCAGCTTCATCGATTCGATGACCCGCAAAAACATCGCATCGACGGCGACGGCAAATCCGGCAGCCTGTTCATAGCCGCTGATCGCTGCCAGCGAGGTTGTTAGGCCGATCATCTCACCGCGCAAGTTGATGAGAGCTCCACCGCTGGTACCCAGATTGAGTTTGGCATCGGTTTGGATCAGCGTGCCGAATTGGTGAAGCGACTCTTTGGTGATCAGGTTGTTGGTTTCTCCTTCCGCCGGAGCAACACGCCGCAAATTGGAAATGATTCCCCAGCTGGCGCTTGCCTCCCCGTCACGTGCGATCGCATAAGGATTCCCAAGAGCAACGACAAACTGACCTTTTCTTAGATCGGTGGAGCTGCCGAGCTTGGCCGGCGTCAGGTTATCGGCGTCGATCTTGAGCACGGCCAAATCACTGAATGGATCCGCGGCATAAACTTGAGCCGGTCGTCCGACGACACGAGCGGGATAGCTTTGTTTGTCGAGCCAAACGAAGTAATCGTTTTGCCGTGGATCGTCCAGCACGTGGGCACAAGTGACGAGAAAGCCATCGGCGGTAATGATGACTCCGCTGCCAAAGAACGTGGGAACAAAGTCGGGATTGTCGGGTGTGTCTTGAAAAGGGAATAGATTGCCCAGACGAAGCGGATCAGCCTGAGCACTTGGGGCTTGATCGCGCCGCACGCGGGCAATCGCGACCACCGAATGCTCAGCCTTCTCGATGGCCGCAACCGTTGCCTGTTCGACGGCTGCTACCGCGGACAGACTGCCTGCATCGTCTTGGGCATGCACCGGACACGCCAAGTAAACGAAAAATCCCAACAGCACGAAGAGGTAGGAGCTGTCGGGAAGTGATGGGGCGCAAGGCTTGTTGGCCATATTGTGCTGACCTGATAGGGCTGCTAGCTGTCGACCATTTCCGCTTTCTCAGCCGCGCCGGCGTCTTGCTCCGCAGCGCCGTCTTCAGGGCCCGAGTATCCGCCCGCGGCCATGATCAAATCCTTAATCTCCGCAGCGACGTCTTTGTTTTCGAGCAGGAACGCGCGGGCCTTCTCTTTGCCTTGGCCAAGGTAAGTGTCATTGTACTTAAACCAGGCTCCACTGCGGGAGATGATTTTGTGAGCCGTACCCACATCCAGCAAATCCCCTTCATAGCTGATGCCCGAGTTGTGCATCATATCGAATTCCGCGATTCGGAATGGGGGAGCTACTTTGTTCTTGACGATCTTCGCCCGTACGCGTTGACCGACCACATCTTCGCCTTCCTTCAGACTACCAATGCGACGTACATCAATGCGGCATGACGAATAGAACTTCAGGGCGCGACCACCGGGCGTTGTTTCGGGACTGCCGAACATCACCCCCACTTTTTCGCGGATTTGGTTGATGAAAATCACCACGGTCTTACTCTTGGCAATGGCTCCGGTCAACTTACGCATCGATTGGCTCATCAACCGGGCCTGCAGACCGACATGCGACTGTCCAATCTCACCATCGAGCTCTTGCTTAGGTACCAGAGCAGCAACCGAGTCGACTACAATGACATCGACGGCGTTGCTCTTGATGAGATGCTCGGCGATTTGCATGGCTTCTTCACCACTACCGGGTTGCGACACCAGAAGGGTATCCAGCTCAACGCCAATCTTCTTGGCCCAGCTCGGGTCGAACGCATGCTCGGCATCGATGATGGAGGCGATGCCACCACTTTTCTGAGCCTCGGCGCAGATGTGCAGCGCGAGCGTTGTTTTACCGCTCGATTCCGGGCCGAAGACCTCGATAATACGGCCGCGTGGGACCCCCATGCCACCAAGGGCCATGTCCAGCGACAAGCTGCCGGTCAGGATGCCGTCGATTTTCAGCATCCCTTCGCCACCAAGCGGCATAATCGAGCCTTCGCCGAATTGCTTTTCGATTTGTTCTAGCGTGTTTCGCAGGCCGGGCTCGCGCTTGTAAACCGCTTCCATCCCCTCAGGCCCCTGAGCGGATTTTTTTGAACTGGTGTTCTTCTTCTTTGCCATGTTTTTTCCCGCAGCTGTGACCATTTCCCTGGAACTCCTGATTGAAAGGGGGAGGTGAGACGGTAACTCTCAGTTAAGAGAATGACTCAGTCTGTCGCCAAACTGGTTCCCTACGAACCACCGCACCCATTTCAATCAGCACCCGCACTAACTTCAGTGCGATCCTACCGAATTGTGTGTGGTCTAGCAACCAATCGCGACCATGCTGATTATCGACCGGCAGTGGACACCTTCGGTCAGCGCTGACCAAATTCAGTCTCAGATGCGATGGTTTCGAGGGGATTCTGCCGAGTCGACGGCCATTCGGCGTGCTCGGCAAAACCGATTGCCGTCAAACTTTCAGCTAATAGGACGGCCCAAATGCCAGTGGCTTACATGCCTATCATCTGAATCGTTCCAGTACTGCCAGCCCCCTTGGCCTCCCAAGCTCTGCCGGCTCGATTTCACGATCCGGGAAAGGACGGTGGATAAAAGATGCCATGGAGGGTTACTGATACCAAGGTACTCCTAGACGAGTCACGCAGGTTAGGTGGCCGAGCCGATGCAGAGGGCTGAGGCGACCGCGCATAAAAAAATCGCACTCGGCCTGCGCAACACATGCTTAAGCTCAGTGCGATTTAGACTCGGGGCGTTTGAGACGCGGCCGCCGCGGTCACGACGGCAATTCCACGCTAGGATTCGCTAGACTCAGATGCCTTTTCCTCGGATGTTTCTTCTGCGGGCGCCGCTTCTGACGCTGGCGCTTCCTCAGGAGTCTTTTCGGCCGGTGCGGGGGCTTCTGCCGTAGCGACCGGTTCGGCCTGGGCCACCGGTTCCGGTGAGACCAATGGTGCGCGGCGCGTCTTCAGCCGCTCCAGGGCAGCCTTTTGTTGCTCCAGGTGAGTGCCTTCGGTCCCGTATTTCTTGATCAGCACACCCGCCTTCTCCGTTGGCTGAGCACCCACGCCGAGCCAGTAGGCAATGCGCTCGCCCTTCAAGATGGCCCGCGCATCGGTGTCTCGGACCATGGGATCATAGTACCCAAGCTCTTCGATCACCTTGCCATCCCGCGGCGCGCGAGAATCGACGGCACACAGACGGAAGAATGGCCGAGCCTTACGGCCCATTTTTTTTAAGCGAATACGGACTGCCACACACGTTCTCCTACGGTTTTTCTATACTGACGACGCAATGGTTCTATCTCAAAAGCCGCCCGGCGGCGAGGCGACCTGGGGGAATTGGTAGACAAAATTCGAGCCCAAAAACTCGAATCCCTTATTGTTTCTTTCTCTTCAAACGACGCAACTGCTTTTGTCGCTCTTTTTGCAGCTTTTGTCGCTCTTTGGCCGAAAGTCGCTTCCCGGTACCCTTTTTGGTCTTCAGACCGCTCATTGTGGGGTCATTCATCATGCTACTTTGCATTTGCTGCATCATTTGCATGCGATCCTTCATCCCACCGCCGGCAGCCATCTGCATCATCGGGGCCATGACCGAGAACTGCTTGATGAGCCCGCTAACCATGGACGGAGCCACGCCCGAACCTCGAGCAATCCGATTGCGTCGCGGCGTATCGATCGTCTTCGGATTGCGGCGCTCTGCCGGCGTCATCGAGTCGATAATGCCAAGCATTTTGCGAGTTTCACCGTCGGTATCGGCGCCCTCCATCATCTTCTTCATGTCGCCCATGCCGGGCATGAGCCCCATCATTTTCTGCATGAGCCCCGGCTTTGCTATCTTCTCCAGAACACCACGAAAGTCCTCCAGAGTGAAGTTGCCTGAGGCCATACGAGCTTCCAGCTGCTCGCGCTCTTTTTCATCAATGATGCGGTGGGCTTCTTGAGCAACGGCAACGATGTCGCCCATTTCCAGGATACGCCCAGCCATTCCCTCGGGGCGAAACGGCTCCAAAGCATCCAAATGCTCACCGGTTCCGATGAACTTGATCGGTACCTGCGTCACATGCTTGACGCTCAACAAGGCTCCGCCACGCGCATCGCCGTCGAGCTTGGTCATGATGGCGCCATCGAGCTCGAGCGCCTCGTTGAACGCGGCGGCGCTGTTGACGGCATCTTGCCCCGTCATGCCGTCAACGACCAAATAGACCTGCTGCGGCTGGACTTTCTTTTCGATCCGGCTCAGCTGGGCCATCAATTCTTCGTCGATAGCCAACCTACCGGCCGTATCCAAGATGACGATATCGGCATCCTGCTCCTTCGCTCGCGCAACGCCCTCCCGGCAGACCTTGATGGGATCTTGTTGACCCAGCTCGCTGTAAACAGGGACGTCCAGCTGCCGCCCGAGCGTATGCAGTTGCTCGATCGCGGCCGGACGCTGCAGGTCGGCGGCAACCAGGAATGGCCGGACATTTTGCTCTTTGAGCAACTGAGCCAACTTGCCGCAGGTGGTGGTCTTACCCGAACCCTGGAGACCACACATCATCACGATGGTCACTTCGCCCTTCTTCAGGGGGATCGAGACATCGACGGGGCCCAGGATTTCAACGAGTTGTTCGTGGACGATCCGGACGAGTTCTTCATGCGGTTTCAGGGACAGCAGCACTTTTTGCCCCACGGCGCGCTCGGTGACCTGGTCCATAAAGTGCTGGACTACCGAGTAGCTCACATCGGCTTCGAGCATGGCCTGTTCGACCATCTGAAGTCCGTCGCGCATGTTCGCTTCAGTCAGCTTGCCTTTGCCCCGAATGGACTTAAAAGCCGACTGGAGACCTTCGGATAACGATTCGAACATAGTCGCTGATTTCGTGAATTCGCGTTAGTTTGTGGCAAACTCCTGATTCTAAGGGGGAAGGTAGCCGGCTGACAATCCACAGCTGCGGGATGGTCCGAGATCAACGCCAGGTTAAACTCGCGAGAATTAACACCAGAAGCACCCCAGGGCCCGCTTGAGAAGCCTGGGGCGGCTACTTACGATTGGGAATCCCATCTACCGGACCATCTCACAGTCGAAGAGTGTTTATGCTCAAATCTGCGTTTGCCCTGCCATTTTCCTGGCGCCGGATCGCCGTGATCTCGCTAGCCGTCATGCTGCCGGGCCTGCTGAGCCCAACCGGTGCCTTGGCGACCGACCCGATTGCCCGCCTGCAAGCCCAGGCCGTGAAGACCAATCAGGCCGATTGGGCACACTGGGGGACAAACCCCGATAAATACTCCACCTGGAAGACACACACCAATCGCCTGGTACCGATCTACACCTTCGGAGGTGATTTGCAGACGGTAATCGGCAAGAACAGTGTGTATCGCTGCGAGGCCCAGCTGACCGAGCTGTATGGGCAGCTACCGACCAATACGGTCAACCCGGAGGCGGAGTACTGCGATCAGACCGACGTCTTTCGTTTGCAGCAGTGGGCAGTTCGGCAGGGCAAGAAGCGCATCGCGCTATTCGTATTCGATGGCATGGACTGGCAGACAACCCGCGCCGCAGCCATCGCGAAATCGGGATGCGTGGCCTACCAAGACGGTCGCGGCGAGGGGCTGGCATTTCAGGATTATCGAGGGGTCGAAACCGATTTTGGTTACTTGGTTACGAGCCCGCACAACACCGGTACCTCGGTCAACGTGGATGATCAGATCGTGAAAACACCTGGCGGCAAGATTCCAGGCGGATACGATGCCTCACGAGCGAGTTCGACGCCCTGGGCGCCCGCCGCCGATCCTCTCTATCCAATTTCCGCCGGAGATGACGAGCAGCATGCCTATACCGATTCGGCCGCGTCCGCCACGTCGCTGACTAGTGGAATCAAGACCTACAACAACGCAATCAACGTCGATTTTTCCGGGCGTGAAGTCTTGCCCATCGCTCGGCAACTGCAAGCAGACGGGTTTGCTGTCGGAGTAGTCACCAGCGTACCCGTTAGCCACGCAACGCCCGCTTGTGCCTACGCCAACAACGTGCATCGCGGTGACTATCAAGATTTGACTCGCGACATGCTTGGGTTGCCTTCGGCGTTTCATCCGGGCGGACTGCCGGGTTTAGACGTATTGATCGGGGCCGGTTGGGGAGAAGATTTCGAGAAGGATGGTGGCCAGGGTAAGAATTTTGTACCTGGAAACAAGTATCTGTCCGCCGAGGATCAAGACCGCATCTCGCTAGCAGGCGGCGGCCGATATGTGGTGGCCGAAAGGACCTCCGGCAAACCAGGGACGGAAGTGCTCGGCGCCGCGGTCACGCAGTCGATTCAGGGTGGCCATCGACTGTTTGGTTTCTTTGGCGTCGGCGGCGGGCATCTGCCGTTTCAAACTGCCAACGGCGACTTTGCGCCGGTCGATAGCTTTGGCAGTCCGAAGCCGGATAAAGCGGAGGTCTACTCCGAAGAGGACATCGCCGAGAATGTAACACTCGCGGACATGACCCTAGCCGCCGTCGATGTACTCGATTCGCGCTCTGAGCGATGGTGGCTGATGGTGGAGGCAGGAGATGTTGACTGGGCCAATCACTCCAACAACATCGACAATTCGATTGGAGCGGTGTTCAGTGGCGAGGAAGCGTTTCGGCGACTGGCGGAGTGGATCGAATCCCACGGGGGCTGGGACGATACGTTGGTGATCGTAACGGCCGACCACGGACACTATCTCGTGCTTGATAGACCCGAGGTATTCGCTGGGGCAGAGTAATTTGGTCGATCGCCGCGCCCGGTGGCTAGCGAGCGCACGAGTCGTGGCAGAAAGTTGTTCGCACGTGAACGTTCCGCCGCCGATCCGCACAGCAATATCCAAGCTACCCGGCCCAGTGGCCATTCTACTGCTGCTCTTGGCCAGTGGAATTGCGGCCGACCGACATGCCTTGGGCGATGACGCGCTCCGACCGAACCTGCTCGTGATCGCCATTGATGATCTGCGAGACTACTTGGGGTGCTACGGCGCTGATTTCGTCCAGAGTCCCAACATAGACCGGTTGGCGGAGCGCGGCGTATTGTTTGAACGGGCCTATTGTCAGATGGCGCTTTGCGGTCCGTCGCGAAGCAGTTTCTTTTCCGGCGCCCGTCCCGATACCTTGAGAGCGCACAGCAACAAGACACATTTTCGCACGCACCAACCGCAGCTGACATCGCTTCCGCAATGGTTCAAGCAGCACGGCTACCGGACCCAGGGGATTGGTAAAATTTTACACAATACCCATCGTGATCCCCCTTCATGGACCGAAAGTAGGCTCTACCCCATCGATCCACAGTACGCCGAGCAGGCAAATGCTGGGAAACGCGCTCTGATCGATGGAATGCATCCGCAGAACCGCGTGAATCCACTGTTCGAAGCGGCTGGCGTCGATGACATAGGCTATCGTGACGGCCTGATTGCCGAGGCAGCGAGGACGGCAATCCGCGAACTGGCAGCTCAGGAGCGTCCGTTTTTCTTGATGGTCGGTTTTCACAAGCCGCATTCGCCCTTCAATGCGCCTCAGAAGTACTGGGATCTGTATGACCGACATCACATTCCGCTGGCTCCCAACCCGTTCCCGCCCGAAGATTCGCCTGCTTTCTCCAGCGCGCCGGTGAGCTATCTACGCAGTTTTCAAAATATTCCACGTGAAGGAGATTTCTCCGAGGAGCTCGCTCGCGAGATTACGCATGCCTACCTGGCCTGCGTCAGCTATATTGATGCCCAAATTGGCAAGTTGCTTAGCGAACTCGAGCAAGCAGGGGTGGCGGATACGACCGTCATCGCCCTCTGGTCCGATCACGGATATCAGCTAGGACACCATAATTTGTGGTGCAAGCATTCCAATTTCGAAGCGGCGACGCGCGTGCCGCTGATCATTGTTGATCCTCGCACCGAAGACTCTCGAGGGACACGCCAACCGGCGCCGGTGGAGCTGATAGATCTCTACCCGACTTTGGCCGATCTGGCAGGACTGCCAATCCCCCAGCACTGCGAAGGCCGCAGCCTCAAGCAGGCCTGGACCGGGCCGGCGGCATTCGCCTCGCAGCCGTCGATCGCTTTAAGCCAGTTCAATAAAGGTGGCTATCGCGGACGGTCGATGCGCACGGCTCGGTACCGACTGACTCGATGGAGCCATCTAAAAACGGGCGAGACGATCGATGAACTGTTTGACCATCAGGTCGATCCACTCGAAAATCGCAACGCGGCCAGTCGCCCTGAGATGCAATCCACGCTCGACGCGCTCCGCTTGCAACTCGAGCAGGCCTGGCCTCCATCTCCTGCCGAGCAAGACTAGGCCAGACAGTCCGATAGATTGCAAACTCGCCACCGGCAATTTCGAAGGCTTTCGCTCGCTAGCACCCAGGATTCGGTAGTCCCAGCCAAGTTACAGACATAGAATTCATCAACTGCATCCAATTCAGGAGCTTGGGTTTGGCGAATAGGTTGATCAGCGATTTTGACGGTACCATGACGAAAGTCGATTTTTATCGTCTGGCGATCGAAAGGGTGATTCCTGCCGACTGCCCCGATTACTGGCGTGCCTATCGACAGGGAGAGATCACTCACTTCGAGGCCCTCAACGCGTATTTTCAGTCCATTCGTGCCACACCAGCGGAAATGTCGCAGCTGTTACAGGATATGCAGCTTGACTCGCAGCTCGCCACCTCGGTTAAAAACTTGGCTCAACACGGCTGGTGGGTCGTAGTCACGTCCGCCGGATGTGGTTGGTACATCGACCGCATGCTCGATGAAGCGGGTGTCCAACTGGAGGTGCACGCAAGCCCCGGCACGTTCGATCCGGCCTCTGGACTGACCATGTCGTTGCCGACAGATTCTCCCTTTTTGTGTCGCGAGCAGGGAATCGACAAGGCGGCAGTCGTTCGCCACTGGTTGGACCGCAGCGCGCATGTCGCCTTCGCAGGAGACGGCTTCCCGGACGTGGAGGCGGCACGTTTGGTCGCTCAGGAGTACCGTTTTGCGCGCGGCGATCTGGCAGAGCAGTTGCGTTCTGAGGGATTGGCATTCCGAAGCTTCAAGCATTGGTCGGAAATCGCTGACTGCCTAACAGGAAAGTAGACTCGCGATGCGCCATGGAAATCAGATTCCCGTACCGGTGATGGTGCGTGTGAAGCAGGGGGCGCTCGCCAGGACGGGGCTCTACTTGCAGCGCGCCGGCTTCCGGAATGTTGCAGTTCTGCAGAGCGAATCGCTGATAGCGCCACTACCGCAGCTCCTGAGGAACAGCCTGAACGAACATGGGATCAAGGCCGAGGTCTGGAACGAAGTCAAAGCAATCGACGTCGAATCCGCCCTGGAGTTGTACTGCAACTTGCCCGGCGATGTCTCCGCAATCGTTGGACTCGGCGGAGGCAAGGCCCTCGACGTGGCGAAGTATGTCGCCACGCTGGCGCGATTGCCGTATTTTGCCCTTCCGACCTCGCTGTCGCAGGATGGATTTTGCAGCCCGCAGTCCAGCATGACCGTGGGTGGGCAGCGGCGTTCGTTGCCGGCAGCAATTCCCTACGGTCTCGTCATCGATTCCCAAGTCTGTCGGCAAGCCCCCAAGCAGTTGACGCTGTCGGGTGTTGGCGATTTAGTCGCCAAGTTCACAGCCGTCCGCGACTGGAAGCTGGCGTTTCATCAAACGGGTGAACCAGTCGACGACTTTGCCGCTCTGCTGTCCGACGGATCAGTGCACGCCTTTCTTAGTCATCCGTCTTTTGACGATGAAGGAGTGCGACTGCTGGCAACAGCGTTGATGATGAATGGAATTGCGATGGTGATGTGTGGATCGTCGCGTCCGGCGAGCGGCAGTGAACATCTCATTTCGCACGCGCTCGATCGCATTTTGCAGCCACCGAAGCTGCATGGCCTGCAAGTGGGCGTTGCGACCTACCTGGTCAGCCGACTTCAGGGCGAACACTCCGAACGCATCGATCGGGTCTTTCAAGAGACGGGATTCTGGGATCTGCTCACCCAAGATCCCTTTCCGCGCGAGCAATGGTTGCAAGCGGTTCGACTAGCCGGAACGCTAAAAAAATCGTTCCATACGATCCTTTCCGCGCGTGATGTCTTGCCGGAAGTTGAATCGCTGATTGGCAACGACCCTCGCCTGAGCCGAGTGATCGTTTGAATGGCAGGGATGGGGCACGTAGTGCTTTGTCAACACGAAAGATTTGGGTAAAGGGGTAAGGAGTCAATTGTGCACAGCACCCGAAGGGCCGCTGGCGGCAATTGACTCCTGACCCCTTTACCCGCCCCACTCCAACGTGAACTCGCTACAAATGCGATGCTGGCTCCTGCTGGAAACGGTTTTCGATCGTTACCAGTTGATTGAGTTAGGCGTAACTCAAATTCGATCCGGTCACTCGGCGCGATCCAAGATCCTCTGAAGTAAGGCAATCACTTCGCGCGAAGCCTCGTCTACTTTTTGGTACTCTTCGACTGCCTGGTCGCGATGGCCTTCGTTGAACAAGCGAGCCACTTCTTTGCCGTGTTCATGTACTTGACGATGAGGCACCTCAAGCTGAGCAAACTCGGGAAGCTGATTGTACTCCGGATTTTTGGCCGCCAGGTCATGCCATTTGCCCAGTCGACATTCATGGTGGCTGGACAACTCGCCGGCGGTAAGCTTGGCTCGTCCGACAAGCATTTCTGCCAAGCGTTTCTTCCAGATGAAATGATCTGACTGGGCGCGGTAGAGCACATGGTTGGTGATGTCGAGTTTGTCTAGCTCGGCGAATTGCGAATCAATGATGCTTTCTGTCTCGCTCACTTTGTCCAAGGCCTGCTCTGCGTGGCCCGAGGATCGTTCGGTCAGATTGGCGATTTCCGAGACCGATCGCGAGATTTCTTCCATCGCCGCCGATTGCTCAGTCACGCTGCTGGCAGTGCTGGTGACCGAGGTATTGGTTTGATCGATGGCAGACTGTAAGACCTCGATTTCGCGGCCGGCGGCGTGAATCTGCTCGTTTCCAGCGACTACCGCCTCGCTCGACTCCTGCATCGCATCGTGCATGGCGCCGATTCCACTGGTAATTGCCTGAATTTGCCCCTCGATCTCTTCGGTTGCTTCGGCTGTCTGCTGCGAAAGACTTTTTACCTCGTTGGCCACGACGGCAAACCCTTTGCCAGCTTCGCCGGCGCGGGCGGCTTCAATCGTTGCGTTGAGCGCAAGCAGATGGGTTTGGTTGGCGATATCCTGGATGATTTGGAGGATTCTGCCGATTTGCACGCTCGCCTCTTGCAGCTGCGAAGCACGCTCGCTGCCTGCTTGGGTGAGGGTGGAGATGCGTTCCATGCCCACCACGCTTTGTTCAATCGCCTTAGCTCCGGCGCTAATCGCCTGCTGGCATTCCGAGGTCATCTGGACACACTCGTTGCTTGACCGCGAGATCTCGTTGATCGTTGAGAGCATGTCTTCGGTGGCGATAGAAATCACATGCGTCCGCTGGTTGATGTCTCGGAGATCGCCGACCGCGAAAGATACCGATGCCATCGCGCCGCTGATTTGCATCGACGCCCCAACGGCTTGTTGCAGTCGCGTCGTGTTGGCGGCTTCTTGAGCTGCATCGGTCTGCTGCGTGATATCTTCGCCAGAGACTGGGTCTGAGGCGGAAGAGAACATTTCCAAGGGGCGCCTTAATAGGGAACTAGCCATGGCGTACATTTCTCCATTGCACTGGATTGCGTCACTGCTAAAAGATAGGTTGGGGCATGCGCAAGTCTTCTTAAATTTCAAAAAAAGCTAGAACCTATCCCCCAAAAGCCGCGTTGGAGGCATCCTGCGGCCGGACCACCGGGAATCGTCTGCAGGTTTTGGACTTGCCGTGGCGTGCCGCATGGCGTCACAGAGAGCACTATAGGCGAAGCAGGTGAGACAGATACGCACAGCACACACACGCAGGTGCCGGTATCCGAATCGATCAGAACGAATGTAATGATTATCGCGGCGCCGCCCGGAACCAACGCAGTACGCTCTCGCTTTACCGCCCCGGCTAACGAGTTGCCGGTCGGGCCGAATCTGAAATCCACATCGCTGGCGGCAACCCGCTGAGCATGGTACGTTCTGCGACTAGGAGTATTTCATGTCCGAAAAACGAACTGCCTTGAGGCGAATTTTCCAATTTTCGCTCGCTGGGCTTCTTCTTCTCGCACTTTGGTTCGCAGGGTCAGCCGCTGGTTACCGAAACGGATACAGATCGGGATATCTCCACGGCGAGCAGCAGCGTGAAAGCGCAAAACCGTTTTTCGCGAAATACTCTTTGTATGACAAACTCCCCGCTACCTACGATCCGATGCTGCCGGATTACACCACGTTTCAACCGATCCTCAACCAGTTGCAAGAGAATGCAGATCCTGATTCCTGGCTCCCAGCAGGCGGCGTTGGTGAGATAGTAACCGATCCACGTTCGGCAGAGATTGTTGTCTACACTACAAAAGACACTCACGAGAAGATTGTCGAGATTCTTGCAGCCATGCCCAACCGGAGGAATTTGAACCAATCATCATCGACGGGTTCAGAGGGCGACGGGAGCGAGGCTCTCAGCCACTTTGGGCGCGGCCCGTCCAACTAGGAAGCAATCGCAGAACCACGGCATGAACACCGAGTCGCCAAGCACGACGGTAACGTCCATCAACTCATCCGAGGCAGCGACGACAATGCTTCCATCTTCAACCGGTACGACTTGATAGTCCGGTAGCTTGGGATCGATCTCGGATTGTGCAAGTCCGCGCCGGGAAAAAACGACTAGCAGCAAGACAATCAGAGACTGCTAAGTTTCATCGAACCAAGCCCATCGAAGTCGCCAAGTGAAAAGACCAAAAATTGACACGTCTCGGTGAACGCCACTAGCGCCGGCAACTCGTTCCAGGACTCTGCCTGGATAAGACCCGACAGCCTGCTGGCCGAAGCAGGGTGTTTTTCGGCGAGGCGTGGATTGAGTAAGCATCCTGGCGAAGGACGTGGGACGCTTGAAATCCAGAGGAGCTGAAGCGGACGGCAAAGCCGAGCTTGCCTGCTTCGGCAACGCGAGGGTCCGGCCACAATTCGCCCGACGTTGTCGAGCTTGGCGGGACGCACGGAAAGAGCCCATGCAGTGCTGCAGCAGAAAGCCAACCGCAGGCAGCGCTGCTCCTCAAGTACACGGGGAATCCATTCCAAGGAGTGGCCAGGGCCGGGATCGAACCGGCGACACACGGATTTTCAGTCCGTTGGCCACAAGCCCTATCGACGCGTTAGAGTCTAAACGACCGATCCCAATGCGTCGAGGCAACACACGGGACTACACCTACGGCGGTTAGCCACCGATTAGTCTACTCATGGACAAAGTTGCGACGCTTGCCTCAGGTCTCGAGTAGCCTGTTTTCGAGTCTGCGCCGGTTCAGCGTTACATTCTGAGTCGCTGAACATCCGAAAGGGCTCTGCCCCGTCTTGCTGGCAAAAAAAGACACCTCGAACGATTCGTAAGTATATTGGTGCTCGCTAGGTAAGCATGACTCTTTCGAGGAGGGGCTCAGTTGAGACGGCGACGTGCTGGACTGCGGAGGATTAGTGTACATGAATTTACAAAGAGAATGCGGCTGGCCTCAGAGGACGCTAACAAGCGTTTTGCATTTTTCCTGGGTGCAGGGTGCTCAATTACATCGGGAATTCCGTCCGCTGGACGGTTGGTTCGAGATTCATCAGCCGAAAGCGACTGGCTTCGTCGACTGCGGGATCTCCGCGCTCCGTCAGTTCCTGATGACGAGCTTGACCAATGGGCAAATCAGGAACTGACGCAGTGGAACTCCGAGAACCCCGGCGAGTCCTATGGAGAGTTGATCGAGAAGCTGTTCCTGCATAACGGAGATCGCCAACGCGAGATCGAGTCGATATGTAACGAAGTCGCACCAGGACCTGGGTACATCGCTCTAAGCAATTTGATGGCTACAGTTGAGGGAGATGGAGGATTCTGCAACGTCGCTTTGACAACAAATTTTGATGATCTGTTGTTCGATGCCTTCTTCCTGCAAAGGAGCGTCAGGCCACTTGTTATTGGGCACGATTCCTTGGCGCCATTCATTCGACCGACGTACAGGAAGCCACTGATTGTAAAGCTCCATGGCGACCATCAGCTTGCGCCAAGAAACCGTCGACATGAAGTTGAACAACTGGATCGGGCAATGCAGGAGCGGACAAGCACTGTGCTACATGACGTAGGTTTAGTCTTCATTGGGTACTCTGGGTCGGACGAGTCGATTCTTAGTATGCTTGAACAGCTTCCAGATGAGGCTCTCCCATTCGGCGTATATTGGGTCAGCGGCCATGAGCCGCACGGCATTTTTCGCTCCTGGTTAGAAGCTCGCGAAGGTGTATGGGTCCAACATCAGGATTTTGATGATCTCATGATCCAACTGCACAAGCATATAGTTGGCCCGCCTGACACGGACACCACGCACATTGACGAAACCGTCCGCAAGTACCGTGAGGCGGTGAGATCGTTTGAGTCCAGATCGCCCATCTACCAAGAGGCTCGACGTATCTCGGCAACAGATCCTGACCAAGCTGAAAAACTGTATGAAGCTCTAGAAGAAACTGAACCGAGCGGAACAGTACTAGGGACGCACGCAGTATTTCAGCACGTTATTCGGAAGAATCTTCGACGAGCGGAGGAGCTGTACAAGCAAGCGATCGCCGCCGATCCGAAGAATGCAAACCACCTGGGCAACTACGCGTACTTCTTGGCAGACGATCGCAAGGATGTGGATCGGGCGGAGGAGATGTTCAAGCGGGCCATCGCCGCCGAGCCGGAGAATGCGCGTCACCTGGGCATCTACGCCGTATTCTTGGCAGAGAATCGCAAGGATGCGGATCGGGCGGAGGAGATGTTCAAGCGGGCCATCGCCGCCGACCCGGAGAATGCGCGTCACCTGGGCAACTACGCTCTCTTCTTGGCAGATGATCGCAAGGATGTGGATCGGGCGGAGGAGATGTACAAGCGGGCCATCGCCGCCGATCCGAAGAATGCAAACCACCCGGGCAACTACGCGTACTTCTTGGCAGACGATCGCAAGGATGTGGATCGGGCGGAGGAGAT
>JANQJJ010000331.1 GCA_028281725.1 Pirellulaceae bacterium | reverse complement strand
TTCGCCGTCTCCGCCGGCTGACCTGGAGGCGGCTCCCGTGACGAAAATGTCGCGGGCTGAGTTGGAGCGGGAGGTCGCGCGGCTCAGCGCCGAGTTGCGGCAGGCCCAAAAGCGGCTCGATGATACGCAGCAACGTTTGAATCAGATTCTTGAAAGCCTTCGCCTGAACAATCCATGACTGACTTCAATGAGAATTCGTCGCCCGGCGGAAGGAAGATGCGGTTCCCGTCTTTTAGCGGCATCGTTACCATAGAGCTTCGAAGGTGCCATGGCATTGATGCCATCACCGATAGGAGTTGCTAGTTGTCTCACCCGACCATGTCCTCGTGGCCCATGAGCCGCCTATCTACTGGCACCTTGCTGCCTCCTCGCCCGCCGGCGTTGACTGGTCTGCGATCCACCGCGAATCGGCGGGATATCTTCCGTCACCTGACCGCCACTGTTTTTGTGCTGGTTTCCGTTGCATGGCTCCCCTGGTCGCACGCCCAGCCGACTGCCAACGTAGGTGAAACGTCGGGGGGGATTGCCGAGTTTGTGCAGCAGCAGATTCAAGATTTGAATCATCCGAGCTTCCGAGTCAGGCAGTTGGCGCGATGGCGTCTGGAACAGTATCCCAAGCAAACCGTGGCTGCGATTGGGCGGTCCATCCATAAGGTGGACCACAATACCGGTGCTCAGCTCATCAACTTGCTGAGCGTGCTGGCAACCCACACGGATGTGACGATCAGCCTTCAAGCCAGAGAGATCCTCGGTAGTGCGGCTAAGAGCGTGTCGTCGATTGGCCGCATGGCCGACAATGCCATGCATACCATTGCCGACTTGCAGGAAGAGCAGGCGATGGAGGTATTGCTTCATCATGGGGCGCGAATCGGACCGAGAAATTTTTTCCTGAACGCAAGAGTCGAAGTGACGAACGAGATATCGCTGCATATCGACGAGAGCTTTTCTGGAGACGGCGATACGATCGAGTGGATACGATTCTTGAAGTCGGTGGAATCGGTTTTTCTGGAAGGGCCCGGAGTTGATTCCAGGCACTATCGGGCGATATCCCAGCTATCAGGGCTGCGCAACATTCGGCTAAAGCGGGTGTCGATCAAGCAGGAAGATTTGAGATTGTTTAAACTCCTGGCGGACGTCGAACATCTGGGTTTGAACTATGTCGACGTCGACGATTCCATCCTGCCGACCTTGGCGGAGCTGCCCATCAGTCAATCGCTGAGGCTTTACGGGACGCGCATTACCCAGGCCGGCGCTGCGCGACTGGCCGAACAGTTCGATGGCATCGATATCTATTGTGGACGAGGCGGGTATCTCGGCGTCGGAACCAATCCGGCCGATACCGTGGTCACCAAATTGATTCCGGGCTCAGGTGCCCAGCTTGCCGGAATTCAGGAGCGCGATAAGCTAACCCATATCAACGGTGTCGCGATTGCGAACTTCACGGATCTCAGGACGGAACTGGGCAAATACATGGCCGGCGATCAAATCGAAGTGCAATTGGACAGGCCGGTCGAAGTGCAATTGGACAGGTCGGTCGAAGAGAAATTGGTTCCGGTGAAGGTGACCGTCGTCCTAGGCGAAGACCCGAAGTGATTCGCTTGGATGGTTGATTGTTACACTTCGAAGTGGTTCGCCCGACTGAGGCACCCTCTACTGCGGTGGTATCGAGCGCAGCGCCGAGATCTGCCGTGGCGCAAGACGACCGACCCGTATGCCATCTGGGTGAGCGAGACGATGTTGCAGCAAACGCAAGTTGCGACCGTCATCGATTACTATCGGCGCTTCTTAGCTCGGTTTCCAAATGTCGTGACGCTTGCTGGAGCGGAAGAACAAGAGGTGCTCGCACTGTGGGCCGGGCTTGGATACTACCGCCGCGCACGACAACTGCATGCGGCCGCTCAGGTAATGGCGACCGAGTTTGGCGGCGAGTTTCCCAGCGCATTTGAAGATATCCTGAAGCTGCCTGGGGTGGGACGGTATACAGCCGGCGCGATTGCATCGTTTGCCTTCGACCAGCGAGCGCCTGTTCTGGAGGCCAATACGATTCGTCTGTTTAGTCGACTGCTGGCTTTGCGTGACGCCCCAAGCCGAGCGGCCTCTCAGCGTCGGCTGTGGGAATTTGCCGAACAGATCTTGCCGCGACGGTCCGGCGGCTCCGGTGAGATCAATCAGGCCGTCATGGAGCTCGGAAGCCTGATATGCACGCCGAAGCAGCCTGACTGCGACTCCTGCCCCGTGGCTCGAATGTGTCCCACGTTTGAACTCGGGTTGCAGAGCGAAATTCCCCGGCCGAATCCGAAAAAGGCGTTCGTCGCTAAGAACCACGCGTTGGTGGTGATTTGGAACCGCGGCAAGGTCTTGATGCGCCGCAATCCGCCTGGCCAGTGGTGGGATGGCCTGTGGGACTTTCCGCGAACGGACGTTACCGGGGACGGTTCCAACGCGAGTTTCTTCGACGCAGCCCGGCCAGACAGTGAAGACAGTCTGAGTGGAGTTAGGAGCGCGCTCAGCCGTGATCTGGGCCTGCGGTGCGTGCCCCTAGAGCATTTTCGCACGATCAAGCATGGGGTCACGCGTTTTCGAATTTCCCTCTTTTGTTATCGTGCCGAGCGAGAAGATTCGGCTTCCAGCCTGCGCAAGTTGGAAGCCGAATGGCGATGGGTGGACATCCGTTCTCCACCCGACCTGCCTCTGACATCTACTGCCGAGAAGCTCAGACGTGCGTTGATGGTGTGAGCTCGGCGGCGGGAGGTAACGGGCCTTGTTTTTCCGGCAAGCATCACCACCGTGCGTCATGGCACCGTAGGAGATGCGACAGTTGTTTCCTGTTCTCCCAGATGATGCTTAGTGGCGAGATAGGCAAGTTTGGCAGTTTTGTCGATTTCGCCATCGCTCGGGCTGGAAACGTACTGCTTCCATGCCAATACTGGGAGTATGTTAGCCAGATTACACTTTGGCACCCTCCATCCCCCAACCAAAGATTACGGATTTCCGTGGCAACAAAAGTCCTTGAGGACACTCCGGCTGCTTCGCAGGAATTCGTCGCCTCCGAATCGGTGAAGGGGGACGCCAAGGCTTGTCGCTTTGACGTGATTGGCGTTCAAGAGGTCAGTGGCGAGCTGCGCTCGGATTGGGACGCCATTCGATCGTCCTCGGTGGCCTATCGCAGCCCGTTCTTCAGCCACCAGTTTGTCGAGAGCGTCGGCAAAGTCGGCTCGCGTGTGGAGTTAGCCATCGCGACGCGGAATGGACGCACCGTTGCCATACTCCCGTTCACGCGTCATCGATCTTCCGGGGCCCGTCCGGTTGGGGCAGGTATCAACGACGCCCATGGTTTGCTGATCGCTCGCGACCTGGACTTGGATCTGCCTGAGCTGCTTCGTCAGTGCGGACTACAGCATTTTGCCTACCATGCGGCTCCGCCCGAGTTACCTGGGATGTCGGAATTCGAAATTGGCCGGACCCGGGCCTTCTTGGCCGATTTAACGGTCGATTCGCTCGGATACGAACACTATCTTTGCTCACGCAGCCATACCGTCGCCAAGCAGGGACAGAAAACTCGGCGCATGATCCGAGATCTGGGGCCTCTGCGCTTCGAATTCGATTGCCGTGATACGGAGATGCTCCAGAGACTGATTGATCTGAAATGTCAGCAGTATCGTCGCACCCACACCTTTGACATCCTGAGCGTATCCTGGATACGGCAGCTGTTGTATCGGATGCACGCCGAGCGGGGTCCGGGCGTGCGTGGCGTCCTGAATGTGCTTTACGCGGGCGAAAATCCGGTCGCTCTGCACTACGGTATGATCGAAGGTGATTTGCTGCATTATTGGTTTCCAGTCTTTGACACCAGGTACTCCTACGGCTCTCCCGGTACCCAGTTGTTCTTGGAAGTCGCCAGGCATGCCGAGGCGAACGGATTCACTGCGATCGATATGGGATATGGAGAGCAAGCTTACAAGCACAAGCTGACGAACGTCATCACCGAAATGAGCTACGGATTGGTCGATCAAAACCCCGTGCGTCGCGCGGCTTATCGAGCCTCGATGGCCGTGAGAGAGCGGCTGAAGAATTGGAAGTACAAAGATGCCGTCAAGCCGTTGGTACGAAAGCTGGTACCGAGTTTTGGGAATGGGATTTATCGCTCCTAGCGGAACGGCACCTCAACAAGCCAACTCGTAATGCGACTGGGTGGGAGGCTCACAGGAAACGATTCCTTTGATAGCATGTGAGGGCCTGCCAGCAGAGGAGTTTCGTGCCGGAAAGTCGGCGTGATCGGCAAAATTTGCCTAACCTTCATGGAGTAACCATCCGATCTATCTATTAAGGAGACGCGGGATGCTGCCGGTTCGTAGCAGGCGCGTGGGCATACTTTGGATGGAAAGGAATCTTGGAATGCGGACTGTCGCCGCTTTGTTGTTGGGGATGACGACCGTAGCGTGCAGTGGTTGTTCCATCTGTTCCGAAGGGTTCCTGGACGATTACGCGACGGTAGGTGGGAAATGGCAGCGCAGTGATCCTGTCGCCGGCCGAGTGGGATCGATCTTTAGTGATCCGGGCACAACGATCGGAGATTCGGTCGCAGAGACGGCCAACGGACACGATCCCGAAGAATCTTATCCACCTGCCGACGGTGAAGAGGTGTTCTACGACTATGGTCCGGAAATAGAAACGTATGAGGGACAGGCCATCTCCGCACCTCAGTATGAGGATGATGCCATTATCTTGAGCGAAGACTGGTAGGCTTGGCAATAGGCTGGAGCCGATCCAAGTCGACGACTGACTCGTTTTCGACCACCATCTCCGAAGGCGTCGCCACCCATGTCTGATTCGCTTGCGGCGCTGGCCGAGTTGCCATATCGTCCGGCCAGTCCAACCAACTACGCGCCCAACATTGGCTTGATTGGATGCGGAGGTATCACGCGTTACCATTTAGACGCTTACAGGTCAGCCGGCTTTCACGTCACTGCGCTTTGCGACATCCGGCTGGAGCGTGCGAAGAAGCGTGCCGAAGAATTTTATCCTGAGGCGACGTTGTACGAGGACTATCGAGATCTCCTGCGAGACGATGCGATTGAGGTCGTCGATATTGCCACGCATTCGCCCATTCGCCCGCCGATCATCGAAGCCGCGTTACGCGCAGGCAAGCATGTCTTGAGCCAGAAGCCATTTGTGCTGGATCTCGATCAAGGTCAGAGGCTGATCGATCTTGCTCGCAAGCAGGACCGTTACTTGGCAGTCAATCAGAACGGCCGCTGGGCTCCGCATTTCAGCTACGCGCGACTGGTCGCCGAGCGAGGTTTTTTGGGGGACGTGTTCGGTGCTCATCTCTCGTGCCACTGGGATCATACTTGGGTGGCAGGCACCGAGTTCGAAAAGGTGAAGCATCTCATTTTGTATGACTATGCCATCCACTGGTTCGACATGGTCCGTTGCCTGCTGCCCGGTAAGAAAGTTCGGCGAGTCTTCGCTTCGACGGCTCGTGTACCCGGGCAGCAGCTGATGCCAGATCTTTTGGGGCAGGCTGTCATCGAGTTTGACGAAGCTCAATCGACGCTGGCGTTCGACGCGTCCGTGCCGCATGGCCCGCTGGAACAGACTTACCTATCCGGCACCCTGGGCTCCTTGCATAGCAGTGGAACCGGCAACCAACAGCAGAGTCTCAGTGTGACCGTGGAAGCAGGACGGTGGACTCCCAAGTTGGTCGGCAAGTGGTTTCCCGATGGATTTCATGGCACGATGGCCGAATTGCTATGCTCGATAGAGGAGAAACGGCCCTGCGCTGTCGATGCGGCAGACAACCTGGAGAGCCTGGCACTCTGTTTCGCGGCCATCGCCAGTGCGGAGTCCCACCAACCGCTCATTCCCGGTTCCGTTCGGAGTCTACCTGCGTAAACTAGTCAGGGCGCTGTCCCACCCGAAGAACTAAGGTGCGAAAACACGTTCTACGGTAGACGTTGCCAACGCTGGTTTCTGAATCTATCTCTCTTAACGCTGGGAAATTGATGCCCACTTCGAAGCATTTTGGTGATCGGCTCGCTCAACACGTGCGGCAAAAGAACTCCTCTATTTGCGTTGGCTTGGATCCTCGCTGGAACAGTTTGCCTGAGGCTCTTAAGCAGGGTGTCGATGTCAACGACATGCGAGCGGTTGCTACGGCTACGGAGGTTTTCTGTCGGGCGGTCATTGATGCCGTCGCGAGCGTAACACCGATCGTCAAACCTCAGGCTGCGTTCTTCGAGCAGCTTGGGCCTGCAGGCATGCAGGCGCTAGCCGGAGTGATCCAGCACGCTCGTCAAGCAGGAGTGTTGGTTTTGCTCGATGGGAAACGTGGTGACATCGGATCCACCGCTGAAGGCTATGCCGATGCGTATTTAGGCGAAAACAGCGTGTGGCAGTGTGACGCGTTGACCGTCAATCCGTACCTGGGCGACGATACCCTCGTTCCGTTTGTCGAGAGAGCGGTCCAGCGCGATGCCGGCATTTTTGTCTTGGTCAAGACGTCCAATCCCGGTAGTGGCTTCCTTCAGGATTTGCTCGTTGGCGCGCAAACGGTGTTTCAGCGCATGGCGGACTTGGTGGAATCCCACGCCGGCAACTCCCAGGGCGACTCGGGGTACGGCTGCGTTGGCGCGGTGGTCGGGGCCACCTATCCTCAGCAGCTGGCCGAATTGAGAGGCCGAATGCCTAGGGCTTGGATCTTGATTCCAGGCTTTGGGGCGCAAGGCGGCTCAGCAGCGGACGTGCTGCCCGGTTTCGACTCCTCCGGCACCGGCGCGATCGTCAACAGTTCGCGAGGCATTATATTCGCGTACCAACAGCAGCAGTATTCGAACCTAGATTGGCAAGAGGCGGTGGCTCGGGCCGCTGCCGACATGGCAGCCCAGTTGGCCTTAGGTTAGCTGGATGGCGCCGCCCAAAGGTGCAGGCGCGCTCCGCCGCTGTGCCGCAGCGCCTGAAATCCGGCTTGCTGAAGCGGACGGCATGGCGGAGCGCGTATGCACCTTCGCTACCATCGATTCCGGTCAGACACCGCCGGTGCTCGCAATTTGCAGTGAGGCTGCGATCAGAATATGATGTCGTGATTCGTCCTACCTCGTGGGCTCATCCCTTCTATGAATCAAAGGAACAGTTATGAATCACGATTTCCAGCGACGCCATTTCCTTCAGCTGGCCGCCGCGACGAGTGCGACCGCGGCGCTTGGCGGCTTGGCCATCGGCCAGGAGGCAGCGGCGAAAAAGAAACCGAAGGGTGAGCGCAAGAAGCTACCGTTTCGCATTTCGCTTGCCCAATGGTCGCTCCACCGCACGATCCGAGCAGGCAAATTGGACAACCTCGATTTTGCGAAGACCGCCAAAGAAGAGTTCAAGATCAACGCGATCGAGTATGTCAATCAGTTTTTCAGAGACAAAGCGGATGATAAGAAATATCTGGCAGATCTCAAGCAACGGCACAAGGATCATGGCGTACGCTGCCTGCTGATTATGATTGATGTGGATGGCGCTCTTGGCGACCCGGATGATTCGAAGCGAACGGCAGCGGTTGAGAGCCATTACAAGTGGGTGGAGGCGGCCAAGTTCCTTGGCTGCCACTCCATTCGCGTCAATGCAAAGTCCTCCAAAAATTATGATGAAGCCAAGAAGCTTGCTGCCGACGGGCTGCGACGTGTCAGTGAGTTTGCAGCTGATCACAAGATCAACGTGATTGTAGAGAATCACGGTGGTCTTAGCTCAAACGGCAAGTGGCTAGCGGAAACTATCGCGTCGGTAGGACTAGACAACTGCGGCACACTACCGGATTTTGGCAACTTCCATGATTACGATCGATACCAGGGGGTGGCGGAAACCATGCCCTACGCGAAAGCGGTCAGTGCCAAGAGCCACGATTTTGACGAAAAAGGCAACGAGACGCACACCGACTACGCCAAAATGATGAAGATCGTGACCGACGCCGGATACGATGGGTGGGTCGGCATCGAATACGAAGGTAAAAAATTAGACGAGTACGCAGGCATCATGGCCACCAAGAAGCTGCTGGTCAAAGTTCGCCGCCAGATGATGAAAGCGTAAGACTCTCGGCTCTGGATATCGCCCAGGGCGACTTGGAAGCCGTGTCGCATCGCCGGCACGGCTTCTTGAGCAGTTTCTTGAAGCGGGGGACAAACGGAGCAGGCGCTAGGCCAACTCCTGACGTAAGAAAGATCGTAGGTCCGGAAACTGGAATTCGAAGCCCTCTTGCTCCAGGCGGCCGGGGATGGCTCGACAACTGCTGAGCAACAGAGCGTCGGCCATTTCCCCCAAAGCTAGTCGGAGGGCAAAGCGGGGAGCTGGCAGGACGGCCGGTCTGGCCAGGGCAGCGGCGAGATCTGCGGTAAACTGGCTGTTGGTCACGGGATTGGGCGAGACAATGTTATAGCTTCCCTGCGCACCGGAGCTCTCGAGCAGGTAACGGATTGCACCAATACAGTCCTCCAGGGCAACCCAACTCCAGTACTGCTTGCCACTGCCCAGTCGGCCACCAAGCATTCCGCGGAACAACGGAAGCATCTTGCCGAGGGCTCCTCCGGATTTCGTGAGCACGATTCCGAACCTGAGGTGGATGACTCGCACGCCTCGGCTGACAAGGGGGTCGCAAACCGACTCCCATTGCTGTGCTACGGACGCTAGAAAATCGCTGCCAAGGGCGCTCGATTCATCCACAATTTGGCTGCCGCAGTCGCCGTAGATGCCGGTCGCGGAGGCAGAAATGAACACTTGGGGTGGGTTTTCCAAGGCGGCAATCTGCGCGACCAACTTGGAAGTCGCCTCGACGCGCGAGTCGCGGATTCTTTCTTTTTCCGCCGTGGTCCAGCGAGCTGACGCGATGCTGCGTCCGGCCAGGTGGACAATTGCGTCGAGACCGCCGAGGTCGTCGGGACGAGTCACGCCGACGAGTGGTTCCCAGGGGATATCCCGAACTTCAGGAGCACTTTCTTCTGGCTGCCGGGCAGCCTGGCCCGTTTGGTTTTGACTTGTGTCGCGAATGAGCCGCTGAACTCGGTGCCCGGACCGCTGTAGCGAGGAGCACAGGGAAGCGCCGATCAAGCCACTGGCGCCGCTGACTGCAATCTTCTGCTCTGGCTCGGTCATGCGCTAGTAGTCTACCTCAACGATTTCCGGCGGATTGGTAATCGCCATGTTGTGCAGCTTCTCCATCGCACGTTTCTCCAATTGTCGAACGCGTTCTTTCGAAATGCCCAGCCTGTCTGCTAGACGCTGCAAAGTTTGAACGCGACGATGACTACCCAGCGAAAAACGGGCACGAATAATGAGTTTCTCACGTCTGTCCAGCCTGTCTAGTAGGCCGTTCATGTGATCGCGCAGTGCGTTCCAACGATGCTCACTCATGGTCGAGGGGTCTTGATCTTCGGCCAGATCCAGACCGTGGTCGCTAATGCTGTTGGTCACCTTGAGCCGCTCGTCCTGACGATCCATCACAAAGCGGTAGGAATTTCTGCGGACCACCTGCGTTGCGTACGTACTGAACCGGAAGCCGAGCTGGTAATCGAATCGATCGACCGAGCGGATCAATCCCATGATTCCATCGCTGAGCAGGTCATCGAACCCGCACTGAATATTAACAAACTTCTTGACAATCGAAATGACCAGACGAACATTCGCCTTGACGATGCAATCCCGATACCAATTTGCTGCTTGCAACAGACCTCGAACTCTCTCAATGTCCCACTGATCCGCGGTTTCGTAGCTGAGGTTTTCCAGAATCCGGCTGGCTCGATATCTCAGATAGTTCATCCTCTGAAATAATTTTCGTTCCTGGTCAGGTGCTAGCAGTCGGTCTTCACACAAACCCGCCAGATGAGAGGGCAGATTGAGCGGCTTGGCAGGTTTTCGCGTCGTTTCAGGGGCACAGTTGCTGAGAAAGCAGTCACCAAGGATTTCCGATTCAGCACCGCGGGAAGAGAAGTCGGAACTGTTGATGAAGTCGGACGCGTCGCGGCTCAGCTGGAGAAAGTCTTGCGGTGAAATCGGTTGGTCGGCGTTGGTATCCGTCCGCAGTTGACAGTACTTCAGAAAATCTGATTCCAGAGCGCTTCTGCGAAAAGTACGCTTCTTGGAGGAACTCGACGCACGGTTGCGCGGGCGGCTCGGAGAGCCCTTCTTTTGACGTTTGGCTTGACTTGGAACCATCTTAATACCTCGGCTTCAGGGATTACGCGAAGGAAACGCTGAAAGCAAACGCCTTGGAACCGTTCAAATCGTCCAAAACGTTCATTCCGTTCTACAGGGGTTTCCCGAAGAATGCAAGCCATCCGGCGGCAAGCCGCAGAAATAGTCAGATATGTTGCAGAAAACCCCCAGAGGGACCGATCGGCGGTAGGGGTAGACAGTCCATCTATACTGGCCAAACCCCAGGAAAACGGATTTAAAACCCATCTGTAGAGGTAAAGGCAATCTCGTCTATGGAGACAAGCGTGGAGGAGCATCTCACGACCAGACAGGTCGCGGAAGCACTCAGTGTTTCTGAGTCATCAGTCAAGCGTTGGTGCAATCAAGGGGTCATACCCACGGTCAGGACGGTTGGTGGCCATCGGCGCATTCCGCTTTCGGGATTCATGCACTTCCTCAATCAAACCAATCGACAAATTGTGGTGCCGCTTGGCAGCAGCACGCGTCACGGACACTCTGTTTCCGAGAGATCGCTCGAGGATCTTAAAAGACGATTTACTGACGCGCTCGTCGCCGGCGACGAGCGGGCTTGTCGCGAAGCCGTTGTCGAATTCTACGCCCGCACGGAGAGTTTCGCGCTGCTGGCTGATGAGTTTATCGCGGAGACATTCCACCAGTTGGGTGACCAATGGGACTGTGGCGACATTGAAGTCTACCAGGAGAGACGTGGCTGTGAAGTTTGTTCGCGAGTCCTGCATGAGTTTCGCAGGTTGTTGCCGGAAGTACCTGACAATGCCCCGTTGGCTATGGGAGGTACGCCCGAGGGCGATTACTACAGCATTCCAACTCAGTTAGCGGAATTGGTTGTCAGGGAGTGCAGCTGGCGAGCGATGAATCTGGGATCCAATCTACCGCTTTCGACCATTGCCGCCGCCGTTGCGGAGCATCAGCCGAGGATGTTGTGGCTGAGTGTGTCCCATTTGAAAGATCCGGTTGATTTTGTCGAGCAGTACCGGGCATTTCGCGCGACGATTCCCCAAGACCTGACTGTTGTCTTGGGTGGTCGTGCTTTGACCGACCGCTTGCGACCGAAGTTGAAGTACACGGGGCACTGCGACAACATGCAGCAGCTTGCGTCATTTGCTACCGCGATGCACGGCCGACGCCATTCGATCGACGTATCCAATAACTAATTGAGCCAATTGAGCCGACGCTCAACTGGGATTCCGACCTGTCTTCGCTTTATCTGCATTAAGGAAAACCGTCGTGAGACTCAAAAGCCGTCGCGAGATGTTGAAACTGTCCGCAGCCACCACAGGCGGTGCATTGGTTAGTGCCGCCTGCAGGCGACTGCCGGCCGCAGACTGGCCTTCGTGGCGAGGTGCGAATCGAGATGGACATTGCGACGACGCGCAGTGGCCTAGGGATTTTTCTGCCCTACGGCAGCAGTGGTCCATCGAGCTGGCAGACAGCTACAGCGGACCCATCGTGTCCAAAGGGCGAGTGTACACGACGGAAACGATTGAGCAGCGAGACGAGTCGCTCATAGCACTCGATACAGCCACGGGGGATCAGCTCTGGAAGTCGCGGTGGGCTGGAGCGATGAGTGTGCCTTTCTTCGCTAAGGCCAATGGGGACTGGATACGTGCCACGCCGGCAACCGACGGCAAACACATCGTCGTTTGTGGAATGCGCGACGTAGTCGCCTGCTTCGACGCGTCCGATGGAAAGGAAGTCTGGAGAGCTGACTTCGTTAAAGATCATGGCGCACGTCTGCCGGCATTCGGCCTGGTATGCTCGCCGCTGATTGACGGAGGAGACGTCTATGTGCAGGCTGGAGGTGGCGTGCGCAAGATCAACCTGGCTGACGGCGAACTCGGCTGGGAAGTGCTCAAGGATCGTGGCGGAACGTCAGGAGGGGCTTTTTCGTCTCCGGTGATCGCTACGATTCATGGCGTCCGCCAGTTGGTGGTGCAAACACGTACGACTTTGGCGGGGGTCGATCTTGAATCGGGAAAGCCGCTTTGGCAAAGAGACATCGCAGCATTTCGGGGCATGAATATCTTGACCCCCGTCGTCTGGAACGACCACGTATTCACCAGTGCATACGGTGGCAAAGCGCAGCTCATCCTGCCGAAGGCGGCCGCTGGGGGGTGGACTACGGAGGTGGCTTGGGAGAATAAGGCCGAGGCGTATATGTCCTCGCCGGTGGTCGTTGGGGACCACATTTTCATGCATCTGAAGAATAACCGCCTGAGTTGTCTTGACCTCCGTAGCGGAACCGAGAAGTGGCGAACGACGCCCTTCGGCAAGTACTGGAGCATGATTACCAATGGTAAAAGTATCGTGGCGCTCGATGAGTCGGGTGAGCTGTTGCTAATCGAGCCGAACACGGAAGAGTTCTCGCTGCTCGACCGGAAGCAGCTTTCTGAAGATCCCAGCTGGGGGCACGTGGCGGTTGCGGGCAGCCAGATCTTTGTGCGCCGACAGCGGGGTTTGGACGTTTATCGGTGGGGATAGCTTGAACCCCCGTTGCTGATTTTGCGTTCATCGGTCATCCTCGCTGCCAGCCATGGTCGCTCAGCGCTGTGCGGTCGTAGCATGCTGCACCACGGATGCGCTGCCGACGCGGAACGCTGGTCGACGTAAGACGTTGCCACGTAGCGGCCGGCGACTCAGGAAAATCGGCGGACGGTTAAGGGGGGAATCCATTCGTGAGTCAGCTGAAACACGAAGATTCGATCACGCTCAGAGACGCGCAGCAGGTGGTGGACCAGTGGATCCAAGACGTGGGAGTGCGCTACTTTTCTGAGCTGACCAATCTCGCTCAACTGATGGAGGAAGTTGGCGAGTTGGCGCGGATCGTCTCGCGGACCTACGGGGACCAGAGTTTCAAGGATTCAGACACCGGCGGCTCGCTCGACGATGAGTTGGCTGACGTATTGTTTGTGCTGATCTGCCTGGCCAATCAAACGGGCGTTGATCTGAGTGACGCACTACGGGCAAACTTAAGCAAAAAGACCCAGCGTGATGCGGATCGGCATCGAAGTAACCCCAAACTAAAATCATAGGACCCTAGTCGAAGGGTAGCGCAACAGCGCAATATCAGGAGTCGGACTTCAATGAGCCTTACCATCATGCGTCGCATCAAGTTCTGTGCGGGACATCGACTGTTCGAGCACGGGGGAAAGTGCGAACATTTTCATGGGCACAATTATGTTGCTGATTTCTTTGTCACCGGTGACGAGGTGGATTCTGTGGGGCGAGTTCTCGACTTCGCGGACTTGAAAGCCAGGACCAAGGGATGGATCGATGAGAATTGGGACCACAGCTTTCTGGTTTTTGAAGGGGATGAAAACGCCATCCAGGCGCTAGAACTGGTTCGTCCAACTCGCCTATTCAAAATGCCCTACAATCCGACTGCGGAAAATATGGCGCGATATCTGCTCGAAGAGATGTGTCCGAAGGTCCTTGACGGTACGGGTGCGCGGGCGACAAGCGTTCGAATTTGGGAAACCGAAGAGTCTTATGCCGAGGCGAGCGTGTCACCCCCGGAGCTTTCGAATCAGTGACCATCGGCAGCGCTCGTGGTTTGAGGCGGGCTCTGACGCACCGACCCTCGGGAGCGGTCGGCGATCAGAAAGCGAGCGCGAAGGGGCCACGCCCCACCGGCTCGCAGACGCGCGTACGCGGCATACCGCCCTTGCCTGATGATTGCCAGAAAAACAGGGGAGTTATTTCCCGCAGCGATGCCCAGTGGAAAGTATTCTTGAAGGTACTTCGCTAGACTACTAACTCTGAATTGAGCGTTGCATGATTTGCTCTGGCTAGGCGGACCACGAGCATCGCGATCGACCGAGCACGATTTGCGAACACGAGAAGAGACTGGGATGGCTTGCGGAGCGTTGGAGCGTGGGGCAAGAGATTTCGACTGATAAGTTCCGGACCGAGCATTTTGACCGGTTCGCAGAGCGCCTGGAATCTGAAATGGTGCTGCTGCGAAGTTGGTTCGAAGGCAAGAAGTTCTGCGATGATCGATTGCAGTGCGGTCTCGAGCTCGAGGCTTGGTTGATTGGAGCAGACGGTCTACCCGTTCCCGACAACAGCCTTTTCCTGACAACACTGGATCGAAAGTGGGTTGTCCCGGAACTTTCGAAGTTCAATTTCGAAGTCAACGTATCGCCGCAGTATATCGAGGGTGATGGACTGCGCGATATGCAATCGGAACTGGAATCCACTTGGTCACGCTGCTGCGAAGTGGCCAAACGCTTGGAACATCGGATCTTGTCGATCGGAATTCTTCCGACGGTGACCAATTCGATGCTCTGTCTGGAGAATATGTCGCCGATGCAGCGATACGCGGCGCTGAATGAACAAGTGCTTCGGTTGCGTGGCGGCAAGCCTCTGTCGTTAGCCATTGACGGGCAGGACTCGCTACATAGCTTGCATCAGGACTTGATGCTCGAGTCCGCAGCCACATCGATTCAGGTTCATCTCAAGGTCCCACTGGAGTTGTCGGTTCGCTACTACAACGCGTCGGTCATTGCTTCTGCGTTTACCGTTGCCATGGCGGCCAACGCACCACTGCTGTTTGGTAAGCGGCTTTGGGACGATACTCGCATCACCGTTTTTGAGCAGGCGGTCGACACGGCGGGACCGGAACCCCGAGTTTCTTTTGGCAATGGCTATGTCCAGGATTCACTGCTGGAGTTGTTTGAAGGCAACCTGACCAACCACCGCATTCTGCTGCCGGCGGAGTTCGACGAAGCGCCCGCACTCATGCCCTACGTACGGATGCACAACGGCACGATTTGGAACTGGAACCGTCCGCTGATCGGCTTTGAACCCGATGGTCGACCGCATTTGCGGATCGAGCACCGTCCGATGTCTGCCAGCCCCAGTATTGTCGACCTGTTTGCCGACGTCGCGCTGTATCTCGGCCTGGCCCATTACCTCGCGACGTTGACAACCGCTCCCGAAGAGATCCTGAGTTTCGACTTGGCGAGGAAGAATTTTTATGAAGCGGCCCGGTTGGGTTACTCTGCTGAAGTGACTTGGTTCGGTGGCCGCGTTTACCCGCTGGCTGACCTGTTGGAGCACGACATTCTGCCTAAGGCCACTGAGGCAATGCATGACCTGGGTATTCCCTCCAGTCACGTGCTGGCCTGTAGCGAGGTCCTTTCCGCGCGGCTTCGCACCAGGCAAAATGGCGCGAGTTGGCAAAGGCAGAAATTCGCCGACTATGATGGAGATCTGAAAAAGTTGCTATTTTGCTACGAAGACAATCAACGGACGGGGAATCCCGTGCATGCGTGGGATTAAGCATCATGCGAGATACCTCGGTCGCCTCTCCCAAGAGGCCATCACGCTCCGCCGTGATGATTGCCACAAAAGCGATGATTGCCAGAAAAACAGAACGGTGGTTTCCCGCGGCGATGCGAAAACACGTTCTAATGGGCCGGTTGCCCTGATGGCCGGCTCGGATAGAAAATTGGTGTCTGGCCCTTCAAAGGGTATCTGCCAGGTTTCCAATTAGAGCTGAGTATCCAATTAGAGAAGACAAGTATCCAGGTGATAGACGGGTGTTGGCTGCTGAATCATGTTCGATGAATTAAACTACTTGCCGGACGGATTTTTAGACGTGAGCGTCGGAGAGATTGCTCGTATCCTGCCGCGCCCAACGCTCATTCATTTGGCCGGCCGCCGCCAACCGGCCGCATTTGTCAGCATTCTGCTACACGGCAACGAGGGGTCCGGCCTGCTCGCCGTGCAGGACTTGTTAAGGCGATACCAGGATGCACCGCTGCCGCGAAATCTGTCGTTATTTGTGGGGAACGTCGACTCCTGTACGGCGGGCGTGCGCTACCTGCCGGGGCAAGTTGATTTCAACCGCGCCTGGCCCGGTTCGGAGTTGCCGCGCTCGCCGACTCACGAGTTGCTCGAGACGGTAACCGAGCGAGTGCTTGAGCGAGGAGTGTTTGTCAGTGTCGACATCCATAACAACACGGGCCGTAATCCACTTTACGGCTGTATCTGCGTGCCGTCGACCGAGCACATCTATCTGGCCTCCATGTTCAGCGAAACGATCGTCTACTTCATCCGTCCGCGCGGAGTGCAGACACAGGCATTTTCTCCGCATTGTCCGGCGGTTACCTTGGAATGTGGTCAGGTTGGAGACGAAGCCGGTGTTGAGCGAGCCGCGCAGTTGATCGCCGATTGTCTGGAGCTGGATGAATTCCCTCGCCATCGGCAACCGCAGCGTCATGTCCAGATTTTTCACACGGTGGCTCGCATAAGAGTCCGCGAGCATTGTTCGCTGGGCTTTGCGCCGGGTACGGATGTCGTTTTGCGCGATGATCTGGATTCGTTAAATTTTGTCGAGTTGGCCGCCGGTGAGAACCTAGGCACGCTTAGCGGAGGTTTGGAAGAGTGCTTTCTCGTTAGCGATGAGCATGGACGCGACGTGACAGACCAATATCTGACCTGCTCGAGCCAAAGACTCCTGTTGGGACGGGCCGCGATGCCGTCGATGTTTACACGCAACGTCGACATTATCCGTCAGGATTGTCTGGGATATCTCATGGAGCGGTTGCCGATCGAGTAGGCGTCAAACCAACTCCGTTTTCGTTTCTCGCAGAGGGTGAGTTTCCGTATGCGCGGCTATTTGATGATTGGTATGGTCCTCGCCCTTGGGCTGAGCGGTCCACAGGTGCCCGTCTGGGGGCAGCGTTCGGGGGCCAGCCCTGCCCGGGTTTCGCGCGATCAATTGTCGATCCACTGGACGGAAGACGGGGCGCGGATGTGGTATTCCGTGAACGCCAGCGACGGCAAGATAGAGTACCTCCAGGTTGATTTACAGACGGGTGTCAAGTCACGCGTCTTTGAGGCAGGCCCATTGGCTAACGCTTTGGGGCAAGTGCTGGAGACTGCGGTCTCTGAGGCGGACCTGGATCGCGTGCGGTCCCTTCGGCTGATCGGTGAAGACGCATTCGAGTTTCGGTTTGCGGGAAAAGCCTGGCGTTGCTCCCGCGGATATGCGTTGTCGCCGGTCGTCGCGGACAATGTGGCGACAGACGGCTGGCTGACGCTCAGTCGTCGGTCGCGTGGTGGCGGCGTAGAAACGAGCATTGATTTCAACAACCAACTCGACGTACCCGTCACCTGTGTCTGGCTATCCACAGACGGTTCGGAAATCGGATATGCGACCATCGATTCGAGTGCCAGTCACAGCCAACACACCTTTGAGCACCACTTGTGGAGTGTTCGCAATCCGCAAGGGAAGGAACTCGTTCGGATCAGTGCGCCGGCCAGCCCTCTAGAGATCGAAATTGACGACGAGCTAGTCGAAGCCTACCGGGCGTTCCAGCGGAAACAGGATTCTAGCGCCAAGCGGGGAGGTCGTGACAGCGCGGGTGCTTCGATTCGAGATCACAATGTTTGGCTGGCCGGTGCCAATGCCGATCAGGCGACTCAGTTGAGCTACGGGGGGACAGCCGAGGACCGGTTTCGAAGTCCGCTGCTGGAATCACCCAGCGGGAAGTATCTAGCGGCTATCCAGGAAGTGGTGGCAGAAACACGGCAAGTTCATTTGATCGAGTCGAGTCCCAAAAATCGACTTCAGCCGCAACTGCACTCGATCGACTACACCAAGCCGGGAGATCAGATCGATCGTCCACGAATTCGACTGTTTGACTTGGGAACGCGACAGCAGCTAGAGGTTTCCGACGAACTATTTTCCAATCCTTGGAACCTATCCCAATTGCATTGGCTCAGTGATCCGGAGCGCTTACTTTGCCTTTATAACCAACGCGGCCATCAAGTCATGCGGGTGTTGTCGATCGATCCGGCCAGTGGCCAGGTGTCGACGATCGTGGAAGAGCAGAGCGAGACATTCATTGACTATGCGCACAAGACCTACCTGAAGTTGATTAACGAGGATCGACAACTTCTTTGGATGAGCGAACGCAGTGGATTCAACCACCTCTATCGATTTGATGCGGCAACCGGAGAGCTTTTGAATGCGGTCACTGAGGGCGATTGGGTGGTCAGAAGCGTCGAGTATGTCGACGAGGAAAAGCAGCAGATTTGGTTTTCGGCTAGTGGGCTTGTTGACGGGCAGAACCCGTACTACCAGCATCTTTGCCGGGCCGATTTTGATGGAGGTAATTTCGTCCTACTGACCGAGGGCGACGGAGATCATCGTTGGGAGTTCTCTCCTGAACGCGAATGGTTTGTCGATCGCTATTCGCGGGTCGACCAACCCGAGGTGTCCGTCCTGAGGCATGCCGACGACGGACGGATTGCATGTGAACTGGAACAGGCCGACTGGCAAGATCTGTTAAGCAGTGGCTGGTCCGTGCCTGAGCGGCTGAGTGCCAAAGGACGTGATGGCGAAACCGATATCTATGGAATCATTGTCCGCCCGACGAATATGCAGCCAGGTAAAACCTATCCGATTGTCGAGAAGATCTACGCCGGGCCGCATTCGTCGCATGTACCCACACGATTCAGCTTGCTGAAGCAGGAGCACGAATTGGCCGATCTGGGGTTCATTGTCGTACGCATCGATGGCATGGGGACTTCCAACCGCGGTAAGAAATTTCACGACGTGTGCTGGAAGAATCTGGCCGATGCGGGCTTCCCGGATCGAATTGCGTGGATCCAGTCGGCAGCAGCCAGATACCCGGAAATGGACGTGGAGCGAGTGGGGATCTTTGGAGGGTCTGCCGGCGGCCAGAACGCGATGCGAGCTCTGATTGATCATCACGATTTTTATGACGTGGCGGTTGCCGATTGCGGTTGCCATGACAACCGGATGGATAAAATTTGGTGGAATGAAGCTTGGATGGGATGGCCCGTGGACGAGTCCTATCGGAAGTCGTCCAACGTGGAACACGCTCATCGGCTCCAGGGCAAGTTGATGCTGATTGTTGGAGAGTTGGATCGCAACGTGGATCCTGCGTCTACGCTGCAAGTTGTCAACGCGCTGGTCAAAGCCAACAAAGACTTTGATTTCCTAATGATGCCGGGCACCGGCCATGGCGCTGCCGAAACTCCGTACGCAAGTCGTCGTCGCCGCAGCTTTCTCGTTCGGCACCTGCTCGGGAGGGAACTCGATGACCGCAAGTCAGTCGAAGAAGACCAGCAGATACAGCAGTAGGATCTGGCAGGCGGCTACCGCGAAGGCCACGGAACTGGCGATATAGCGTTTCCAACTCGACAGGAGTTCGATAACGGCCAACGCAATAAAGTTGCCGGCAAACTTTGCGGTGATAAAGCAGCTAATCTGTTTGAATTCGCATACGGGGCCGTCATCCAGACTCATGAGCCAGCGGCCCACTGGATTCAGTTCCATCGTCGGTAGCGAGTCGACATACTTGATCGT
>JANQJJ010000315.1 GCA_028281725.1 Pirellulaceae bacterium | reverse complement strand
GCTTGAACTCAAACGCGAAATCATGACAGGCGAGCTGGCTGATCCGAAGCGGGCTCTGCTCCCGGTGGCGGCAGCAGTCGGTGGAATGATCGTACCGTCGGGAATCTATCTTCTGTTCAATTTCGGCACGGAAAACAGGGGCGGCTGGGGAGTGCCGATGGCAACGGACATCGCGTTCACACTTGGCGTGCTCGCTCTGTTGGGCTCACGAGTTCCCAACAGTATGAAAGCCTTCGCCACCGCATTGGCGATCGCCGATGATCTCGGAGCGATCCTTGTACTGGCAATCGCCTACAACCACGGAATTTCATGGGCTGCAATCGGCGCGGCCGGCGTGCTGCTCCTGATTTTACTGGGACTGAACCGAGCAAGAGTCTATGTCCTTTGGCCCTACCTACTATTTGGAATTCTGCTCTGGGCGGCCGTCTACTTCAGCGGACTACACGCAACTTTGGCTGGAGTGATGCTGGCAGCGATGATTCCAACACGACGCAAAGCGGCCTTGCTGCCAATGCTTGCTCAAGGTGCCATCAACATTCAACAAGCGATCAGGAGAGTTGAAGCGGACGAAAACGAGGATGACTTGGAACGGCAACGGCTTGCTCAAAGAGTGAGAGCCTTCGACGAGCGTCTCAATCCGCCGGCCGAACGACTAGAACACGCCCTTCAGCCCTGGTCCGCTTATCTCGTCCTACCCGTCTTCGCCCTTTCCAATGCAGGGATTGCGATTTCGCTGGACAGCCTCTCTCTGACAGATCGTTTGACGCTGGGAGTCGCTCTAGGGCTTGTCGTTGGAAAACCTCTTGGGATTTTGCTCGGAACTTGGGCAGTCGACAAACTGGGGTGGGGCAAGAAACCGGATGACGCAAGTTGGTCGCAGGTATTGGGAGTTGGGTGCTTATGCGGTATTGGGTTCACGATGTCCATCTTCATTGCCAATGAAGCGTTTCATTCCGCCGACCAACTCCGTGCTGCGAAACTTGCCGTGATGATGGCGTCCGTTTTGGCGGCCGTCGGCGGGTTCGTGTACTTGCGGTTTTTTGCGTCCGCACCGCGATGAGTACCCTTTCGGCGTGCTACGTCACGCAGGGAGCAAGATCGTACAAGACTCCAAGGCGGCCCCCGAAAGACGATAGCCCGCCCGAAGCGAAACGAGTTATGTGCTAAGCTTACCGATATGAAGCGGCAGCATACCCTACAAGCTGAACCACGATATCGATCTTCTCTTTCTGAAAAAGAGCTACTTCCTAGCCAGACTCACTCGAACGAATGGAAAGCACATGAAAGAACTCGACCACTTCATGGAGGGTTTGAAAAAGAGAAATCCGCACGAAGAAGAATTCCAGCAAGCGGTGGAGGAGGTCGCGGCGTCGGTGATGCCCTGGTATCTGGATCACGAAGAGTATCGGAAGGCGCAAATTTTGGAACGTGTCACCGAGCCGGATCGCATCGTCACTTTCCGCGTCACGTGGCAAACCGATGACGGTGACGTCAGAGCGAATCGAGCGTGGCGAGTTCAGTTCAATCATTCGCTCGGACCGTACAAAGGTGGATTGAGGTTTCATCCCACGGTCACGCAAAGCGTTTTGAAGTTCCTTGGCTTTGAGCAGATTTTCAAGAACAGTTTGACCGGGCTGCCGATGGGCGGAGCAAAGGGAGGCTCCAACTTCAATCCGAAAGGGAAGAGCGACCGGGAGGTGATGCGTTTCTGCCAGTCTTTGATGATGGAGCTTCATCGGCATATTGGCGAAGACGTCGACGTACCGGCAGGCGACATCGGCGTTGGCTCCCGTGAGATCAGCTACATGTTCGGGCAATACATGCGGCTGGAGAATCGCTGGTCGGGAGTGCTGACCGGAAAGGGCTGCTCATTCGGCGGTAGCGCGGTTCGCACCGAGGCTACCGGCTATGGCTGCGTCTACTTCTGCGAGCACATGTTACACCAGCATGGCGAGAGAATCGATGGTAAGACTGTCGCCATCAGCGGCAGTGGCAACGTGGCTCTGTACGCGGCGGAGAAAGCCATTCAGAAGGGAGCGAAAGTCGTAACACTCAGTGACTCAGGCGGGTTTGTGCATTTCAAAAACGGTCTCGACGAAGAACAGTTGGAGTACATCCAGGACCTCAAGGAAAACCGGCGAGGTCGAATCTCGGAAGTAGCCGACAAGTTTGACGGAGTTGAATTCCACCGCGACGCGCGTCCATGGGGAGTGAAGTGTGACATCGCGATGCCTTGCGCGACTCAGAACGAACTGGAAGAAGCTGGGGCGAGGTCGCTCATTGAAAATGGTGTGCTGGCGGTTTGCGAAGGCGCGAACATGCCTACAACTGCTGCGGCGTTCCATCTGTTCCAAAAAAGCAAGGTACTTCACGCTCCAGGTAAGGCGTCTAACGCTGGAGGGGTCGCGGTCAGTGGACTGGAGCAAAGTCAAAACGCGATGCGCATTAGTTGGTTGCGAGAGGAAGTCGACGAGCGGTTGCAGAAGATCATGTCCGATATCCATCGCCGTTGCGTGGAACACGGCGAAAGCAACGGTCGGGTCAACTACGTTGACGGAGCCAACATCGCCGGGTTCAA
>JANQJJ010000302.1 GCA_028281725.1 Pirellulaceae bacterium | reverse complement strand
CGGGGCCGTCTGGCTCGGACTGACCGTCGGCTGCGCCCAATGCCATTCCCATAAGTTTGATCCGCTTAGTCATCGAGAGTACTACCAGTTCTACGCATTCTTCAATGGAGCCGCGGATGCGAACAATACCGGCCCGACGGTGGAAGTGACTGAAGATGAATTGTTCGGTTGGAGTCGAGAGCGAGCCGCGATGCAAGACGAATTGCGGGCAGCGCGCCGGCGGCTGCAGGAACTCGAACCGCTGATCGCTGAAAGCTCGATGTTGGAGACCGTACCGTGGAATTGGCAGGCTCCGGAACTGGCTTCCTATGAGACCGAAGGCGGTACTCCGCTCCAGTTGCAAGAGGATGGTTCGCTACTGGCTGGCCGCGACACGGTAAAAGACGACTCTTACCTGGTGACGTTTGGTTGTTCCACTGGGCAGCTGACGGCGGTTCGCCTGCGATTGCTGACCGACCAGCGTTTGCCCCGCAACGGTCCCGGCTTAGCGACAAACGGCAATCTCGTTCTGACCGATGCTGCACTAGAAGTCGATGGCGAGCCGGTACGTTTTTCTGCCGCTTGGGCGGATCACAGCCAGCCGGGCTATCCGGTTCTCGACGCAATCGATGACCGGGCCGATACCGGATGGGCCATCAATGTGGATGACGAGCAACGAAGGCGTGGAGCCAGCATGAATAGCGAGCACTCGGCGGTTTTTATCCTGCCGAAGCCGATATCGCTGCGAGACCGGCCGGTCACACTCGTACTCAGACACCAGCTGCACGAAGACTATCAGCTAGGACGATTCGCCATCGATTTTTCGAGCATCCCGCCTGAGACGTCCAGCGGTCTGTCTGATGCCATCGCAGAGGCAGCTGACCTGCGAACGCGAGTCTCCGAGATCCAAACGCAACTCCCCGGCGGAGGAACTGGGGTGACGCAGATGGTGATCAACGAGCTGCAGTCGCCTCCGGACACGTACCGTCTGATTCGTGGAGACTTTCTCGATCCCGCCGTAGATGAAGGGCGGCTCACGCCCGGTCTCCCCGCCGTACTGCTAGCGGATGAAACATCGAAAACGTTCGAAAATCGTCTCGATTTGGCACGTTGGCTTGTTTCTCGCGACAACCCGCTGACAGCGCGGGTCACCGTCAATCGAGTTTGGGCCAAATACTTTGGGCGCGGCCTGGTCGAGACCGATAACGATTTTGGTTATCAGGGAAGCCCGCCAAGTCATCCCGAACTGTTGGACTGGTTGTCCATGGAATTCATCGAGAGTGGTTGGTCCCTCAAGCAGCTGCATCGCCTGATCGTTCATTCGGCGACCTACCGTCAGAGCAGTGAGGTTACCGCCGAAATGCTAAAAAAAGATCCAGGTAACTATTGGCTGGCGCGGCAATCCCGTTTTCGCGTGGAGGCGGAGATCGTCCGCGATCAGGCGCTCTCGGCGGCCGGCCTACTGACTGGTAAGCTTGGAGGCCCCAGCGTCTACCCTCCTCAACCGGACGGAGTATTCGATTTCACACAGCGGAAGAAGAACTGGCCAACTGAACAAGGCTCCAATCGCTACCGACGCACGTTGTACACGATGGTCTACCGCAGTGCTCCCTACCCACTGCTGACGACATTTGACGCGCCCGAATTCAGCGCGACCTGCACGGCGCGGGTTCGTTCCAACACACCACTGCAATCTTTGACGATGGCCAACGATCCCATGTTTGTGGAACTGGCCTTGGGGCTTGCGCGGGCCGTCATCCAGGACGCGGAAGTTGGTGACCACGAAGAGTTGTTGGTAGCCATGTTCCGGCGTTGTTTGTCCCGACAACCACGGAGTATCGAATTGGAAGTGCTAGGAGGTTTTTGGCAGCGCGAACGCCGGCGATTCGCTCAGTCAGAAGAGTCCTGCCGGCAGTTCGCGGGAGAGCCGTCGCCGGACGTGGCGGCATGGACCAGCCTGGCTCGAGTGCTGATCAATACGGACGAGTTCCTAACCAGAAACTGAGAAACAATGAACAACAGAGTGCCTGGACCACTCGATTCGACCATACGACGACGACACTTCTTGCGTCAAACCAGCATGGGGCTGGGCAGTATTGCTTTAGCAGAGATGTTGGCAAGCAACAGCGCATCGGCAGACGCACCGTCCGTCGAGCGTACCATGGCTCCCAGGGGTGGTCACTTCCTGGGCAAGGTCAAGAATGTCATCTTTCTGTTCATGGCGGGAGGACCGAGTCAGCTTGAACTCTTTGAACCCAAGCCGATGCTCCGGAAGTATCACAATGCAGCACCGCCCGAAAGCATGACGAAGGGGCGCCGCTTCGCATTCCTGAAACCCGACGCCAAGCTGCTCGGCAGCAAGAGAAAATTTGCGCGCTACGGTGAATGCGGCATGGACCTAAGTGAGTTGTTGCCTCATCACCAAAAAATTGCCGATGACGTCTGCTGGCTACGGGCCGTTTCGACGGACGTTTTTAACCACGGGCCTGCGAAGTTGTTCATGAATTGCGGCTTTCAAGCGCCGGGGCGCCCCAGTCTCGGATCTTGGATTACGTACGGCTTGGGCAGTGAAAGCGAAGATTTACCAGGGTTTGTCGTATTGCAGTCCGGGCCACGCGGTCCGCGAGGGGGCAGTACCCTATGGTCTAGCGGCTTTTTGCCAACCAGCTTTCAGGGAGTGCCCTTCCGCGGCAAAGGGAGTCCGATCCTGAATCTACAAAACCCCACAGGAATTGATCGAGAGCAACAAGGCGATTTTGTCCGTACCGTTTCAGCCTTGAATCAAGCGCGGTTCGGAGAGGTTGCCGATCCTGAAATCATGACACGCATTCTGGCCGGCGAAACCGCGTTTGCCATGCAAATGTCGGCACCGGAGTTAACGCGTCTTGAAGATGAGACCGAGGCCACCTTGCGATCTTTTGGTGCGTTGCCCGACGAACCTTCATTTGCCCGAAACTGCCTGTTGGCGCGACGTATGGTCGAACGGGGCGTTCGGTTCGTTCAGCTCTACCACACCGACTGGGATCATCATGGAGGCGATACGAATCTAGAAGGCTCGCTGGAAAAAATATGTCGTGAAGTAGACCGCGCGTCCGCCGCCTTGGTGCTTGACTTGAAACAGCGTGGTTTGCTGGAGAATACGCTGGTGATTTGGGGAGGTGAATTTGGACGCACTCCCATGGGAGAGGTGCGAGCCACCATCGGTCGAGATCACCATATCGACGCATTTACGATGTGGATGGCAGGTGCTGGCTTGAAACCAGGGTACCTCCATGGCGCGACCGACGAATTCGGGTTTGGACCGACGGAAGGCCGGGTACACGTGCACGATTTGCACGCCACCCTGCTGCATCTACTGGGCCTCGATCATCAACGGCTCACCTATCGATTCCAAGGACGGGACTTTCGCCTGACCGATGTCCACGGTCATCTTGTAAACGAAATTCTGGCCTAACTCGCGGTCCGGAACCTCATGGCAGATGCATGGCGGCCTTGCAAGCCTGGGGCTTCCAGTTAGCCTGGTACGAAGCCGTGTCGTTGGTGGAGGTGTCTGTGGCCGAGGGATGGCAGATCGCATATGGCATCGGCCACGATTCGGCAGACGTATCGACGCTGGGCGATTGGACTGTCCTCGTGGTCTGAGCGCTTGGTAAATCTGTTGGATGACAGCACGCCCTTCGAGCATTTTTTACCTTTCGTGTGGCGGGTCCACATTGAATACGTTGACAGGTCAGACAATGTGGGTGTTAGGGCTTGCACTAGAAACGGCAACACGTCGGCTTGGGTGACTGGTTGACTCGGCAGCGTACCACCGGGTCACAACTGATAAAGGTCGGGACGATGAAAAAAATTCCTGCGTTGATTCTATTGGCCTGGGCGACGGTGACCGGCGGATTGCAAGCGGAGAACCCCAATATCTTGCTGGTAATGGTTGATGACCTGGGGCCGGCCGATCTGGGCTGCTACGGATCGAAAGCCGTGCAAACACCACGGTTGGACTCGTTCGCAAAAGACGCGTTGAAGTTCAACCAGGCATATGCTGGCTGTACGGTGTGCGCGCCGACACGCAGTGTCCTCATGACCGGGATTCACATGGGGCGCACGTCGGTCCGGCTCAATACGGGAGGCGTTCCGCTGCTCGACGAGGATGTAACTCTTGCCGAAGTGCTCGGGCTCCAAGGGTATGTTTGTGGCGGATTTGGGAAATGGGGCCTTGGCGACCTGAATACCACCGGTGTCCCCGAACGGCAAGGCTTCGATGTTTTCCACGGCTACTACCACCAGATTCATGCTCATTCCTACTGGCCGGAGTACTTGATTAGGAATGGTCAGAAAGAACCCAATAGCCCTCGAAAACCCGACACGGCTCAAGGGTATTCGCACTACCAAACGGTCAGCGAAACCAAGGCTTTCATTCGGCAGGCAGTTGAACGGGGTAAACCTTTTTTCTGCTACGCTCCCTGGTGTCCTCCCCATGGCGGCTACCGTCTGCCGAATGAGGATCCCGCGGTACGACTTTATCAAGACAAACCTTGGACCATGAAGACAAAGAAGCTTGCCGCGATGATCACGATGGTCGACCGCCAGTTTGGCGAGCTGTTGGATTTGCTGGACGAGTTAAACGTATCTGCCAACACTGTGGTTATGTTTTCCTCCGACAATGGCGGCAGTGAACACGCGGACGTGATCGAGGCACTTAATCCCGGTGGAGAACTGCAAGGCCACAAACGCAGCATGCACGAAGGTGGGATTCGTACTCCTTTCCTTGTGCGTTGGCCACAGCACACCCAACCCGGAACGGAAACCGAGTTCGTGGTCAGCCATCAAGATGTGCTGCCGACTCTGGCAGAGATCGCCGGCGCATCCCAATATGTTCCTGCGCCGGTGACTGGACTGTCCTTCGTGGACGTACTCGATGGTGGCATTCCGGCAAAGCAGCACGAATGGCACTACTGGGAATGGCCGTTGTGGAATTGGAGTAAACAAGCTCAGACACCCGGCGGGCTTATGCAGGCGCTGAGAAAAGGAGACTGGAAGATTCTGCGGCATCGCACGGATGAGCCGTGGCAGCTGTATCATCTCCCAGACGATTGGGGTGAACGCAATGACCTCGCCGCAAAGTATCCAGAGCGAGTTGAATCGCTTGCCCTGTTGGCCCAGCAGGCGCGCGTTCCAATGCGTCCGCAACGGGAGCCCAGGATGCCTGAAGGCAAAAAATTTCGTTAGGACGGGCTGCCGTTGGCGCCCCAATCGTAAACAAGATCGCCATAGATGGAATGAGATTCAGATCGACCGAGCTTCCAGTTAGCTGCGATTCAGGCCTTCAAATGAAAGTAGCTGTGAATATGGGGCTGGCCACGGAAGTACCAGACCATTTTCGGTCCTTCGATTTGCCAAGTGTCCCAAACCCGATCCGAACCAATATCGTATTTTCCACCGTAGTAGGAAACGTAAAGCTGATCGATCATGCTTTTCTTCTCAATCGTATCAAGCGTAGCTACCACATCGTCTTCGCGGAACATGGCCATCATTCTTCCCATGGTCTCAAGTAGCAATTCCTTCTGATCTTCGCTGAGTTCGGCACAACTCAACCCAGGCAAATTTTCCTCTCGCATCGTGATCACAAAGCTAGGTTTTTCGCTACGCGGCTTGGAGGAGTCCAAGGCCTTTTCCTGCTGCCGGCTATCCAAGGCTTGCACAAACTCATTGAATACCAGCCCCTGGTACCAATACGGATTGCCCGGGTGATCCTTCGTTTCGTTGAAATCCTTCGGGAAGTGTCCGTAGAAGATGGGGGCGTTCCCAAAACCGTGCCCCTGATCGCTGTGGGCATTGCACCGCCGAGTAACATGATGTCCGGTATAAATGAACTCAAAGTCCTCGTCCTCGGGCGTTCCAAAGAAACCGACGGATGGTGTGTTTCTGGCGTCGCCATATTGGTCGACCTTGACCTGTTTGTTGACGGCTGCCTGGTGCTCTGGGCTGTGTAGGTCGTTGAATATGTTTTGAATCAGTTCTTGCTGATCCTGGTTGAACGTGTTGTGGATACGATGGTCAGGGTGGACATACCACCAGTTGCTAATGAACTGGCGACTCTTGTGGTCGCGGGGCAAACAGACTTTGGCCCTCTGTTCATCACTCAGACTCTTGTAAAGTTGCATAGGCGCGGAATCCCCCTGCGTTTCCGCCGCACGAGCCATGTTCGACAAGGTGTCGACCGGCGTCATTGCCAGCAGAGCGCTGGTCGCACCGGCAGTTTTCATTAGATTCCGGCGATTCACGTTTTTCATCGTTCACCCCTTTTTACTAGTTGCCCGGTGGTCCCGTCACCAACAGCCCAATCAGTACCATTCGTATTGGTTTGCTAGTCCATCCGCCTCAGAACGAGCCGTTCTCACTGAGCGAATCCAACGATAGTTCTCACTCATCGGCATTCGAAATATTCTCAGATGAGTTCCTTTTGACTTGCCATTATAGCAAAAGAGCAACTGCAAGTTTGACGGATATCGCTGAGGTGGCAAACGCGTCTACACCGGATAAGATTGAGGTTTCGTTATATCTTCTTAGTCGAACGACTTAGCATTATGCAGGAAATGGCTGTCGCATATCCAAGGGTATGCCGTCGCGCGCCGCCGTGGTGATCGCCGGAAAGACCGGACCGTTGTTTCCCACAGCGCTGCTTAAAGGATCAAGGGATTGGGAACTCAGACAATACGAAAAATGTGGGGGCGCGGGGCGCTATGTGGCCTTGTGTTGTTTGGTGCGATGTCGTGCAGACCGGTTGAGATTGGCGTTCCGACCGGCGGCAAGGCGGTAGCCCCAGCGTCTTCGGTCAATCGCGATCGGATGACTCAGATTTCGGTGATCAACGCACTCATGCTTGGACAGTACGATGGCGTGATTTCGATAGAGGAGATGCTCGATTACGGCGACTTTGGTCTGGGCACGCTCGACCACCTCGATGGCGAGTTGATTGTTCTCGATGGCACGGCTTATCGGGTGGGAGGTGATGGCAACGTAGTCGAGGTCGAGCCCCATCGCACGACGCCGTTTGCTGTGGTGACCTCGCTGCAGATCGACGACCAGTTTCGCTGCGACACGGTGGCGAGTCTTGCCAAGCTGGATCAGCTTCTGGACGAAAGGATTGGGCATCAGAACGATTTCATTGCGATTCGGGTCGACGGGCAATTTGGGACAGTCACGGTTCGTAGCGTCAAGCGTCAGGAGCCGCCTTACCAGCCGCTGGCCGCGGTTGCGAGGAGCCAGGGAGTCTGGACGCACGAAGGTCTCAGCGGCACGCTTGTCGGAATTCGTTGTCCGCCGTGGGTGCACGGAATCAATGTGCCTGGATTCCACTGGCATTTCATCTCCGACGACCGGCAAGTCGGTGGCCACGTGTTGGCGTGCCAGATTCGCGGGGCTCAAATCAGTTACGACGTCTGCAACGACTGGCTAGTGAGACTACCGGACACCCAGCAGTTCAATGCACTGGATCTCGGCCTCGATCTCCGGGCCGAACTGAAGTCCGTCGAACGCTCCCGAACTGACACCCCCCATCCCTAACCCATCGCCCCCCTGTTTTCAAAAGGAGACAGCCACACTTCACCACTGCGCCCGAAAGGGTACAGCCATGCTTCGGAGAAAGAAGGAAAAGGGGACAGCCGTGATTCGCAATTCTTTGAATCGAGCGAGGGAAATAAGGGGACAGCCGCGCTTCGCAATTCGTTGAATCGAGCGAAACTCGACTAACCGAACGAGCTCCTAGTGGAAGGGGCCCGCTGGGTGCCTGGTTTCAGCCAAAGTGCTTGACCGGCCCGCACCGGTTGTCTAGCATCGACGGTTAGGCATCTTTTAACTCTATTGGTTTCAGCATGCGGGTGCTCAATGCGGTCTGCCATATTCGTTGCAGTGTTTTTTGTCGGGACGACGCTCATCTCGAAGATGGCGGCCGCTGACATGATTATGACCTTCGAAGACGTGACGCCGCTCCAGCCCTTTCCCGTCGGCAGCACGATTACTTCGGGCGGGCTTAGCTTGGTCGTCAATGGCGGTCCATCCGCGAATACGCTCACTCAGGTAGTTCCGAATGGCTTTTTCGGGCAAGGCCGTGGGTTGCAGTCCGCAGCCGATCGTGAGTTAGTCTTACAGCTGCCCATTCCCCTCGATATGGCGTCTTTCCAGTTTGGCAATTTCGGTGGAACAGCCTTCCTGCGAATCAATGGTGTAACCTCTCCTCTGGTTGCGGGATTCGATGAGCTGGACGGAACGGTGATCGATGGAGTAAGTATCGCCACCTCGGGAACTCGTATTAATGGGATGTTGCAAATGGACGGCGCTATCAACTCATTGACGATTTCGGGAGAGGAGTTGCTGGTCGACAACATTGCCGTGAGCGCTGTCCCGGAACCCTCCGCGATGGGCCTCGTCGTAATGGGCTTGCTGTTTACTATCGGCCGAGCTCGAAGATATTGAAACTCACGCAGCGGTGGGTAGCCCTTAGACGAATCTAAAAAGCGATGCCCAAGCTCACGGGGCTCTGGTTGGCTCCAATGTGGCCAGGATTTTCACGCCTGTTCGCTGAGTACCAAACCGGCCGGTGCCTGCCAGCTTGGAACGATCGTTGACGCAGGCTTGACCGGCTTGGTTCACTTCCCGGTTCGGTGAGACCTTCCGTAGTGCCCTAACGAGTGTCCGCAACCGAGGGTGTACTGCTTCGCAGACATCTCTCGCCGGCGTGGGCCACTCCGATCGCACCGTCATTGAGAGCCTATTCGTTTGTTGTGGCGATGCTACCGTTACATCAGCCGCAGATCTTGGACTGCGGGCTTGGTTGTCGCCATCGTCAGCATGAGAGTGGCCCTCTCCACTCCATGGCTCGGGTATGAGGCTGACGTATTTTCCTATTTGTCGTTCCCTCACCCTCGCTACCTCTCCCTACTATTCCGCTGGGCCCCTGCTATTCCACTGGGCGGGCAGGGCGAGCGAAGATCCATGAAACATGAAAAGGATCTAGCTGCAAACTCGAAAGGGAGACAGCCACATTTGATACCGCTGAGTCACAGACCGCTAATCTTTGGATGTCCCCTTTTGGCTCGTGGCTCGAAAGGAGGACAGCCATGCTTCGCAATGCGACCAATTCGCTTTTTCGGCGATTCTCAGTCAAGCGGACGTTCTAAGCGTTTGATGTCTTTGATACCGCGGGAGAAGAGGGAGCAGATCGGTGGCCGCAGTCAACGCATTGGAGAGGAGACTTGGTCCGGCGGACACCAGCCAATGCGTCACGTTGATAGATCTGCGTTTCCTACGCACGCGTCTTCATGCGATTCGAACAGAAGAGCTATGGGAATCAACCGGCCCATGCTATTGCGAGTCGCACCGCCCCGATAGCTTGTGCCGTCCATGGTTTCGGGCACCAACTGGACCAAAGCAGGCACCAGCCAAAACAAAAATGCTTTAACCGGCGACCGATAGCGGATTGCCAGGGGCTTGCATCCAGCCTTGGCCGCGACGTCGGGCTTCTTCGGCCAGGCGGTGGGGCGTCCCTGCGGCTCGCTTGAACAACTTGCTGAACTGCTTCACCAAATTGCACCAACCGGATCCGTCCAAACCAATCCGTGAAAGGATAGGTGCCAAGTGAGATGGAATGCATCCAAATTTGCCCTCGCGCAGCTGACGCCCTGTCCAGTCCAACAGCCTCAGGTAGTCTATCAACGAGCAGCGTAGAAATCCCTTCTGGCTAGCGCGTTTGCCGGTCTGACTGGTATCCGGGCCAGTAGGATCTACCGCTTCGTTTAGCTCAACCGGACTAAGCCAACCGCTCTGCCGCCTCGGGCAACTACGTTCCCAAGCGTGCGTATCGGAGGGCTGAGGATGATGCTTGGCCAGGTCATCGATCCGCTCTTTCGCTCCTGTGTACTCACTTTCCTCTGGCGTTTGAGCTAAAGTGGCTCGAACGGGATTCAAGTCCACGTAAGCGGCACAGGCCATCAACCCGGCTTCATCGAGGATTAACTGAGCCTTGAATCGACCTTCCCAGAAACGGCCCGTGCATTCGTCCTCCTGATTGGCTCGTCGCGCAATCACTTCCGCCAAGCAACGCATCCACCAGCTAACGTCACTCAGTCGTCGACGCCGCTCGGCCACTACGTCGGGAGCGTTCGCGATCATCTGGATATCCGATTCAGCAGGCGCCGCTGCCGAACCATCTGGGTTCCGCCGACGTGGGAATAGCTGCAGCCACCGCCGGGCCACCTCATCATCATCCCAAGTCGCCACTACGTCAGGTCGAGTTCTCAAGACGACGTGTAAGTGATTGTGCATCACTGCAAATGTTAAGCAGTCGATCCCAAACACCGAGGCCAATAGCTCCATCCGATCTCGAATCCATCGTCTTCGATGTTCGAACGATCTTCCCGAAACCGGATCAACCCCACACAGCCACGCCCGCCTGACGCAACGCTGGACAGCATGCACGATTTGGACTTGTTGTGGATGGATGTATTCTCCTCGAGCTTGCCGCGCCATGAAACACTCGCCTCCAAGACAATAGGCCTCTCTAGAGTAAACCGAAACCGCATGTAGGACTGGCGAGCGTCACAATCCTTACAAATTTATATACAAAATTTTATAGTAGTACCAACAGTGGGGACGCAGGCGATGCCACGCCAAATAGGTACGACACCGTTCTTCGTTGAGCATGAAACAGCTTGGGTGGCCCCTTCCTCAGGTCGTTGCCTGGAACTTAGGCCATTTCACCTCACCTATTCCGATTCGTCATCTTCACGATCAACACGATTAGCGCCACCAAGCCGGCTATTGACACCAAAGGGATGCCCACAATGATCAAGAGAACGATGATTTCTTGCCAGCCTAAACCCATCATTGACCCTTCTCCTTCATCAGCAATCGCTGTTCCCACAAGGCGTATTATGACTTTTCACCTACTTCGATGGAGGGTCGAATCTCGCGTGCCCCCCGAAAATCCAAGGAAGCAACCCGTAGAATGGGCCACTTCCACTGCCGATGTGATAAGAGCGATACGTCGCATCCCAGTTCTGGCCCGCGCAAACGCGAAAGGGGCGAAAGGGGGACAGCCATACTTGATACTACTGCTTCACAGACCGCCAATCGCCCCGTGTCCCCTGTTGGACTCAATCGCCCGGTGTCCGCTTTGGAGTCACTTGGGATGTTCACCAGAAAGCGTGGCGATACTTAGCATTGGGACGTCAGCTCGCTGGTGGTGGACGGATGGCGACGTGCTAGGGGCGCTGGAAGTGGAGGTCTGAGAAGTGAGCCGGCGATTCTGTGGGGGGGTATGTTAGCAATCTTTGTTGGATGCCCGATCGCTTTCGCCCGCACTCTGCCGAAAGACTCGAAAGAGGGACAGCCAGTTTTGATTCGACTGAGTCACAGACCGCCAATCTTTGGGTGTCCCCTTTTGACTCGCTGGGCTACCCCTCACCGTCCAGCCGGACTCTTCGAGCACTGGGGGCGCTGGAAGTGGAGGGCTGAGAAGTGTACCGGCGATTCTGTCGGGGGTATGTTAGCAATCTTTGTTGAATGCCCGATCGCTTTCGCCCGCACTCTGCCGAAAGAGGGACAGCCAGTTTTGACGCGAAAGAGGGACAGCCAGTTTTGATTCGACTGAGTCGCAGACCGCCAATCTTTGGGTGTCCCCTTTTGACTCGTCCCCTTTCGACTCGGGTGTCCCCTTGGGACTCCGTTTCAAAGCCTGGGCAGTTTCCGCCAGGTGTCATGGGCTTGTTGGCTTGGTCCGCCAGCCCTCGACTGATAGTTCGCCGTTGACGCCGCACTGGAACCTGAGCTGCTTCTCCAGTCCCGTCTTCGCCTGGGTCACGGGATTCTCGTAACGATCCGCGTCGGACACGTTGGTTAGCTGGTTGTTGCGAATGGTTGCTTCGTAGCTGGCGTCCGTTCGCAGCAGCGGACGCGGCTGACCTTGGCACTCGATGATGTTGTCGGTGATTTTGATCGTGCTGAAGTTGCTCTGTCCGTTCAAGCCGAACAAGCCTTCGTCTCGAGGCGTGACGGTCGTTCGTGCGATGATGTGATTGTTACGCACCACCAGGTTGTCGTACCGTCCTTTGATCCAGATAACGCCTCGCCCCGGATTGCTGACCAGATTGTTATGGAACAGAGCCGGACCACGTGCCGGTGCTTTGCCGAAGCCGGAAATCAAGTTGCCTCCATCTTTTTCGACCTCAAAGTCGAACAGGTTATGGTCGATCTCGACGCCGTTGCGAACGAACTCGATCGCGTAGCTGGTGGTGAAGTAATTGTGATGGATGTGGTAGGTGCGTCCACTTTCGGGAACCTTGCCGCCGGCATGCTTGGGAATCGAAACTGCTCCGTGCAAAATGTTGTGATCAATCTCGAAATTGTCAGCCCCCTCAAAGGGAAACTCGATCGAGAAATTCAGGCCGATGGTGTTGTGATGAATATGAATGTTCTTCCCGCCGCGGCCTTTGACGCCGTAGTGGCCTCCCGACTTACCGGGCCTGCGATCGGGCTGGCCGTAGCTGAAACGGTTGTTGGCAATTTCGGTATCGGTCATCCACGTCGCAAAGATGGCTCCACCGGAAATGCCGCCATCGGTCCCCGGGGCTCCGCCGCGTTTCCACTTGCCACCGGCTCCGACGAATTCGCAATCAAGAATCCGAGACTCGCTCATGAAGTAACAACGGATACCGCAGTAGAGGACATCGTCGATTCGCAGGTGACGCAGACGAACATTTTTGTTGCCAACCGCGAAGATCGCCCCGTGCACTTGAGGGCCATGCAGTGTGAGATTCGAGATGCTGATGTCGGCGGCTTTGTCCTGCAAGCGAATCAGGTAGGCGTCGCGGTCCGCTTCGTGTGGCTTGATCTCACCCTGAGGCAGTTTTTCTGTGGTAGGTTTCCAGTCGCGAGTGTGCGTGATGGTTGTCTTTTCGATTCCCGCGCCTTGCAACGTTGTGCCAGCCTTGACTTCCAATGGCGCGGAGAGTTCGTAGATTCCCGCTGCAACCTGGATCGTCGTGCCTTGGTCCGCATTGCGGACGGCATCGACGAGCGCCTCGGTCGTGTCGACCACCAGATCACCAGCCAAAGCTGGCAGGGCACTGAGAAACCAAAGGACGAAGGGCACAGATTTCATGTCAACCATGGTGAGTTTGTTGATGGAGCGGCAGTGTAGCGACCGGAGCGTGGCCGAGAGCGTTTCAGCGTGAATCGGACCCTTCGAGCGAATGGACGCTTACCTTGCACAGGGTGACGTCTGAATGGTGAACAACGAAGACAACGCCGCCGCTGGCAAACGCTTCACTTTCGTCGATGGCTTCCATCTGCCAAGTGGATGGTTCTTTTTCACCCGCTTGCCAGACTTTGGTACGGTAACGTGCCTGGCGGTCGCCGAGTGTCTCGACTCGCATTCGATACCGATACGGTGTTTCCAATAGGATATCGTGCCGCGTGTCCGGTGTCTGGACCGACCGTTTCGCCGACCGCCCCGGCACGGCGCGTCCGAAATGCATCCACCAATAACTTCCGGCGCTGCGCTGCGCAAGATCGCATCGAAGAGCAACCAGACTACCGAGACTTTGCCAATCTCGGCGTGGAACCCAACCGTCATCGGGATGTCCCGCCCACCGGAGATTGAAGCTGGTGTGGGCGTGTGACAGGTAGGGAGGTCCATTGGGGTTGCGTCCTTCGAAGTCGACGAAGTGATGATGGAAGATAATTTCTGCTTCCAACTCAAAGTCCTTCCAAGTCGCATCACCCCATGCCAGTTGGCGGTCGTAGTAGGGTACTTCCGTGCGCACGCCCTGATCGGTCAACTTCCATTTCCCATCAACCACGTCGACCGCATCCTGAATCGAACTCAGCTTGGCAAAGTCAACCTCGTAGGGCAGCGTCCATGTCGTGTCTGGTGTGTACTGGATGATGACTTCTTTGTTCAGATCGACACCGCGTAGCGACCGGCAACGAATTTGCACGATATTCTCGCCGGGCTTGAGCGAATCACGATCGATCTCGATATTGAAGTCGCCGGGTTGGGCAAGACGATGCAAGTCGGGACCTAAAATCAATTGTTTTCGCCGACCACGATTGACTCGATAAGACATATCGGCGACGGCACTTGCAGGCCGTATCGATCCCAACACATTGATCAGCGGTTGCGAGTGACCGACATGGCCGAACGATTGCCGATCGCCATACCACATCGAAATCACTGGCAAGTCGGCAAGAGCATCGTCGCTTTGATTCTGTGGCGGTTGACCATCTTCTGCCCACAAACAGTGGCTCCCAACCGCAATCACCAACGCCAGAGAGGGCGACAACCAAAAATACATAAAGGCATCTCGCGCGAGTGCATGGAGCTGTAACGAACCGAAAACCGCATCGATCCGGCTCTATTGTATCAGCGGTAGAAGCGGCAGGTGTTTTGGGCGGGAAAACATTCCCGAGCCTGGACGACTAGAATAAGTTGCGGTCGAGCATGCGGTAGTTGATGGCTTCTTGCACGTGGACGGATTGAATTGCGTCGGAGTCCTCCAAATCGGCGATGGTCCTGGCGACTCGCAGTATCTTGTCGTGAGCGCGCGCCGAAAGGCCCAACTCGTGGCAGCTGTCGCGCAGCAGGTTGCTGCAGGTGGCGTCCAGCGGGCAGTGCTCAC
>JANQJJ010000288.1 GCA_028281725.1 Pirellulaceae bacterium | reverse complement strand
CAGTAGCCGTCGCGCCCCAATCGCGCTGGGGCTCTCCTGGATTATTCGCGCTGTTGCTATTCGCGCTGTTGGCGAGTCGTTGCTGTAAACTCTTCAGAGAAACGTCTGGGGCGGAGAGTGCCCGACAGCGATCTGTCTGCCGAGACCTCAAGATAGAAAACCAGTCGCGCAATCTTCGTTTTTTTCCAAAACCCGGTTGTAAAAGTCACCAAGCTCGCTATCCTTATTGAAATTGAATCTCAGTTGCAATAACCTAGCAAGCTCGTAGGTGGGTCGTTTCAAGGCACACCCCCCATCTTCTGCCAGCCAGGGAACGCGATTCCGTCACGCCGGGTGAGTGTGACGGCCCAACGTGTCTTTCCTTGGAGAAGTCCCATGTCACGATTTTCGTGTGGCTCATGCGCGCGTCGAGCGTTCACTTTGGTCGAGTTGCTAGTGGTTATTGCCATCATTGGCATTCTCGTCGGACTACTGCTGCCTGCGGTCCAATCGGCGCGGGAGGCGGCTCGGCGGCTGCAATGCCAGAACAATCTCAAGCAGATCGGCTTGGCTGTTCACAATTATCATGACACCTACCAGATGTTCCCGAACGTCAATTCCAATAGCACGCTAAGCGGTGGCAGCCTGTTCGTTGCGATTTTACCTCATGTCGAGCTGGCGAACTCGTTCAACTTGTATGACTTCACCAAATCGAATCGAGACCCGTTTAATCAGCAGGTCGTCAGCCAGCAAATCCCGTTTTACTACTGCCCGTCGGCCGCTCGGCGGCGTCCTGTTCCTTCCTGTTCGAGTGACGCCGGACGAGCACCGGGCACGTATGCAGCGAACATCGGAACGGAGGATTACAACCAATACTGGAGTTACTTTGGTCACCCCACGCCGTCGCTCGATGGCATGATCGTCTACTCGGACACGCAAGATCGAAAAACTAGATTTGCCTCGGTCACCGATGGCTCGTCCAACACGCTATTGGTCGGTGAGACAGCGTACAACTTGCCGGACTACAAATTCTCATTCGGAGATTGCCAAGGCCAACCGCGGTATTCGTTCACTTATTGGTGCAACCCGTATCCAGGGTCGACCGCCTGTACTACCCAGTTCGGCTTTAACCCCAGAGACATCGCAAATGACGGAGTCTTCGACCGAGGATGGGTTCGCTCGTTCCGCAGCGACCATCCGGGCGGCGTGCAGTTCGTTTTTGGCGATGGCTCGGTGCACTTCATCTCGGAAAATATCGCCGTAGAGACGCTCGATCGTCTGGCTGCCCGTAACGACGGCCAGCCCACGGGTGACTGGGGCGAGTAAGCGATGGGCGCTAAACCAAACAGGCAAAGCGATTTGAGGAGCCACCCGATGCATGCAGGTTCGAAAGCAACCACGCAAAGTTTACGGATTCCGCGTCATGAGGATGCGTTGACTCGCTTGATACCCAAGTTGAGTGACGTAGCAGGATGGAGCGAGTACTCGCAGGGCGATCTTGAAGCCGCGCTGGAAGTTGTGGCCAAGGTCGTTTACGGCAATGAAAACGATGGCCGCGCCTGGGAGCTGATGGGGCTTGTTTTCCGTGATTTGGCCAAGCCCAAGTCAGCCGTGAACGCATTTGAGAACGCATCCTGGCTGGTCCCGCTTCACCCGCTGTCCCAAATTTGTCTGGCCGAGTGCTACGGTGTTGTGGGCAAGCGAGTTTTGGCTAGAGATCTTTACCTCAGCCAAGTTGAGAGCGCGATGAGCTGCGCTGAGCTCTTGTTGTTGATCGCGGCCGGACTGGAGGGCATTGATGAACCGCATCTGGCAATGGAGGTCTGTCGCAAGGCAAGTTCGATTGCCCCCGATTCGGGACAAGTCGTCTACGACATGTGCTTCTATGCCTCCCGTTGCGGCTCCCAGATTTCAGTGATCGAAACGCTCGCCTGGCGAGCGGTAGAACTCGAGCCGCAAAATGTTCACTTTCGAGTCGGACTTTCATCGCTACTGATTCGACTGGAGCGATATAGCAAAGCGCACTGGATCGTCAGTTCCCTGTCCGATCAGCAGATCCATGAAATCACCTGCGTCTGCTGCCTGCAGCGTATCAAGCAACTCTATGTGGCGGCTGCGGATGTCGTCAGAAGTCAGCTCTGCGAGCAACGGCTACTTGACTTGCAAGCAGCCGGTGGTGCCAAAAGTTCAATCAGCCCTGTGCCCTCCCAAACAAGAAAAGATGCAATTTAATGAGTCAATCTCTGCAGCTTATCGGTTTTCACCTCCTGTTGTTCGCCGTAGTGTTCGCCAGCTACGGAGCGTGTTGCCTGGTTTGCTTCCTGGTCAGACGTTGGCATGGTCGTTTAAGCACCTTACTTTCTTGCAAGCCCTGTGTCTCAAAGACAACTCGGCAGGATCAAGAGATTGTGGCTCAACTCCTGAGCCGATTGGCTGAGTCCCATACCAGGACAAAACAATTCGCTTCGCAAGCGGTATCCTGCATGCCCGGAAGAACACAGCTGCCTAAGTTTGCCTGGAAGCTAGTGCATCAGCGGGCAAGTGGGCTGCTGGTCGCCGGCTCCGTGTTGAGTGCGACCACTGGATTACACGCACAGGAATCCGATACAGGATCATGGAGCTCCTTTCAGAACGGTGGCCTTTGTTCAACGGATTCCGAATTGCCAACCCGTTGGTCATTCGATCGCAACATCGCATGGGAAGCCAAACTGGAAGGGTACGGCCAATCGACTCCGATCGTCCAAAACCGCCAGGTAATCAGCACGTCGACTAGCGGCCCGAATAAGGAGAGTTACCACCTTGCGGCTTACCATTTAGACTCAGGCGAAAAGCTGTGGCAACTGGACTTCGACAACCCAACGCCAGTGAAGAACACCAGCTACGTTAGTCGAGCGGCGCCAACGCCCGCCGCGGATTCATCCGGCATTTACGCATTTTTTGAAGGCGGATTGCTGGTCGCCGTTTCTCTCAAGGGGCAAGTCAGCTGGTCTCGCAATCTAATCGAAGAATACGGCCCGGTGAAGGCTCGCCACGGTCTGGCATCTTCCGTAGAGCAAGATGACCAGCATATCTTCGTGTGGGTCGAACGTGGCGATGAACCGTACCTGCTTGCGGTTCAAAAGCAAACCGGCAATACCGTCTGGAAAGTGGACGGAGTGGGTGCGACAACCTGGAGCACACCTCGACTTGTACGTATTGACGACAAACGAGTGCATCTAGTTTGTAGTGCGAGTGGCAAGATTGTCGGATTCGACCCGGCGTCGGGTGCACGTCTATGGGAATTCGATGAAATAGCCAACAACACATCATGCACGCCGATCCCTCTCGGCAACGGCCGTTTCTTGATTGGCGCGTCGGATGGGCGCGGGGAAGAAAACACCGGGAAAGGGGCGGCATCCAACGGAGTCATCCAGATCGAAGAAGCACAGGACGGAAGT
>JANQJJ010000240.1 GCA_028281725.1 Pirellulaceae bacterium | reverse complement strand
GTCGGCTTTTTTCGTGGCTGCACCCGGCCAGTGAAGCCGCCAAGGCGAATCCAACGCAGACTGGTCGCTGAGGCAGTCTTTCGAAGGGGGAGTGAGAAGGGGCGCGACGTGAGCCTTTGAATTCCGATCGATCACCCGCGCGAACGTTTTCGGTGGCACGTTCCTCTAAGCAGGAGGCTTAGTTTTCTCGCTATTTGACCAGGACGCAACCGACGGAAGAGACAGCAGAAAGAAGTTAAACAAATCTTGAGGACGCGTTTTGGGAGATCTCGGGAAGACGTCTGTCTGGCAAGCAGCAAATTGCGTTTCGATTCCCCGGTGCTCCACTCCCTTTCAAGAAACGCCGGCGCTCCGGCTGCCTACAGATCGGGTTGTTGCGGCGCGGCGGTCGCTTCGGAGCTCTGCGCGGAGCCCGCTTGGGACTTCTGAGCCGAGCCCTGATCATCTACTGAATCCTCTTGTTGGTCAGTCGAGGAAGATCGTATTTTTTCCCCCAGCTGGTGGACTTGGGACTTCACGGCCTCGGCATCCTCTTTGACCCGATCTTGATCGATCGTCATCTCCAGTTTGGTCTTCCCTGCTTCCTTGTCGGTCGAGAAGCTGAACCATCCACGAAATAGTCCAACTCCACCAATCAGCAACAGGGCAATCGTTAGCGTACCGATGATTTTGCGCATTGAGTCTCTCAGCAAGTCGTTGTCGGGTCACCTGAACCTTATATTCTACCCGGCTAAGCTTTCGAGGCACTCCCCAGCCAACCGTCACCGGCGGCAGGGCCGAGGTAGGCATAGGGGGATGTGTCAGATGGTTGCGAGTCAAGGCGACTGCCGGCGAGACGGAGAAGAGGCAAAACGCGTCTGGCCGCAGTTTCGAACAAAAGCTACCCGGCATGGACTCGAACCATGAATGGCTGAACCAAAATCAGCAGTGTTACCATTACACCACCGGGCAGTCTCCGTAGAGGCAATGCTGCCTAGCAGGCGTTGCCCAAACTACGTAAGCCCAGAATTTAGCTTGAACGGTCTGAATTGACAACAGCGAATGCCAATCTTTGTAGCTCAACGGCCAAGTCGACGTCGACCGTCGCCACGCCCCGAGTAGTAGACAGGCTGACCGGAGCAAAGTTCAGTATTCCGGAAATACCGAGATCGGCGAGCCTTGAGGCGAGACCGGGGGCCTGATCGGCTGGTACGGCAAGAATGGCCATCTGAACATCTAATGACGGAAGGAGCTCCTCAAGTCGACTGATATCGTGAATTGGCACTCCGTCAACGTTCAGCCCCACTTTGGATCGATCGGCTTCGAAGATTGCCCGCAAGACGAATCCCTGCTGACCAAAACCTCGGTACCGGACCAAAGCATTGCCTAGGTTCCCCAATCCGATCAAGACCGTACTCCATTGGCCATCCGTTCCGAGGGCCTTGCGAAGTGCGCCGACTAGCCCCGCGACGTTATAACCTACGCCGCGTTTTCCGAACTCTCCGAAGAGGGCAAGATCGCGCCTGATCTGAGAATCGCTCAAGCCCAGTCGTCTACCGAGAGAGTTGCTCTTGATCGTCTCGGTACCGCCGCGAAGGAAGTGCTGAAGCTCGCGCAAGTACAGACCGAGTCGGCTGGCGGTGGCCGGCGGAATCGTACCTGACTTGACCGTGGGCAGCGCCGTGTGTGGGGACTCGTGATCGCCGCTTGCTGTTTCATCCATGGTGGTGAGTATAACCGGAATAAGCGGCACTTACCGCTTAAACGCCGCGATCAGTTTGATAACTCGGCGCAAACCATCGGTTTTCCCCTGTCTGCCCATATTATTTATTCAATGCTTACGCAGTTGTCGATGTATTTGGTGCTAAGAGCAGATTCTGGGTGTATTGTCCAGCTTGATCAGTCGGAAGCTCCTAGCTAACCGTTCGAGTTCGGGAGGAACGAGGGCGGTTGGTTGGTGGAAGCTCATTTGTAGGGACTGGAGCGGGGGGCATTACGTCTGGAGTTGCCTGCTTAACACCAAGGGCGAAACTGGCGCCCACCAGATACTCATCCAGTAAACGAAAAAAAAGGTTTTCTAAGGAGAACGGGAGATGAGAAGGCTGTTTGTAGTACCGGTGTTGATAGCCTTAGTGGCTGCAGTATCCGGTAAGGCTAACGCCGCTTACAGTGGAGCGATTAGCTACCAAGATTGTGGTGGCTGTGTGGTGAATTGCTGCGAAGTTCCAGCTTGCCACACGGTCATGAAGACAGTGCGACGCACGGTTTATGAAAAGAGAACCGAGCAGCGCACCCGGACCGAATATCAGACGGTCACCGAAGACAAGGTAATCAACGTTACTCGCATGCAGCCAGAAACGCGTTACCGAACGGTCAACTGCACCGTGCGCAAGCCGGTCTACGAGACCAAAACACGGCAGTACACCGTGATGAAGCCTGTCTATGAGACGCACACGCGTCAGGTGACGTACAACGTTCGCCGACCCGTGTACGAAACTCGTACTCGCGAAATCAACTATACGGTGATGAAGCCTGTGTACGAGACCCATAACAAGGTCATCAACTACACCGTCATGAAGCCTGTGTACGAGACCCATAACAAGGTCATCAACTACACGGTCATGAAGCCCGTTTACGAGACACACGAAAAGGTTGTGAACTACACCGTTCGTCGTCCCGTTTACGAAACTCGTGAGCGCGTGATCAACTACACCGTGATGAAGCCTGTTCGTGAAACTCACGAGCGTGTCATCAACTACACGGTCATGGTTCCTCAACAGGAAACACGTACTCGTGAAGTGGTCCGTTACGTCACCAAGCCGGTAAACTACACCAAGACAATCCAAGTCAAGGGTGGTAGCTGGGAAACGCAAACGGAAGAAGTTCCAGGTCCTGTCCAACGCCGCACCATCCGCGAGCCAGGCACTTGGGTTTGGGACGCTTCGCAGTGCAAGTGCGTTTACTGCCCAGGCAAGTGCCGAGTCGAGTGCATCCAGTGCCCGCCAAGGACGATTTGCAAGCGAGTTTGGGTTCCAACTTGCGAAGAGAAGACCATCAACTGCGTTCGCTACGAGCGTGAGTGTGTACGCGAAACAGTTCCTTACACTGTTTGCAAGATGGTTCCTGAGTGCCGTCAAAAGACCTGCACTTACACGACCTGCAAGATGGTTCCTGAGTGCCGCCAAAAGACCTGCACTTACCAAGTTTGCCGTATCGTCTGCGAGCCTCGCAGCAAGACTGTTTGCTACAAAACCTGCAAGATGGTTCCTGAGTGCCGTCAAAAGACCTGCACTTACACGACCTGCAAGATGGTTCCCGAGTGCCGTCAAAAGACCTGCACTTACCGAACCTGCAAGATGGTTCCTGAGTGCCGCACGAAGACCGTTTGCTACAAGGTTTGCAACTGGGTTTGCGAGCAACGCACCAAGGACGTTTGCTACCGAACTTGCAAGATGGTTCCCGAGTGCCGGACTCAGACCTACCAAGTCTGCAACTGGACGTGCGAAACTGTCTGCAAGCAAGTTCCTTACACGGTTTGCGTACCGGTTTGCGAGCAAAAGACCATCAAGGTTTGCAAGCGAGTTCCTGTATGCGTTCCTTACGAAGTAACCGTTTGCGTACCCCGTACGGTTTGCGAGCAAGTTCCTGTTCAAGTTCGCTGTGGAGCTCCAGCTCGCGGCGGTTTCTTGAGTCGTTTGCTTGATGGCCGCCGTGGCGGCAGCTGTGGATGCTAAATCCAAACCCTCCAATTCGACCTGGGCATTTCGGTTGATCTGGCTTGGATCCAGACGGCCGAAGCCGATTCGGACTGGGGAAAACATCTTCCACCCGTCCGGATGATGATCTGGTGGAGTTAAGCAAAAGGCGGTCAGTTTGCCAAGAAGGCAAATCTGGCCGCTTTTTTTTGTTTCCGCAGTCGTGCCGAACCGACTGCCCAAGGCACAATATCTTGAGCCAATCCAGATTTAATGTTGGCTTGTTTGACCTGATGCGTATGATAAAGGGGGGGAGGGAATATCCTCCACTGCCTGAGTGTGTGTTCGGCTGGGTCCGCTCCAAACTTTCCCCTCCGATCTTCAACCTACCTGTGAGGGCAGTGCCAAAACCGACCCAATCTGGAGGTAAGACCACATGCGTCCCTTCGTATCGAGTTGCGCGCTCGCTGCCGCGCTCTGCTGTGCTGTCCCGCCGTCGCTCGCTCATGGACAATCCTGGCTCCGGCAGGCCATCCCGACAGAGATGAGATCGCACGATTTCGGAACGGTAGCCCGGGCTGCCAATACCGAGCACCGATTTACGATCAAGAATGTTCACCAGACCGACATGCATATCCGCTCGGTTCGGGCCAGTTGTGGCTGCACGACGCCCATCATTGAGAATCAGTGGATAAAACCGGGTGAGACCGGCACGATCCTGGCCCGGTTCAATACCGGAACGTTTACTGGGCAGAAGGCGGCCACGCTGACCGTTACCATCGACAAACCCCAATACACCGAGTTGCAGCTGAATGTGAAGGGCTACATTCGGCGAGATATCGTCTTGTCACCGGGCGAAGCGAACTTCGGTCACGTTCCCGAGGGGGAGAGCAAGAGCATCGATTTGAACCTGGACTACGCTGGCAAGAGTGACTGGGCCGTGACGAAAATCTCCAGTCCTCTTCCGTTCGTCAAGGCGAATCTCAAGGAAACTTCCCGAGCCTCTGGACGCGTTCAGTACAAGATCACGGCCGTCCTGGAGGGGGGCGCACCGGCCGGATTCCTGCAGCATCAGTTGATATTGCATACCAATGACCGGCGGCTGACTTCGGTTCCCCTGCGAATTCACGCCGATGTGCAACCGGCACTGCAGGTCAGCCCGCAGACTTTGGTTTTGGGCCAAGTCAAACCAGGAGAACCCATTCAGCAACGGCTCGTCATTAAGGGGCGAAAACCGTTTCGAATCCTGGAAATCAGTTCTGAAAGCGCGGAGATCCTCTACGACCCGATCCCGGCAGTGAAGCCGGCGCACCTGATTAACGTGACTATCTCGCCGAAGGCGACCATTGCGCCGGGAGAGGTCAAAGGCCATATGTTGTTGAGGACCGATCTCACCGACGCGCCGAAGAAGATAGAGCTTAGCTACCGCATCGTCTCCCAGTCGCCCAGCGGCGTCACTCCTCCGGCGGAGGTTCACGCCTCCAAATAGACGGTCTGATCCAGCAGGAATCTCCGGTACGGGCTCAGGACATGCGAACTGACGCCCGTTTTTTCGTTTCGACATTCGGTCGCGGCAAACTGTGGTGACCAGGTTGCTTGTGACGGTTAATCCGATTCCCAGGCCGATTCAGGTTATGCACCGGCGCCCAATAAAAATGCTCGGCGGCATGGTCTAATGCCTGTTTCTTCCCTGCTCGAACGTCGATGCCAAGAGTCGTAAAGCTTGCACCAAGGATTGCGCTCGCTTTGCACCCTATGCCTACGCCAAGGGACGGGAGGTCCCAACTCACTTAGGCAACAAACTGCTTTGGCACGGAAGCCTAAGTCAATGGATTGACGACAATTGCAAGGAGGATTGCAGTGAAGAAATTCTGGTATCACAGCCTGGCCCTCACGCTAGGGCTGGTCAGTTCCGCGACCGCGTGGGGGCAGTATCCCGGCGGCGCGAACAGCTTCGGGGCAAGTTCTTTTCCGGTTCAAACGCAGCAGGCTCACAGCATCTTGCAAAACTTGCCTCAAGTTCCCCAAGCCTATCACGCTCAGCCGGCCGCAACTCGAGGCTTCGTAGGCCCCAACAATGGAAAGTATCAGTTGGTCGCCACCGGGGACCAGGCTGCAGGCGCAGTTTATGGACAGCCGCCCGCGCCGCACGTAGCTCCCCTGCCACCGGCCGCTCCCGCTGCACCAGATGCCTACGGTCAACCGGTACCCGGTGCGTACAGTCAGCCGGCACCGGCCGCCGGTGCGCCTCAGCCTGCGATGGACTATGGTTACATGCAGTCGCTGGCACCGAACTGTAGCAGCTGCGGACCGGCGCCGATGGCCGCGCCGTATGGTTACTTCCCAGGGGTCCAGAGCCACGGTGGAGGTCTATTTCGTGGCATGGCAGCATCGGCCAAACCCTGGTTCTTCGGCGGCGGTGTCCTGCTGTTCAACCGAGTCGATGACAGGGACATTCCGCTGAGCTTTTTCGATGCGGACTACGCATCGGACGTCCTGTCGACGCGCGACGCGCGGCACGGAACGGCTCCCGGCTTTGAAGCGACTGTGGGCCGCTACTTTAACTGTGGCCGAAATGCCATCGCCGCCACGTACTGGGGCGTCTTCCCCGATGACGAAGAAGCCCTTCGCGCAGGCGCAGCAGCAGGCAACTACCGTTCTCGGCTGCCATTTGGCTTTGTGACTTTGCCCGACAACCCGACGACTGTCGCCGTGGACCCTTACGACGCGTACGATTGGTACGACGCGGCATGGACCCACGCACTTCAGCGTTCGAGTGAATATCACAACTTGGAGGTCAACCTGCTTGGCTTCGGCGTGGGCGGGGCCGCACGAAACTTCAATCGCTGCACCAGCGGCACCTTGTTCTCTGGAAAGCACGGCAAGAGAAGCGGATGTGGATACTGCGGTGGCGCCGGCTGCGGCAGCTGCGGTTCGGCATGTGGAACGAGCAGATACGCGACCGGCCCCTGCGGTTTGACCGCGCCGCCGTGCGGCAGCCGATTGAATCTGACCTGGATCGCGGGCCTTCGTTACTTCCGGTTTGAGGACAATTTGACCTTTGCATCCAGCTTGCAGGACAGTGTCATCAATCGCGCGACCGACGATCTCTACTATGATGTCAACACCACGAACGACTTGGTAGGTTTCCAACTCGGTAGCCGTGCGGATTATTGCCTCGGCAAACGCATCAATATGTATGGAACGGCCAAAGTCGGTATCTACGGCAATCGATCGACGCTCTACTCGCGAATCGCCACCGAATTCCAAACGGCCTACTTGAACGATACGCGGACCCCGGTCAACCCCAACAACAACCAAGCGTACCTGTTCGACGAAAGCAAGACACAGGTTGCGTTCCTGAGCGAATTGGGATCCGGCGTGGGAGTTCGCATATCACCCAAATGGACCGCCACGGTGGGTTATCGAGCGGTGATTGCATCGGGCGTTGCGACGGCGCCGGACAACGTCAGAACCGCGTTTGCCAACTACGAAGACATCCGCGACTTCGACAACCACGGTACGTTGATCTTGCACGGCGTCAACATAGGAGCGCTGTACAACTTCTGATCTTCCGCGAAGATCACGCGTAGGTAGCAATCCTCATAGCTAAGCAAACGTGGCCGCGAAA
>JANQJJ010000234.1 GCA_028281725.1 Pirellulaceae bacterium | reverse complement strand
GGTAAAGGGGTCAGGAGTCAACTGTGCACAGCACCCGAAGGGCCGCTGGCGGCAATTGACTCCTGACCCCTTTACCCGACCCAAAGATTAAGCTTTGACGGACCACTAGGCCAAGCTACTCTGATGGTCAGCGACGTCATCTCCATCCGGCTCGCTCTCGCCACCGGCCGGCTCGAACTCAAAGCTCAGATGTTCGCTGATTCCATCCGCCAGCGTGCCAATTTGCTGGCAAGTAAAAAAGACTAGCAGAGGCAGCAAAAACCCAGCGATCGCCGCCATGATTTCAGTCTTACCAAGCAACAGATACCAGGCCAGCATCACGCAGAAGAAGGCAAGCATGGTCTTCACGTAATACGCCCCCCAGGATTCGGCGGCTTTGGTAAAGGACTGAAGAATCGAGCCGGAGACAGGTTGGAATATGCTACCGTTATCCATAATCGATAGCAGAAAAATGGGAAAGAAAGCGAAGGTGGTCGCCATCATTCCGGCAATCTGCATCCGGCCGGCACCCGGTTGGTCGCCGCCTAGCCATGTGCCAACGAAGAATCCTGGAAGAAGTGCCGCAGCCAGCGAAGCTGCAATCGCGATGACGTCACCAATATTGTCAAACATGTTGAATCCCGGCCATTCCTCAACGCGACGCTGGCGGTTGGCTACCGATTCCAGCAGAGCCAGACCACCACTGAGCATCGGCAGTGCGAAGAGCATCGCCACCAGGGGTGCGCCAATCACGACGAGCAACAGCAGGCCACGTCCAAATCCCGAGTCGGCATTGTTGGCGCCGAACTGAGCCATTGCAAAAAGACCTGCAAAGACAATCCCATACCCAATCACGTGCGCAACGGCGATGACGTCTTTTAAAAATCCGAAAGTCCCTTGAACAAAACCGGCCGTATCGAAATCTCCGCCGTAAAGATTGTCCAAGTCCTCTTCAGATATCTCTCGCTTCGCCTTTTCGAGCATCTCCGATGCGCGACTTCGCTGTGCCTCTACCGTCTGGGCATGATGCACTGGCTCCGGAGGGGCAAGCTCGACATCCGGCTCAGCGGACAACTGCATCTTTTTCTTCTTGGGGCTCCAGCCAGGCGGAGGACCGGGAATCTTGAACTCGCTGTAACAGTCGGGACATTTGATCTTCATACCCTTACTGGACAGTTTCACATACTGGGCCGTCCCGCATGTCTTACACAAAATGCGATAGTCGGGATCTGCTTCCTCCGGTTCGTCCGCATACAACGGTGGTAAGGTATCACCAAAATCTGTCCCGTCGAGATCTGGAACGAGATCATCCAGGTCGTCCATTGACGAATCGTCCGGAACCGCCGCGGCCAGCGCGCTAGCAGCACTCGGCTGGGGAAGACTCGGATCGAGTTCCGCCAGCTCCGGTAGGTCGTCATCGAATACCGAGCGCATTGCCGCTGACGGTGAGCCAGAGGGGCTTTCCGTTTTCGTCGGGTTCTTGGTAGCATTATCTGTTCCGGCGCCGCCTTTCTTTGGGCTCACCTGGGCAGACGTCACTTCCTTCCGGGACGCCGGCGACTCAGAGAGAGGAGTATCTGCCGAGCCCGTTGGATCTCGAGCCGGATTGCTCTTGGGCTTAGGCTTGGATGAAAGACCGGGCCGAGCAGCGTTTCTACCCTTCGATGGTTGGGCGACGCGTTTCTTGGCCGAGTCTGCCGAACCGGCTGCTGCGGGGGCACCGGCTCCGGGGCGTTTCGGCTCGGGTGCCCGATTCTTCCGGCGTTCTGGAACATCGGGAATGGCCGGCACATCCAAGCTGAGCCAATCATCCTGCGTAGAATCGCCCCGCTGGGCGACACGGACACCAGGTACGGTGACAGATTGCCCGCATTTGGGACAGTTGACACGGCGGCCAGCGATACTCGCACCTGCTTTGAGGCGTTTGCCGCACTTGGGGCACTGAAATGCGAGAGTTTCTTCGCTTGGCTCAGGCACTGCCAAAATCTCCTGCAAGCGGCGCGATGGCGCTAGCGCTTCGCGTTGAAGAAAACGAGTCGTTCCCCGAACGGGTTCAGTAGCAGCGAAATCTACCACTTGGGACCGCAGAGCCCACACTTTAGATTAGACGCATTCCGCCCCGCAGGCAAACCAAGGCATCACGCCCGCCCACGCAATGCCCCCAATTATACCGATTCTGGCCATCCGTGATGTCAAAATCGCCACGAATCATCCGACAGTTCGATGCGGCCGGGAGCGGCCCAAATCGGCGGACTGGCGTCCAACTACTCCTCCATGACGTCGGCTTCCCGCGCCTTGGCGAGTTCCGTTGCCTCGGTTTCGAACTTCTTCGTCAGTTCGTGTACTTCTTCTTTCCTGCCGTCACGGTCGTCTTCGCTAATCTCCTTGGCCTTTTCGGCCGTATCAATCACTTTATTGGCGTCGCGACGGATGCTGCGAATCGAAATCTTAGACTCTTCGGACAGTTCCTTGATGCGTGCCACCATCTTCTTCCGCACATCCGTACTCAGCGGAGGTATGTTGATACGAATAATCTTACCATCGTTCTGAGGATTCAAACCGAGATCGCTGGCGACAATCGCCTTTTCGATCTCCTTAATCGTACTGGCATCGTAGGGGCGAATGACCAGCTGATTGGGTTCGGGAGCACCGATGGAGGCCAGCTGCTTCAGTGGGCTTTGAGACCCATAGGCTTCGACGCGAACGGTGTCGACCAGACCAGGCGTCGCCCGACCGGTGCGAATGCCACTTAACGCATTCTTCAGCACGCTGATTGCCTTCTCCATGCGTTCTTCTGCATCCAGCATTACTTCATCTACGCTCATGTCACCTAATCCTATGGTTATCAAAGAAACGAAAAGGTCATGCAATTTTACTATTCAGTAGGCTCTACTTAAGTAGGCGCTGCGTTCAAGCGGTGTTGGTTGGCAGCTTGTCGCCAATCCTGGTACCGACGCGTTGACCGGAAACCGCCTTGACGATGTTGCCATCCTTCTTGAAGTTGAATACCAGCACGGGCATGTTGTGTTCTCGGCACTGGCTGATAGCCGTACCATCCATCACGCGAAGATTTTGTTTGATCACCGAATCGTAATCAAGCTCTCTGTAAAGAATCGCGTGTGGATTCTTCTCGGGATCCTCGCTGTAGACCCCGTCGACTCGCGTCGCTTTCAGGACGATATCCGCTCCGAGTTCGAGGGCGCGCTGCGTGGCGGCGGTATCGGTCGTCACAAACGGGCTGCCCGTCCCAGCGGCCAGGACCACGATTCGGCCTTTTTCCATATGCCGAATTGCTCGGCGGCGGATAAACGGCTCGCACACGCCATCCATTCGAATGGCCGACATCACGCGCGTCTTGCAGCCGATTCCTTCCAGGCCTTCCTGCAGCGACAGCGCGTTGATGACCGTCGCCAGCATACCCATGTAGTGGGCCGTAGCCTCCTCAATCCTGGAACCACTGGAAGTGGTGAACTGGGCGCCACGCAGGATGTTGCCTCCGCCGACGACCAAACCGATCTGGCATCCCAGGCGGTGCGCCCGTTCGACTTGACCAGCAATTGCATACACCTCCTCCATGCTGATTCCACGCTCTCCGGCGCGGGACAAGCTCTCGCCGGAGAGTTTGAGTATGACGCGTCGGTAATGCGGCTTGCCGCTGGAGGAATCGTTCTCGGAGGACTGATTGCCGGACATAGAAGCTCTCTAGATACTGCAGATGGGAAAAGCCACACCATCGTGGCAAACTTTCAACTCCCCGTCTACTACCGACCACTGAGTGTCGGCCGCTGTATGAAAAATAGCGGCGTCAGGTGGAGCCTAAAAAGTGGGGGCCCGAAGCGTAGTCCGGATCAAGGCGTGTGCCGGAACTCTTTCACGTTTCGGGCGGCGCGGGCAGACAGCAGGCATCGGCGCCCCAGTCGACTCACAGCCCCACAGCCGCCGGATTTCGAAATCCAAGGCTGGAAGGTCGCCGTATGCCCCGCAAGCACTCGTGTTGATGCACTCGGGTCGCGGAGCGGTCGGCGGACGAAGGTAAACCAATGGGCTGTTAGGCCTGGCCAAGAATGTAGAAGACGAAGTCTTTGATCTCCATATTGTTTCCCTTGGCGTATTGACCAACGGATTGCTTGTCGTCCTTGACGAACGGCTGTTCCAGCAGCGCCTTCTCGGAAAAGAATTGTCGCAGCCGACCCTCGACCATTTTGTCGACGATCTTCTCCGGCTTGCCCTCCTTCAGGGCAGCAGATCGAAGAAACTCACGTTCCTTATCGACTTCTGCCTGATCCAGATCCTCTTTACTGAGAGCCGAAGGACGCATTGCGGCAATGTGCATGGCCACATCCTTGGCCGCGTCGTCTGAACCGCCTTCCACGTGAATCAGGACGCCTGCCACCGTGCCGCTGTTGTGGCAGTAACCTCCACAGGTACCATCCACCTTGGACATGCGGCCGACGTCAAACTTCTCGCGAATGCGGTTGAACAATTCCGCCTTTTGTTCTCCCAGGGTAACCCCAGATTTCGATGGCGACGGGAGCGCTAACAACTCATCGGCAGTGGTGACGTTTTCCGATGTGGTCGCCAGAGCTTGGGCCATATCATCGGCCAACTGGATGAATTCTGCATTCTGAGTTACAGGAGCACTCTCACACTTGAGTTCGACAATCGCCCCCTGCGACTTCTCCAAGCCACAGTACAGGCCATATCGCCCAAAAGCTGTTTCGCGATCGGCGCGTTTGTCGCCGAGTTTCTCACCTCGTTCCCGGAGGATGGCTACCGCCTTCTCTTCATCTCCACCTGCTTCCGTCAAAGCGGACTTGCACTCCATCAGTGGCAATCCGGTTCGCTCCCGGAACGCCTTAACCTTTGCTGCTGTAATTTCCGACATCTCGTAGTTCTCCAACGACCCGAAGTTTTCTCGTTTTCTAGTTATGGAAACAGGTGTTACTTACGGCAAAACCAACTGCCGGTGCTGGTATCTGACGATTTCTTCCCCGTACAGAGGGACCGAACCGGCGCGAATCAGGTTCGATTGTCCGGCTGCACCACGCGGTTGTGGCTTGCAGCCAGGACCATTGGCTTAGGCCTTGGCCGTCTCGGCCTTCTCAGCCTCTTCCGGCGAAACCGTTTCTGCTTCAGCCTTCTTCTGCAGTTCCGGATTCTCCGCCTTGCCAGCCAAAACAGCGTCTGCCAGTTGCGTCAAAATGAGTTCAATCGACCGGATACCATCATCGTTACCGGGAATAGGAAGATCGACCGATGCCGGATCGGAGTCGGTATCGATCAGCGCCACCGTAGTCACCCCCAGGCGCTGCGCTTCGTGAATCGCATTCTTTTCCTTGGTCGGGTCGACGATGACTAAGCACTCGGGCAACCGGTTCATGGTACGCAAACCATTTAGGTTGCGATAAATCTTACGATACTCGCGATTGAGTGCCGACTGCATCTTCTTCGAGTACGTGTTAATCTCGTCTGAGTGCATGATCTTCTCGAGTTCTTCCAGCCGCCCAAGTCGACTGCGAATCGTTCGGAAGTTGGTCAGTGCGCCACCGAGCCAACGTTCCGAGACAAACGGCATGCCGCAGCGCTCTGCCTGCTCCTGAACCGTATCGGATGCCTGTCTCTTGGTACCAACAAACAGCACCAAACTGCCACCCGCGGCCACTTGATTGAGGTATTTTTTTGCGCGAAGCAAGCCGCGAAGCGTTTCTCGAATATCGAGAATATGGATCGAGTTCTTGCGGCCGTAGATATAGGGCTTCATCTTGGGGTTCCACCGACTTACACGGTGGCCAAAATGGACGCCTGCCTCGATCAATTTTTTGACGAATTCACCTTCCATCAGGTCTTTGCCTTTCCAGTCTGCCAGCGATGTAGCCTACGCATGATCGATGCGTTTTGAACCACACAGGCCCCCCGAGCGAGACTTCAGCCATGTTGCAGAACGGTAAATGTGAGTAAAAACGGGCGCCGGTCCAATCCAAACACCCGCAGAGAAGCCCCAAAGAATAGCGGCTCCACCCCAAATCCGTCAACGCTTAATCATCAGTCAGGCACCTATTTCGGAGCCTTCGCGGCAACGCTCCCACCGGCCCGAAACGCCAGCCAGGACACGAGTTACGACACGCGGGAGCGCTGCTTCGCCTCACAGCCGCGTCGAGCCGGTAAAACTCGGCCCAATCCCGGGCTGAACTCGTCGGTCTAGAGCGTGCATCCGTCCGGTGGTGCGTCGCCCTCGCTCGAGATGAGCAACGATTCCGTTGATGGGCGAGTAAAGGAGTCAATTGCCGCCAGCGGCCCTTCGGGTGCTGTGCACAATTGACTCCTGACCCCTTTACCCAAATCTTTAGTGTTGACAAAGCGCTACGCGGCGCGTTTAGTCGCGCATACGTGGTAGCCATAGCACAGGAGCTGAGAGGAGCCGCCATCACGCCGGCTCAGACGGTGCAACATTCGATTGACGAAATGCATGGCGACTCGCTCGTACAGTCGCGGCTTGGTAGGCGTGTACGACTTGGCGACCGGGCGAATTCGTTTCACTTCCTGCGCCATGTACTCGAAGTAGTTGCCGTTGGGCCTGAGCTCCGTAACGTCCAGCCCGTTGCTCGGCAAATGGGTTTCGTACCAGTATCGATTAAAGCCAGTCGAAAAATGGTAGGGAGAAAAGTGAGTCAGCGAGCAAAAAGGGGCCGTGATGATCATCGTTCCTCCGGGGCGGAGCAGCCGAGATAGCTCGCTCACTGCCGCCGGCGGATCCGGGACATGCTCCAGCACTTCAATGCACATGATCGCATCGAAGGATGCATCGGCTTCAGGAATCGAGACGATATCACTGACAATATCCAGTTCGCCGTAGTCAAAGTCGCCCGTTTGCAGCCCAGCCGCATTACCCTGCCCATCGTACTGGCCGAAGTCCTGAGAGACGTAGTCCAGATGGGAACAAAAGCGACGATACTGCTGCGTGCCGGCCCCTGCGTCCAGGACACGTGAACCGGCTGGAATCTGCTGTATCACTTGCTCCAGCCAACGCTCTCGATCCGAAAGATTGTCTTTCCCCACTCGAGGATTGAATACTCGCAGTCTCTCTTTTAACGACATCGACGATGCTCCAGCCCGAGGCGCGATGGTTGTGTCGTAGTACCCGATATCATCTTGAATCCTTGCCGCTGAAAAGCTTGACGGCAGCGATGCTCGGTCGCTGAAAAGCTTGGCTACAGAAAACGAGATCGTCCGGACCGTTTTCCCCAGTCAGGAACGATTCTCTCCAACCAGTTCAGACGCTGGTGTATCCCATCGGTCGATCTCTCGCTCGTTCTGAACCCATACGGCCGAGGATCAGCGGTTTGATTGAGAACCGGCGAGTTAAGGGCCTCCAGCCGCTTTAGCTAGCTGCTGTGAAGACGCAATCCATCTGCTCGGGCATTCCCCGTCAGGCGGCCCGCGCCAAGCGACGCCGTGAACCTTGGGCCTTGGTGTCTGTAAGAAAAGCTGCCGGGCGTAGCGTGTCCCGCTTAGCCGAAGGCCCACGAAATGCCTTGGCGTACAATGCCTTGGGTACTCTGCGCAAGGCAACATCAACTCGAAAAAGACAGTAGCCTTGAGAAAATAGCGAAGGTACGCCATTAAAAAACGGCCAGCAGACAATCGTCTGCTCGCCGTATGTTCCCAAGGCCTGCTGGGCCGTGATCTACTGAGCTGAGAGGCTAACTGTCAGCTAGCGGAGCCTTCTTCTCGGTAATGACTTCGCATTTTTCCGACATCTCCGCATTCAGCTGGGCGTATTCTTTCCACTCGTCCGGCAGATTGTCCTCGTGAAAGATCGCTTCCACTGGACATTCGGGTACACATGCCTCGCAGTCAATGCACTCTTCTGGGTGAATGTAGAGCATCTTCTCCCCTTCGTAGAAGCACTCAACGGGGCAGACAACGACACAGTCGGTGTACCGGCACCCTACGCAGGGCTGAGCGACAATGTGAGTCATTATTTCAGGACCTTTCTACTCTCGAAAACTGTCTATTCTATGTGCGAATTTATTGGCCAAGGGCTGAATCATGGCCCCAGACCAATTTATCGGCTCGTCAGATGGTATTTCAGGATCGTAGGCTTGCAAAAGCCAACTGTCAAGCTAACTGCTTACCACGTAAAGAGATGGGGCCACCCAGCTGTGCGGATGTGTCTCACGTTGCGCTGACTTGATAGCGACTGCCGCTCCACCTACTATGGATAGATCCCTTTTCTGCACGCACGCGGCGAGTCCGAACTTCAACCAGAGTGCTGACGTGGTCTTATCCGATCTCGACCGAAACCTGCTCACTCGTTGCCTGAGCGGCGCCGACGGCGCTTGGGAAGATTTTGTCGATCGCTACATCGCACTCATTACACACGTCGTCACGTCAACGGCAAAGATTCGTTTGGGTGAGATGCCGGACCACCTTCGGGATGACCTCGTCGCCGAGGTCCTGTTGACGCTGATCGAAAACGACTTTGCTGTTCTCCGCCGATTTCGCGGGCAGAGTTCGTTTGGCACCTACCTCGTCGTCGTGACCCGGCGGATTGCCGTTCGTAAGCTTTCTTCACTGGTGCGATCGCGGAGTATGTCTCCGAAAAGCGCCGGTGAGGCGGCCGAACAGCAACAGCCCGGTGACGCAGAACTCCAGGTGGAAAACTCCGAGGAGGTTCAGTCGTTGCTAGCCAAGCTGCCGGAGTCCGAGGCAACGGCTATTCGTATGTTTCATCTCGAGCATCGAAGCTATGGCGACATCGGTACCCATATGGGAATTCCGGAGAATAGCGTCGGCCCCCTGCTGTCGAAGGCTCGTGAGCGCATGCGGGGTCTCCGTGGTTAGCCCTTAGCGCGCTAGAGGTTGACTATCAGCCGAAGCCACACGAGCCTCGCGCATCGCGGATAGGAACTTGTCACGTTGGACGTAGCCGTCCAGTCTGCCGACGAAGGCGCGCTGCGGAGAGAAGATCAAAGTCGCTGGAAAGCCCTTAACGTGAAGCGCTTCGATGGCTTCGGCGTTCTCTTCACGAGTCAGCTTGAGCGGTACAAAGCCTTGCATCACCGTTGAGGCGGCGACAGGATCTTCCCAGACGTTGCGCTGCATCAAATCACAGTAGTGACATCCTGCCGAGCGGACATAAACCAGGATCGGCTTTTCCAACGTCGCGGCTACGTGGGCCGCCTCTTCGGCCGATCGCAGCCACCGGATTTCTTGCGACCAGACTCGGGAGTCACTAGCGCAACAGAGTAACACAAAGCAAGCCAAAGTAGATCGGTGAAGGAGCATGACGATTCCCGGTTTTGAATGAACGGATGTGCCTGACTGCTGCAATCAGCATCGGAACAGGAGCGCGTCGAAAACGGTAAGCCATCAAACACTCGGTTGCTTTTTCGTTGGACTCGACCACCGTCATGTATGGTCTCATACCAAACTCTGGCTTGGGCCCCTAGATCAAGAGGAGAACTTAGACTGGATTTACTAGCAAATCAGCCTCGCCTGACTTGTTCCAGCTATTCGCTACTGGTCAGGGCTGGAGTCTAGGACGGTAGAGAGGCGACTGGGAGAGCCATCGCGGTAGATCAGCATGGAGACCTGCTGCCCGACGGGGGTCAGTCCCACCGTCTTCACCAGATGGCCATCGTTTTCAATCTTCACACCGTTGAACTCCACAATGACATCCCCCACGCGGATACCGGCTCGGTAGGCGGGAGAATTGGGGATTATCGACTTGACCAGAGCCCCTTCGGCCGAAGATAGCCCGAGTCGATTGGCGGTGGCCACGTCAAAGGCGTTCTCGAGCTGCACGCCCAGGTAGGATCGAAGCAGTTTTCCACGAGAGATCAACTGTTCCGCCACGAGCACGGCCAGGTTGATTGGAATGGAGAATCCGATGCCTTCGTTTCCGCCCGAGTTGCTAGCGATGGCCGTGTTGATGGCGACCACCTGTCCTCGCAAATTCAGCAACGGACCACCGCTGTTGCCGGGATTGATGGCGGCGTCCGTCTGAAAGAAATCCTGTATTTCGATCTCTTTCGAGCCCAGTTCGAGATTGCGTCGTCCCTTAGCACTCAGAATGCCGTAAGTCACCGAATGGCTCAGACCAAACGGGCTGCCGACGGCCAGCACAAAATCGCCGATCTCCATGTGGTCACTATTGCCCAATCGGGCCGCCACCAGTTCGCTCCGTTGGCTCAGCCGCATGACGGCCACATCGGTCGACGGATCTGTCCAAATGTTGGTCGCGCGAAGCTGTCGGCCGTCGTTGAGTTCAATGCGAATAGAGGAGATGTCCGCCGGGTAAATGACGTGTCGATTGGTTAGCACATGAGGAATGCCGCGCAAGTTGACGATCACGCCGGCCCCTGCCTCCTCAATGCGGCTGCTGGCAAAGCCCTTGCCAGGATCCGCCTTCTTGGTCGCTTCGATATGGACGATGCTGGGACTGGCGAACTTGACAATTCTCCGCACCAACCCAAGTTGCCGTTCGAGCGCGTCGGCTTCTTCCTGCAGTTGTTGGAATTCGTATTCGCGATCTACCGACACGGTTCGCACAGGCTCGCGAAACTCCGATCTCGATAGGACGGGTGGAGTCAAACTGCGGGACGCGGAGCCCTGCAGCGCAGAACCGGACAAGGGAGCGGCCGGCGAAACCCCGCGCGACACCGGCCTCGGGCGGCGACTGGACCCTTGGGTCGGATTCCCGGTGGCCGCTTGATCCTGCGAAGGGCGCAGCGTGATTTGCGCCTGCACGCCAGAGCCGGCAACCAGGAGAGCCAGCACGCTGGGTACTAGAACGAATAGTCGTTTCACCTGACATAAGTCACGCAACATGAGTTACCTCGGCTGGCCGTTAGACGTGCAGTCCGGTTTCCTCTAAAACCACTGCAGAAACCACAGTCTTTGGCGCGGAATCCAATCCGCGGCAAATGTACGAATGAGTCGTAAGTTGTGGAATCGGCTATCCCGCCGAGACGTATCTAAGCGAAAACGGTGACCAGCCAATGATAGCTACCGCCACCGCCTGCATATGCTTGTCAGTCGTCGTGTGCGGAAAGACACAGTTCTGCACACTCGACCGGTCAATCCGGTCATGACTACAAGCGGCTAGACCGAATCATATGCTTCGTCGGAAAGTTCAGACCAGTCCCTACGGCCAGATTTTTCCAACTTTATTTGGCACTTGATGCACAAGGTGGCGTAAGGCAGCGCTTCGAGACGCGCCAGCGGGATCGCTTTATCACAACCATCACAGGCGCCATAAACGCCGTGATTAATCCTCGCGATTGCCTCGTCAATTTGGACCAACTCCCGACTCTCCACTTCGGCCATCTGGCTGGTCACTTGTTCGTGGGCCGAATCGAGCGCAAGATCAGCCAAATCCCCCGATGCCAGCGTCAGTTCCTTGAGAGCCGTCAAGTCTCCGGCGAGAGCGGCGCGCAGAGCATTGCGCCGGTTGACGAGAACGCTCTTCAATTTCAACAGGGCATCTTTTCTACTCATGGTCCTCTCCTCATAGTTAGCGCTGCTCAAAACTCGTTCCGCAGCCTCCATTTTCCGACGCATCACTCGATCGACACGAGCGCGAGCATGGCAAATGAATCACGGTTGCCAGTGAGTTACCGGCGCCGGCCCCCATACTACGTCTCAAGTGACGACTTGGTTTCACTGGTATTTCTTACGCGGTTGGTGAATATCTTCACGAACCATTTTTCATCGTGCCCCGGACAAACAAGACACTTAGCATCCTGTGGGATGGAACTGTCGCCCCTGTAAAACGTGCCACACGCTCGGCCAAGAGCGTGGACGGAAAAACAAGGACCGCTGTTTCTTGTCGCGGCAACGCTTACTTGGACTCCGGAACGTGTGAAAAGTGGTCTGAAGAGTCGAAACAAGCGACGACTGGATTGCTGGGCGCGGTCGTGTCGCCGACTGCATCAGCCGGCAGATCGGATCGCGGTGCGGCTGGTGTTTCCACTGGCTGAGCGTCGGGTTGCCACGGCGGTCTGCCAGTTTCCTCGGCCTTGGCGTTGTAAAGCGTTGCCAGGAGGTTCTCGTACCCTGTTACCATCGCGTCCAAACTCCAATCTCCTCGCACCAATTGCCGACCGGTCAATCCCATGCCGGAGGCGATGGTCGGATTATCTAGAAGCTGAATGATGGCGTCGGCCGTACTGTCCGCACACAACGGCTTGGTCAACAAGCCTGTCTTCTTGGGCAGCACGGTTTCACTGATCGAACCGACGTCCGGGCTGACGACCGGTACACCGCAGGAAAGGGCCTCGAGAATGGACACCGGATTGGCTTCATTGCGGCTAGTCAAGCAAAAGACGTCCATGCCCGCGAGCAGGCGTGGCGTGTCGCTTCGATTGCCAAGCAAGTGAAAATGCGACCGCAGTTCGAGTTCGTCAATGCGAGCCTCCAGGGCAGCTCGCTCGGGGCCTTCCCCTACAATGAGAAAGTGGGTCTCTGGGTGTTGCCGGAGAACCTCCTGCGCCGCTTCCACCAACTGCAAATGGTTCTTTTCCGGCCTCAGTGCCGCCACGATGCCGACGACCGGACTATCGCTGGGTATGCTCAGCTCCTGTCGCAGCCAGCCGCGCAACGCATGATTTGGTCGAAACCGTTCGGTGTCGACTCCGTTGGGAATCATAAAAACGCGATCTGAGGGAAACCCCTCCTGCCTGGCCAGATGCTCCGCGTGTTGATGAGCACAGGCGATGAACCCGTCGGTGATGCTGCTGAGCATCCGGTTCAGCCGACCAACACCATCGGGCCATCCGGTCGAATGCAACGCGCTGCATACCACCGGTACGCCGGCTCGCCACGCCGCCAGTCTCCCCCAAAACATCTTGTCCCCGGCACCGATGGTGACGACCGCGTCGGTCGCTTGTTGCCGATAGAGACTGGTGAGCCGAAAGAGCACGCTGACATCCCACTTCGAATCGAGTAGGTTGGAATGCAATGGAACCTCCCGAGCAATCTCGTCACCAAGTGCACCCGGTTCCTTCAAACAAACCACCTCCGGCGCGAACCTTTGCCTGTCGATGCGGCGAATCAAACTCAATAGCAGCGTCTCCGCCCCACCAACGGGCAGACTGGTAATGACGAACTGCACACGCAGCGGAGACTTCCGCGCCCGAGCCGACGGTAGGTTCTGCGAGTTCCCATCACCCAATTCTCTGGGGGATGGCCGTTCCGCGTTTAAACTGGACATAGTTCACTGGCCCCCAAAGTAAAAGGAAGCTGTTCGTCGTCCCGCAGTTTTCTGGCATCCAAAGTTAGCCAGTTCTTGAGACGCTCCAGGCCGGGGTCGGCGTGGATTCGTCGCAAATGGAATCCCTCGCTGGCCGGCCAATTCCAAGCTCCGTAGGCCGTGCAGAATCCAAGCAGCCCAGCCTCGCGAATCACGTCGACGGCCAATTGACTGGTGTTCTCAGGCAAACCAAACGGAAATGCAAAATGCCGTACGCTCCGCTGTAGCCATTCGCGGAGCAATTCGACACTCCCCACGATCTCGTCGTAAGCCTGCTCGTACGAATCGACGGTTCCCATATCCAAATGGCTCTTGGTATGAGCGCCGATCTCAATGCCTAAATCGGAGAACTCGCGTAGCTGATCAATCGTATTGGGCCGCAGTTGCACACCCGCCTCGACATCATGCGGGAACGGCGTACCGGTCCGAACAAAATCGGTTGCGACAAAGTAGGTGGCCGGAATGCCCCGTCGGACCAGCCTGGGTATCGCAAATTCAGCGTTGTCCGCATAACCATCATCGAAGGTGATCGCCACCGTCGGACGATCACTCAGTGGTGCGCGAATTCTACTTTGCGCCTCCTCCAAGGAGACCAGGTCATAGTTGGCCTGAAGCCAATCGAGCTGCCGAGAAAAATCCTCCGGGCTCATCGTCCAATCGTTGGGATGCCGGTCAGCGATTCGATGATAGAACAGGATCGCGATGGGCACTTTGCCTTCAGCGCGAAGCTTGTCAAGAAGTTGCCCCCGCCTGTGCGAGGTCAAACTTCGATAAAGCCATAGTGCTTGATCTTTCATACCACTCGGTTGGGAACTCGGGGATGCTGATGTCTAGGATCGATGCCGCATCACGACACTTTGCGATTGCAGCGGCGCTACTTGAATACTGTGTCAGGAATCCCTGGAGAGACCCTGTCGGGTGGTCCAAGAATCCCTTGGCAAGATGAGACATGCTCAGCTGTACCGGCTATAGCGATTGTGCGGCGCCCTAGCTGTGCAGACTGACTCCGACAAGAAGAAATAGGAACGGTGCGAAGACGACGCAGACTATTGAGGAGCTACTTTTCAGGACGTGGTAAGCCTGCGAACTAAGGTCCTATGCATGCCCTTCTTAACACTGACCCTCTGTCTGGCCATGTCCGTATGGGCCGTGATCGTATTGCTGCGAGGCTCGGTGTTCCTGTCGACCGCCCTGTTTCTGGTCGCCACCAGTTGCCTGCCGGCGGAGTTCTTTTCGTTTGATGCCGCCGGCCTGACGTGGACTCTCGACCGGCTTTGGTTCCTGGCCTTGGTGACTCAAGCGGCGATTCGGTGGTATCGTGGAGACCAATCCTTTACGCGTCTGGCGCCGCCGGACGTGGCGATTGGCCTGTTCGCCCTGTGGCTGGTTGTCCGCACCATCACGCAGCCGCTGGGAATCAGCGTCCCCGGTCAGGCTCCAACCCTGATGCACCTGGTCAACGGATATCTCATCCCCTTTGTGCTCTACGCCCTACTGCGCACATCCAAGCTCGACCCCCTCCAACTCAGGTCGGCGCTGATCGTGATCGTTCTCCTGGGTCTGTATCTGGGGGCCACCGCGCTGTTCGAGGTAGCCAAACTATGGGGCTTGGTATTTCCCAGGTTCATCGCCGACCCGGACCTCGGAATTCACTTTGGGCGAGCCCGCGGCCCCATGCTCCAGTCGGTTCGGCTCGGAATTGTGCTGCTAGCCTGCTGGGTTCCGATGTTCGTCTACACGGTCTGGCTTAAGCCCGGCAGCCGTTTCCAATGGGCGGCGCTGGCGATCAGCCTGCCGATCATGTGGGGTGCGATTGGCGTCACTTACACGCGCAGCATTTGGTTAGCTTTGGCAGCCGTCGTCTTCCTGTTGGTCATCTGTTGTTTGCGAGGCTTGCCCCGCCGGGCCGCTGTCATGGCGATGCTGGGCGCCGGCATGCTGGTGGTCCTCATCAAGGGCCCCGATTTGATCGCCTTCAAGAGAGAGTTCTCCGCCGCCGAGACGCGCGAGAGTACCTATATGCGAGCGGCATTCGCCTACGTGTCCGTCGAGATGTTCAAGGATCGGCCGGTTGCAGGTTTTGGATTCAACCAGTTCCAAGTCTACAATCTTCCCTATCTATCCGACCGTTCCACCAACATCCGGCTGGAGTCCATCAGGGGTTACGTTCACCACAACGGCTATCTCAGCCTACTGGTCGACCTGGGAATCGTTGGATTCGCACTCTACGGTTTTGTCGCCTTAACCTATGCATTCCAAGCTTGGGCACTCTGGCAATCCCAGGCGGTTCCGAAGTGGGCCCGAGGGCTCGGGCTGGTGGCGCTGGCCGTAGGAATCGCCCACCTGATTCAGATGGCCTTCCACGAAGTCTCCTTCTCGTCAATCGAAAACGGCTTCTTGTTCTCGATATTCGGCCTGATCGTCGCAGCGAACGAGCAACTCGGCTGCCGTCTGACGACGAAGCCCTAGCCAGCGAGCCGTGACGGAGCGCGGGGCAACCATCGCTCCTGTCACGTACCGCCGCCGGCCGAGTCCCCCGGGGGCCCTGCCGTCTGACGATTTACCTGTCCACTCGTTCACCGCCGGCACGGGTGAACAGCGCGGTTAGAATCGAGAGGTCGATATTCTCGCTGATCACTTGCACGCTTCCGTCAGCGAAAAGTGCCTGACTGATTCCGTTGACAAAAAAGTCTGTCGGCAAGTTGTCGGGATCGAAAACCACGTCTTGCGGGGCTGTCCAGGGAACGGCGACTTCGGCCGTGGTCTCCATCACCATGATGGTGTTGCTCGTCCCGTCGGTAATCTCGTGGAACGTGGTTGGCTCGGTCGGTTTCAGAACGGTCTCCTCCCCCACGATGGCTTGGTAGACCGTATGGCCCGCTTCGGTCGGCCGATCCGGATGCCTAAAGACAGGTGGCATCTGATCTAGCAGGGTCAGATTGTGCTCGCTGTCCCAAGGTTCATCGAGATGGAATTTCTCGTAGAGCGCTTGCTGTTCGATAAATGGCAGGATCGCAACCCGCCAGCTGATGCTCGGCTCACCTTCATCATCAACGCCGGCAGCGGCCGGGAACGCGTTGTAGGCCGCGTTGAAGTTGTGCAGCGCCAAGCCAATTTGTTTCAGGTTATTGGCGGACTGCATGCGGCGGGCAGCCATACGCGAGGCACTTACCGCCGGTACGAGCAAGCCGGTCAACGTGCCAACCACGCTGATGTTCCGCAGCTCTTCTAGCTCTACGATCAATCGGTTGCCCCGGCGTTTAGGACTAGCCATCTCAACGATCTCACCGCTCAACCGTTCTATATATTGATGCATGGCAACACCGCTCGGTGAATCGGCGGGAATCTCGGATTTGATATCCGACACGATCGCCAGACGAGCGAACTCCAGCATGCGTCTCAAGCTCTGCTCCAAATTATTGGCACTCGCTTCGTCGATGGCCGCAGCCGCAAGTTGGAGTTTTTCCGATTCTGCTACCACTCCTCTCAAGGCGATGAAATCCGTCGAATCCACGACGATCCTGAGATCATCCGCGATCGGTCCCGGCAGCAAGCCCGGAGCATTCTCGAGAATCCCAGTAATCATCGGCCGAACCGCGCTAATCGATACGATGGCCAGCAGATCCTGCTCAGATCGGATCTTGGCGACAATCGAGGCCAGCTTTCCCTCGTCCTCGCGCGACGCCACCATTTGCTTCGCAAAGCTCTTGGTTCCCAGTAAGGCGGTCACTGGATCGACTTGATGCAACACCAGTTCCTCGGGGCCATCGAGTAGCAGGAACTCAAAATCTCCTTCTTCCTGCAGTCCCGATCCGTCGAAAAGCTGTTCTGGAAGCTGATGAATATCCAGCGGCTGGCTCATTTGGATTAGCGCTCCAAACTGCGGGCCGAACGGACCGAGGAATCCAGCTACGAGGTCGATCCGTTCAATCTGCAACGGATCCAGTCCAGCTTGTTCCAACCCGACCGCCGAAATCACTTCCAGCGGCGCCAGCCTCATCCGCTCCTTGGCTGCAAGCTGCTTCGGCCAAATCGAGACCACGCCGATCGCGTCACGCGGAATGTGCCGTAAGACTTTCTCGGCCATGGCCTCTCGACTGACAACCTCCCCTTGAGCCCAAGCAGGCATGGCAAAAACGCTGAGCATGAGAACGTGGGCACAGGCGACCGCCAATCCGACTGGCCTCCCGGAGCGTAGGAACTGAGATCTGATCATGGGTTGTTTTCCTGACAATAGAGGCGTCCTGAACAAGATGAACCGACCGTTCAGGGTGTACTACGTGGATAGTACACCATTGAGAGATGCCTGTCAAAGACTTTGGCGGCCAGCCCCAAGTGGACGCGGCTGCCCGGATTCTCGCCTTTAGACGGCTGCGGTTGCCGGCCTCTACTTGTTCGTTTCCACAAAGCCAAAGAGACTATTGAGGGCCCAAGTGGGCAGTGGCTACGCGGTGGTACGCAGTTCCGTCCTGATCGTCTACGAGCTATCGCCGGGCGGACGGGTGCGATATCCGGTGCATTTTACCGGCTCACGGTATCCATCTCTCACCATATCAGTTTCAACTTATCTATATTATGTCCTGCTCCTAACGGCCTGATCGTGGCAAGCAGATTCAGCTGGTAACCTGAGCAGGCCCGGTGGCTGCCACGGAGCGAATGCTAGAAGGTAGAGTTTATGGCGAAGAATGTGTTGGGAACGGAACTGGAATCATGCAGCACGGAGCCCATGACCGGTTTCTACCGTGACGGTTGCTGCAATACGGGCGCTGAGGACGAAGGCATGCATACGGTCTGCGTGGAGGCCACGGAGGATTTCCTGCGTTTCTCAAGTTTGAAAGGCAATGACCTGTCCACGCCCAATCCGATGTTCGAGTTTCCAGGTTTGCGGGAAGGGGACCGGTGGTGCCTCTGCGTCCTGCGCTGGAAAGAGGCCTATGAGGCGGGCATGGCTCCTCTGGTGAACTTGCGAGCGACCCATATCTCGGCTCTGGAGTTCATCGATTTGGAGGTTTTAAAAGAATACGCGACCGGCGATTCACTGGACGAGTAGAGGCCGGTGATCGCAGACGGATAGGCCATCGAGGCACTGAGACTCGTTCGCTGATCGGCTGTCGACGCGGGACACCAGTTTTCATGGGAGATGCTAAGTTGAGCGAAGATGTTTTTGCACGCAGTGCGATCCTCCATGAACACCTACGTGGCAAGATCGCTCTGGTAGGCAAGATGCCCATCGACGGCCGAGAAGATCTGTCGCTGGCCTATACGCCGGGAGTTGCCATGCCTTGCGAGTTGATCGCGGCCGATGCCGAGCGGGCTCGTGATTTGACGATCAAGAACAACACGGTGGCCGTCGTCAGCGATGGTTCGGCAGTGCTCGGACTTGGAAACATTGGTCCGCATGCGGCGATCCCTGTCATGGAGGGCAAGGCACTGCTGTTCAAAGAGTTTGCAGGCATCGACGCCTGGCCGATCTGTGTCGATACCCAAGATGAAGCCGAAATCATCGAAACGGTTCGCAGAATCGCTCCGGTTTTTGGCGGCATTAACTTGGAAGATATCTCCGCTCCGCGATGCTTTGCCGTCGAAGCGGCTCTTCAGGACCTCGAAATCCCGGTCTTTCATGATGATCAACATGGTACGGCCATCGTGCTGTTGGCAGCGTTGATCAATGCGGCCAAGGTTACCGGCCGTGACCTGGCCAGTCTACGAGTCGTGATCAACGGTGCAGGCGCGGCCGGGACGGCCATCGCACGCTTGCTACGCTGCGTTGGGCACGAACCCGACGTCTGCGTTTCCGTGGCCGACGTCGTGGTCTGTGATTCCAAAGGAGCCATCCATCGACAGCGAACCGACCTGAGTGAGTACAAAACAAACCTGCTCAAGATCACCAACCGCTCCAACCGCACAGGCTCTCTTGCCGAAGTTCTCGACGGTGCCGACGTGTTTATTGGAGTCAGTAAAGGCAAGCTGCTCTCGCGAAAGGATATCCAGACGATGGCCGAACAGGCGATTGTCTTCGCCATGGCCAATCCAACGCCGGAGATTCTGCCCGAAGAGGCGCATGCAGGAGGAGCCGCAGTGGTTGGCACGGGCCGCAGCGATTTCCCGAACCAAGTCAATAATCTACTCGCGTTCCCCGGAATCTTCCGTGGGGCGCTCAATGCACGTGCGAGGCAGATTACTGAAAGTATGAAGATTGCCGCAGCCCACGCGCTGGCGGAATCGGTGAGCCATCCGACAGCGGATCGTGTTCTCCCGGACCCACTCGACCGAAGCGTGGCGCCCCGCGTGGCGGATGCCGTAGCGAGCGAGGCTGTACCCGACGCCGTCCCCAGCGCCTGACTTCCAGGAACAAGTCTCAGCCGGTGGCCGCCGAACTCCCTCCCGTACCAATTCGAGTGCCATGGACCAAGTAGCCGTTAACCTGGCAATCCAGTTCCGCGACCGCTTGCAAGCGCGAGGCGAGCGGGTGGTGCTGGCAGAAAGCTGCACCGCGGGTCGTGTCGCCGCGACGCTGGGCTGCCTACCTGGCATCTCGCAGTGGCTGTGCGGTAGTTTTGTCGTCTATCGATGCGACAGCAAGTCACGGTGGTTGGACATTCCGGCCGAACTGTTGAGCGATCCGAAGATCGGTCCGGTAAGCGACCGTGTCACGGAGCTGTTGGCTCAAGCCGCGCTGGCTCAGACGCCGGAGGCGGCAATCGGCCTGGCGGTAACCGGCGAAATCGGTCCCGGCGCGCCGGCCCAGCGTGATGGTATCCTCTACTGCGCTCTCGCCCGACGCCAATCTGCCGCAATTGAACACAGGATGCTGCGACTTGCCGGGCCCGCCCCCCAAGACTCACTCGATCTGGTTGCCAGAAACAACAGGCTGGATGAAGCCACGCGGGCCGTACTCACTCAAGCCAACGGTTGGATCGCGAATTATTGATAACGGAGCAAGACAACGTGAGACCATCAGTCGCACTTTTGTTGTGGTTTATCCTCTGGCCAACCTCGACGCGAAGCCAAGAATTCGATGAGCAGTTTGACCACTGGCCGGTCAAGTTAAAAATTGACGGAAAGATTGTCATCTCCGACCAGTTATCAGATTTCTCCCTTCTCCAGGACGTGCTAGAGCAATCGGAGCGCGAGGCGCGATTACTACTGCTCTCCGAAGAGGAACAGCCGGCTATCGCGGAAAAGTACGCCGAGCTGTTTGATGACGTCGTCGTCGCTCGGCCGGCGTCCGTGACTGCAGAGGACTGCGAGCAAGCAACGGTAGTTGCCTGGCACGATAATCGAGCTGCGACCGATTTGCCCGGCGAGGAGCAACAGCAATTGAGTCAGCTGATCGCGGGCCACGTCGCCGCAGGAAAAACGGCGATTGCCATCGGGCCTGCGTGCCCCCTGCTGGCCGAGATTCTGATCACATCCCAAGGCGACCATCCGCAGGTTGCTGCCGGCTGGGGCTGCTTGCCCGACTGTGTTTTGGCGACAGGATACACGGGCGCGCCAACGGCTAAGGGACGCTTGCTGAGCGTGCTTGCATCTCATCCGCGGACGGTAGGCATTGGCCTTGCCGCCGACACACTGCTGGTACTGGGCGGCCGGAAAATGCGAGTTGTCGGTCAAGGTGGAGCCACGTTCATGCTCATGGCCAACGAGCGCCAGCCTGTGCGGATGCAGACAATTGTGGCCCAGCAATCTCCCCGGGAATCACCAACCCAGTGGCTGATCGATCTGACCGAATGGAGAAGAGATGCCATCGACCGAACGCTGGAGCCCTTTCCTGCCGACAAGCCGCCGATTCCGATGGTTGAAAACGGGACGCTGGTGATTGTCGGGGGCGGTGGTATGCCGGATAGCCTCATGGAGCAATTCGTCGAGCTGGCCGGTGGATTAGACGACGCGCGGCTCGTATACGTGCCATGCGCCGAGCAGGATGACGTGCCTGCGCAGCAGAGGATGGTTGCGTCTTGGCGGAAAATGGGAGTCAAGCAGGCGACGTTCATTCATACCAAGGATCGCCTTCAAGCGAACCATGATCAGGAGTTCTTGGAACCACTCCGGGATGCCACAGGGATCTGGTTCGGAGGCGGTCGCCAGTGGAACTTTGCCGATTCTTATTACGGTACTACCGCGCATAAACTGATGAAAGACGTTTTACGTCGAGGTGGCGTCATTGGCGGATCGTCGGCAGGTGCGTCTGTCCAAGCTCGCTATTTGGCCCGGGCAACCCCGATCGAAAATTTTCGCATCATGGCGCCGGGATATGAGCGCGGCGGACTTGGTTTTATTGGAGGCGTTGCCATCGACCAACACTTTAGCCAGCGCGGGCGGCACGGCGATATGACCGAGTTGGTCAATCGCTATCCGCAATTGCTGGGCATAGGAATCGATGAATCCACCGCTCTGATTGTGAAGCGGTCGACGGCCCGAGTCGTCGGTCAAGGCAAGGTCCATTTCTATGATCGAACCCAGCCCGTATACCCGGACCAACCCGACTACCTGGCGCTCGCCGCCGACCAGGAGTATGACATGGCCCATAGGCAAGTCGTCGTCGCTGAGCCCACGGAGCCCGCAGAGTAGCTTGCCTCAGGTCGCCCCCAGGCAGGCTATGCGACGCCTGGTACCGAAGCTATGGTACCGAAGCTATCCAGCCGGCAGCTTGAACAATCCGCCTTAAGGATGACCATCGTCGACGATCTCGAACTCAATCGCGCCGCTGGTCAACTCACCGCCGATCCAGTCGTCGCTGGTCGCATCTCGGCTGGCGTCTGGCCGAGCGACTCGGAACGCAACCGTGTGCGTCAGGCGGTATTTTCCCGTCACCGGCGACCGGTAGAACGGCGACCAATGCTGCCTGCGGGGCCGCGGGTTGTCGCCAAGCCCGAAGTTGAGATACAGCGGGCCCAGCGCCTCACCTGGCTGGAGCAGGTCTCGGTAGTGTGGGATGGTTCCCAGCAGAGCGGTTCTCTCAAGCGCGACCGCTTGCCCATTGGAGTCGGAACCGTCGGCATGAACAGCCTTCGGCAGGTTCCAGAAGAAGTCCGGACGATGGTCCACTTGCAGCGGTTGGTCGCTGACATTGCGGAAAAATACGGCGAGAGGGACGCGCTGGCCGACACGGAACTGACGATGCGCTGTGGTCAGTGCGATAGAGTATTGAATGCCGAGCTGCTCGTTACCCCAAACCGGTTTCCAGTTGTCGATGAACTCAGCGGCTTTTTTGCCACGGTAGTGGGTGCCGTAGGCGACCTTGTTGACAGTCGATTCCGCAGCCGGTTTGTCTCCCTGCTCAGTATCCGCAGACGAGCCGCTCAGTTGCCAAATGGCGAGGCCCATCTGGCGATCCGGAAATCCGATTGCGAGCTGCGTGCCGTCGTCTGAAAACGCACCGTCGCTCGATTCGGTGTGAAGTTCGTAGAGTTTTTCGCCGTTTTGCGTCGACCAGATCGGCACGACTCTTTCCGTTTCCGCACTGGTTCCCATTCGTGCAACAAGTCGTCCGTCTTTCGAGAACACCAACCCGGGAACGCCGTGGCCGTAGCGGTAGGGTGCCTCGATTCGAACGCGTGATTCTCCCGACTGAACGTCGGCCAATTGCAAGCCCAGATTGCCGCTGATGGCGAGGCGTTTGCTGTCGGGCGAAAACTTCAGGCTCCAGACCAGGTTGCGTGTCTTCTTGGACGCCTCGGGGGTGGTCGGCTTCGAGCCAAACTGGTCGTTTGGGATTTCATGAAGCAGTTTGGCGTTACTGGCGTCCCAAAGGACGACCGCCCCTCCACCGGTCGTCGCCAGCCGTTTTCCGTCTGCGGACAGAGCGATCGCCTTGATCCCTGTAGCGTTTTTGTGAGTCACCGTTTGCACCTGGCCGGAGTCCACGTTCCAAACAACCACGTGGGAATCGTAGACTAACGTGGTGCGGAGGTACCCCGTACTCAGAGCGGCCGCGATCACGGATAGATCGGGAGTGCAGTCCAGACGCTGAACTGTGTCATTGACTCCAATTTTGGGAATCGGCAGCGATTTGAGGAGCTGTCCGGTCGCCGTGTCCCAGATTCCCACGGTTTCGTCGGTAGCGACAGCGACTCGCCGACAGTCGGCGGAAAGTCGGACTGTGCCGCGGCGAAAGGGCCGATTGTGCCGGTCGCTGACAAGTTTGATCTCCCGTTTGAGTTGCATTCGCTCCACATCCCAGCTGCGAATTGTCAGGAAGTGGTAGGCGGAGGCAGTCACAAGCTCCGTATCGGCGCTGGCAAATCCAACTGCCACTACCCCTCGATGAACCGGCAGCAGAGAGGTCGGCTCTCGCATCGTTCGCAACATGGCATGCTGATCCTCTTGGACCTGAGGACCAGCCGCCGGTCCGGCCGATTCGGCGACGACCGGAGGATGAGCTCCTGCCCTTGCCTCCGTGGCCAGCGTAAGAGTTTTGGGCTCCAGCACGATCTCCAGCACGTCGCCGGCAATAGGCGTGCCCGTCCAAAGGTGATAGCCCGGCGAAAATGCGTGCAGCACCAGCCGGGCATCCTGAGCGGCCTCGATTTGAAAGTGCCCTTCAGCGTCCGTAGTCGCTTGCGACCCAGCAGAAGGAATGAGCCTAGCGGAGCCAATCTGTTTGCCGTCGGGATCGACGACCCTACCGGTGATGTTTGGACTCAGCTCGCGGCGAATAAGGCTGGTACCCGGCGTCGTTCGCCTCGCCCACTGCGCACGGCCAATTCGCGGCTCAGACTTGTCGACTGTCAGCTCCACCGAGGGTATTTTCCCATTAGAAGGAACGAATACGTGTGCGTCTGCCGACAGGGCTCCCACCATCGGATTTTTATCAAGCCTTTCATTGTGATGAAGAACGTAGAGGTACGCTCGGCCAGGAGGTAACGAGAACACGAATCTGCCCTCGGCATCTGTTCGAACGGATTCTACACCTCTACCGAACGGTCGATCTGGCGAGTAGCAGCTGACGACGACACGCTGGAGCGGATTCTCATTGGCATCCACGACTGAGCCAACTACCCGGCGCCGTTGGACCAGACGCAGAGCGGCCACAGAGCGCTTTCCTGCTTCTACCAGGATGCCGTCATCGGCAACGGCGGTCATTGACGAGTCTCGGGATTCCTTTAGCCACACGTTGTAGATACCCGGCGACGGAGCGATTAAGCGAAATCGTCCTTCGGCATCCGTCACGGCCGTTGCGCGGTCACCACGCCGAGCACCATCCAGGACGGCGAAGCCCTCAACGGTTGCCCCGGTCATCGGCTCGCCTGTTTTGGCGTCCAGTAGCGTCCCGACAATCTCCCCGCAGGCCGCGATCGGCTCCGATTTCGGCCGGCGAGCTTGGATCGTTATCGGCG
>JANQJJ010000153.1 GCA_028281725.1 Pirellulaceae bacterium | reverse complement strand
TTGGCGACGATCATTTGCCGAATGGCAAGTGTCCGATCCCCTCCAAAGAACATATGCTCGGTGCGGCACAGCCCGATGCCTTGCGCACCGAACTCACGGGCTCGGGCGCTGTCCTCGGGCGAATCGGCGTTGGTTCGAACCTTGAGCGTGCGATACTTATCGGCCCACTCCATCAACTGCCCAAAATCGCCTGACAGGCTGGCTGGATGAGTTTCGATCGAGCCGGCAGCCACTTCGCCGCTGGTCCCATTGACGCTCAGCGTGTCGCCAGGGCCATAAACCTTTCCGTTGATCGTGGCCTGATTGGCCTTCGCATCAATCTTCACCGCACCGGCACCAGCCACACAGCAACGGCCCCAGCCGCGTGCCACCACGGCAGCGTGACTGGTCATGCCCCCGGTACTGGTCAGGATACCTGCGGCAGCGTGCATGCCGTCGACATCTTCCGGGCTCGTTTCCTTACGAATCAAAATGACTTGCTCACCCTGACCGGCCCGCGCCTTGGCATCTTCGGCCGTGAAGGCTAACTTGCCGACAGCGGCTCCTGGCGAGGCAGGCAGCCCCTTGGCAATCTTCTCCGCGGCAGTCCAAGCCTCCGGTTTGAAGCTAGGAAGCAGCAACTGAGTCAAGTCGCCGGCGGGCACCCGCAGCAAAGCTTCCTTTTCGTCAATCAACTTTTCGCGGACCATCTCGCACGCGATCCTGACCGCGGCCATACCGGTGCGCTTTCCATTGCGGGTCTGCAGCATGAACAGCGTTCCCTTTTCAATGGTGAACTCGATGTCCTGCATTTCCTTGTAGTGGTTTTCGAGCGTATCTTTGATCTCCATGAGCTGCTGGTAGACCGTGTCATTCCACTTGCTCATCTCCTCCGTCGGCTGCGGAGTACGGATACCTGCCACCACGTCTTCGCCTTGCGCGTTGACCAGGAATTCTCCAAAGAACTTGTTCTCACCCGTGTTGGGATTCCTTGTGAAGGCAACGCCCGTACCGGAGTCGTCGCCCATATTGCCATAGACCATCGACTGGCAATTGACGGCCGTGCCAAGCAGTCCACGGATGTTCTCGATTTCCCGATACTTGACCGCCTTGTTCGTCATCCAGCTCTTGAATACCGCCTCAACGGCCTTTTCGAGCTGCTTCATCGGATCCTGCGGAAAATCCTCGCCCGTATGTTTTTTATAGAGGGCCTTGTAGGACTCACACAACTCCTTCAAACCCTCGGCCGGAACCTGGGTATCCTCCTCGGTGTTGTACTTCTTCTTGATGACATCAAAGGCCGCTTCAAAATGCTCGTGTTCGACCTCCATCACCACGTCACCAAACATATTGATCAGTCGGCGGTAGGCGTCGTATGCAAATCGCTCGTTGTTGGTGGCAGCGGCCAGGCCGGCCGTCGAAACATCGTTGAGTCCCAGGTTCAAAATCGTATTCATCATGCCGGGCATGGAAACCGCGGCACCGGACCGGACAGAAACCAACAGCGGGTTCTGATCGTCGCCAAACTTCTTGCCCAACTCCGCTTCAAGCGTCTTGACGTTACTCTTGATTTCATTCATCAAGGCGGAAGGCATCTTCTTGCCCGCCTGATAGTACTCAGCGCATACCTCAGTGGTGATAGTGAAACCAGGAGGAACAGGCAACCCGATCGATGTCATTTCGGCGAGATTGGCTCCCTTGCCCCCGAGGATCTGTTTGCTGACGCCAGTACCGTCGGTTCTGGTCTTGCCGAAGTAATAAATCATCTTGGTGGAACTGGACATTGCGTCTTACGAGCCTCCGAGGATTTTGAGTTGGAATCGATTGTGCGAGGAATTAGAAATGCCTGTTCGGCTTGACTTTATCATCTAAAATAGAGGTGGCGAGTGTACTGCTGGCCACCAAAATCGTCAATTGGGAGGCCACGGTAGTGGAATATTCTGAGCCGTTAACTCGCCCCCTGCCGACCGGTCGTCGCGACGGGCGGGTTGGATTCTTGCTGGTCGGTCACGGCACGCGACGCACCACCGGTCAGGAGCAGGTCAGGCAGCTCTATCGCCAGTTCGCGACGTTGCTAGCCCCCAACCCTTCGGAACTGGCCTTTTTGGAACTGGCCGAACCAGATATCCCCACCGCAGTCGCCAGGCTCGCCGGTCAAGGCGTTTCCGACCTGGTCACCGTGCCTGCTTTGCTTTTTTCAGCCGGCCATGCCCAGTGCGACATTCCTACCGAGGTGGAGACGGCGGCTCGGCGCTGGAACCTATCGGTGCTAGCCCAGTCCGACCCTCTCGAATCATGCGAACCCCTCATTCGGCTCTCTGCGCTTCGCTTCCGAGAGACGGTCTGTAGCGGACCGAACGATTTTGCCGCATCGGAGGTTCAGCAGCCCTGTTCCGTCTCCTGTCTGGGTCGGCACTGCCCTCAAGTCGGCTTGGCGATCATTGGACGCGGTAGCCGATCCGCCTCGGCAACCGGCGAGATGTTGAGATTTGCCGAGTTGCGCCGGCAACACACTCCGGTAGCGTGGCAGCAGACTGGCTTTATCTACGGACAACAGCCGGGCGTCGAGCAAGTCCTGGAGGAACTGGCAAGGACGCGGCTTCCTCTCGCCGTCGTTCAGCCCCACCTTCTCTTTGAAGGACAGCTGATCGACTCCTTGCGAGCCCAAGTTTCGGACCTGCAAAGCCGGAATCCAGCACAAAAATGGATGATTACGGAGACTTTGGGAACCGATGCTAGTCTTGCCCAAACCCTGGTTTCCCTGGCGAAACAGGCCTATCAGGGCGAAACACCCAACCTGACTTCGGGTTCACTTTACCGGTCCTGACATGCAACATTTGATCACTGTCGGCAACATTCCTGTTGCCGCGCCGTGTATCATTTCCTATACAACCAGGGTGCAGGGACGGCGTAAACCTCCTTACTCTCCCTATCCGTCTGACTTAACTCTCGTGTTTTCGAAAGTTGTCCTATGCGTAAAACCACTCCGATATCGGGTGCCACGTTCCTTGCCGCCTTGTTGGCAATACTGCCTGCGATTTTCAATTCGATCGAGGCTCAGGAGCGAGAAAATCCGCCTGTAGAGGAAATGACGTCTGCGCGACCCTTGGACCGCATGATTATCCAAAACGTGGCTACGATTATGCACAGGCAGCATTTGTCCAAGCATCCTTTGGACGACGAAATCTCGAGTCGCGCTTTTGAGCAGATGCTCAGTTCGCTGGACCCACTAAAACTGTACTTTCTGCAAAGCGATATCGATAAGTTCAAAAGCAGCCAGAATAAGCTCGACGAATTTGCGCGATCGGGGGATATGAACTTTGCTATCGATTTGTTCAAGGTTTTCTTGAAACGGGTAGACGAACGAGTCGAGATGGCTCATTCTCAAATCGACGTGGAGCATGATTTCACGATCGACGAAAAGCTGGCCATCGATCGTGACGTCTTGACCTACCCCAAGGACGACGCCGAGGCGCTCGATCGTATGAGGCGTCAAATCAAGTACAGCTTGTTGGTCCTGGAGAGCCAGAAGATCCGGGCCCGCAAGGACGAAGAAGAAGGTAAGGAAAAAAGCCAAGCTTCCCTCGCGCTGACGGGCGACCCGAACGAAGACCCCAAGGAACGATTGCACCGCCGCTACCGAACCATCCACAAGCGCTGGCATCAAACCGATGCCGATGAGTTGCTTGAGCTCTATGTTTCCGCATTGACGACCAGCTTCGATCCGCACACGTCTTACATGTCACCGGACACGCTGGAAAACTTCCGAATTGTGATGAGCCTGAATCTCGATGGAATCGGGGCTCAATTGACCAGTGAAGACGGGTACACGAAGCTAACGAGTATCGTGCCCGGTGGCGCAGCGGACAAAGATGGTCGCCTCAAGCCGGGTGATCGAATTGTCTCCGTCGGGCAGGACGAAGAGGGCGACATGGTAGATGTCATTGACATGAAGCTGGATGACGTCGTTCAAAAAATTCGCGGCACAGCCGGTACGGTGGTGCGGCTGGGCGTCCTGCCGGCCGGTGGCGGGGAAACGGAAATTTTGAGCATCACGCGTGCCAAGATCACGCTCGATGATAGTGCAGCTCAAAGCGAAGTGGTTAACTACGGCAGCAAGCCGGATGGAGAACCTTTTCGTTTTGGATACATCGACCTACCAAGCTTCTACATGGACATGGAGGCTGCTCGCGACAATGCCCAGGGATTTCGCAGTACGACGCGAGATGTACGAGCCATTCTCAGCAGTTTCCGTAATCAGAAAGTCGACGCGGTCGTCTTGGATTTGAGCCGCAACGGCGGCGGCAGTCTGACCGAAGCGATCAACCTGACCGGCCTGTTCATTGATAAGGGCCCGGTAGTCCAAGTCAAGGATCCACGCGGTCAAGTGCAGGTTTACGATGATGATGACAACGGCGTTGCCTGGAGCGGTCCACTGGTCGTCATCACCAGTAAGGAAAGTGCCAGTGCCAGCGAAATTTTGGCAGGGGCGATTCAAGATTATAAACGCGGGATTATCATCGGTGACCCGGCAACTCATGGCAAAGGCACCGTGCAAAGCCTGGTAGACCTCGGACAACAGCTACTGAGCGCTCCGGGCCAAATGGGTGCACTGAAGATTACGATTCAGCAGTTTTATCTGCCCGATGGCCGGAGCACACAGCGTGAAGGAGTGATGTCGGATATCGTTTTGCCCGCCCTGACCGCCAGTTTCGATAACGCCGAAGCTGACTTGGACTACGCGTTGCCGAACGATCACGTGAACCGGGCACGGCACACGGACTACAAGATGGTCAACAACGGAATCCTCTCCACGCTGCGTGACAAGAGTGAGAAACGGATTCGCCAGTCGGACGGCTTCGACCGCCTACTCAGACGTATTGAACTGTTCCGGGAACAAAAAGAAGAAGACTATGTGTCGCTCAATCGCGAAAAGTTCCTGAAGCGGCGTGCCGAGCTCGACGCCCAACGCGAGGAAGAGGAACAGATTCTCGGCTCCCAATTGCCGAAGAAGGATATCTTCAAGCTCGATTACTACAACAAAGAGATCCTAAACATTTCGCGGGACTATGTTGAAGCGGTCGATCGGCTGAATCTGGCTCAGGCTGGATAGCATAGCCGGCGGCATCGATAGACCGTCGCCGCGGCGGGCTGCAAACTACCCAAGAGGGCATCTTTTCGATGCCCTCTTTTTTGTCCGTCGTCCGCCTGGCCGCTGCGCTGCCTTTCCATTACGTTACCTGTCCCTATTCTGCTTATCCACTGCCTGGCGGCGCCCGAGCACGCGCGCATTGCCAACTCGAAAGCGTACCGATGGTATCGAGACTTTCAACGGGAATCGCCGAACTGGATCAGGCTCTTGGCGGTGGGCTGTTACCGGGTAGCCTGACCATGATCATTGGCGCGACCGGTATCGGAAAAACGCAATTGGGCATGCAATTCAGCCAAGCCGGCTTGGCGGCCGAGGGGCGGCGGGGCGCCACGATCGATTTGTCCAGTCGCGGCGACTCGCAGAATCACGCCGGTTACACACAGCGAATGTTTGGCGTTCCTCTCACGGTCGCTGACATCGGATGCGATCAGTTGCCTTGCCCTTTCTCCGGCGCCTCGCAGGCAGATATTTTACCTTTCCTAGGCTACGGCGGACGGCGCGTTCTTCGCAGCCAGATGGACGGTGACGAGTGGCACGCGTGGCAGTCTGAGATGAACCGCCGCATGCCCCTGCTGCTGCGTTTCGTCTATAGCCATCTGCTCCATGGAACGCGGAGATTCATTGTCGACGGCATTGAACCGCAGGAGTCCGCCAGCGACTCGCTGCAATTGGATTTGCTCGAGTTAGTCTACCACCGAATGCTCCGCCAGGAACACGATTGGTTGGCTCGCGAAGTGCTGCGCGAAAAGTTCCGCGAGCAACAGGAACAAGTTCAACAGCGAGCCTACGACCACTCCGAAGCCGCCGCCATCGCACTCGTCACGACCCGGCAATCGATGCTCGAGCAATTGATAACCGAGCCGTTGGCCGACGGAGATCTCGCCGCCGGCGCAAGCACCGTGATTCTCCTCGGTCGACAACTCGTGGGAACTCAAATGAGCCGCGCCCTGTACATCGCCAAACATCGCGGAAGCTACGCTGACCAAAAAATCCTGACTTTCGATATCGACGATTCTGGAGTCCGGATGACCGGCGGGCGCTAAGCAGCATGCGGCAGACAACGGTCGCATCCCCCATCGAGCCATCTCGCTCCGCCGTGACGATTGCCGGAAAAACAAGCATCGCGTTTTCCCGCAGCGATGCGACCGGCGCGGGGCTGCGACCGCTCTAGGTGCTCTCGCCATGGGTCGACTGTTCACCGGAGCCAAGCTGCTCCAAGGCTTCTTGGTAAGTAGCCAAGGCCAGCTTCCTTTGGGCTTGAAACCCGGACAGCCACTGTCGCCCACTATCACTCTCCGAGCCGGCACGGCTTTTCAAGTATCTCTCGAGCGTTTCGCCCTGAGGAAAGAAGCCATTCAGATTTCCCCAGGCGATCAGTTCCTCGCACTTCGCGCAGCGAACATAAATCGACTCGGGATGCTCATTCTGGCCTACCAGGAGATTGGTCACTTCCGTCGAATGGCAACTCGGACAAGCTTGCTGTTCAACATGCATCGGACTGAGCCCTTGTGTTGGAGCCCCCTACCAAAGTCCCACAAACTTCCACCACCAGTAACCGGTGGTAAACGCCAGGATCAACCCCATCAGAGTCAACAGCAAGCCTGGCTTGACCATGTCGCCGACTCGGATCAATCCCGAGCTGAAGGCCATGGCGTTAGGCGGCGTTGAAACCGGGAGCGGCATTGCGAGGGAACAGCCGAATGCCGTACCAATCATCATCGGCGACAGAGAATCCATATTCAAGCCAAGTATGATCGGCAGGACTAAATTCGCGGTCGCCGTGTTACTTACCAGGGACGACATCAAACACGCGACGCTACCAAATATCACCGTCAGCCAGAACACACTGACACCTTCCAACGGTATCAGGCCGACCAGCCAATCCGCCAATCCGCTGAGCGATATGGCCGATCCCAGACAAAGCCCTCCGCCCATCATCAACAATACTTCCCACGAAAGACCGCGGAGGTCGGCCGTGTCGAGTATCCCTGTCGCAAAAAACGCGAGCATCGGTATCATCGCCACCGTCCCCGCCGTATGCCCGTGAACTGTCGTCGTCATCCAACCCACTGCCGTCAGCAAGGCGACGCCACTGACCGTCCACACGCTCAGGCTGTTAGGTATCGCTATGTTGGAAACCTGCATGGGAACGGACGACTTGCCGCCCCGATAGATAGCCATGAGCACCACCCAGGTTAGCAACAGCATGATGACCACGCCCGGAATGCCAATCAGCATCCAAGTGCCAAATCCCGGTTCGATTCCAGCTTGCCTCATATATTGCATCGCAATGGCATTCGGCGGGCTTCCGACGGGCGTCCCCAACCCGCCGACGTTGGCAGCAAACGGAACGGACAACAGCAGCGCCTTGCGGCCCGGATCTCCCTCGGGCAAATGGTTCACGATGGGCAAGATCATCGCTAACATCATGGCCGCAGTCGCCGTATTGCTTAACCACATCGACAAAAAGGCGGTAACAGCCATCACACCGATCATCAGCTTGGGCAAGGAGCTACCGGTTCGTTTGATAATCCGTCGCGCTAGCCACTCGTCCAGGTGCAATTTGTGCAACGCGGCCGACAATACGAAACCACCCAAGAAAAGTAAAATAATATCGGAAAAGAAAGGGGCTAGAAACTCGGTGTTCTCCACCTCGCCGCCATCGGCGCGGATGGTCGGGGCAAGCCATATAACCGAAAGGAACAACACAAAAAGGCTCGTTACGAATAGCGGAACGGCCTCGGTAATCCAGAGTGTGGCCGCTGCCAAAAGAATGCCGAGAGCCACGTATCCGGATTGCGTCATCTGACGCTCGGCAAAGAAGTTAAAGCCGGCGCCTACCAAAAATAGACCGACGATGGTCAGGGACGCCAGCTGGCCCAGGTTTTGTTTCATCTTTAGCATCCCGTAAAAACACGCGTACGAGTTCCTTTACACCGGGTCCGCCACCCTAAGTCCGCCAATCCAAGTCCGCCAATCCAAGTCCGCCAATCCAAGTCCGCCAATCCAAGTCCGCCAGTCCAAGTCCGCCAGTCCAAGTCCGCCAGTCCAAGTCCGCCAATCCAGCGCAACGTCGAGAGCTTGCTCGTTTGCCGTTGGGATGCCAAGCCGAGCTGGCACGTGTCAGACACTCTTTTCTGGCAGACTGCTAGGCCAACCAGGCAGCAACTGGCCGCGAAAGCCAACCAGTCAGAAATCGAATCCAGCTCCGCAGCCTTTCAAACGCTTCGATTGGTTTGACACGACAACCTATGCTCCGTCCCAACTAGTCAAGTCGCCCGCCAAACAAAAGAGTGTATAAACGCGTCTCTCAGAGGCGTCTAGCGGCCTACCGGCGTTCAAAATCGGAGGCTAGCTCAGTTCGCCTCTAGCTGCGTGATCCCAGGCGCCGGAAGACGCAGCAGCGCCACAAGACGCGGCGATCCGCAACTTGAACTGCGATACCTCGGGCTACTTCGATGCGCTCAAAAGCATCGTCGCGGGAGGACGAGCCCCTCGGCCCGCTGCAAGGCTCTCGCGTCTCCCCTTAGCCCCAGCGAATCACTCTCGTCGTTCAGACGCTCACGGTCGATCCGAACGATTTGCGGTTCCTATTCCAAGGCATGTTGGACCGCCACAAATCCGGAAAGGGTTATGGGCGATTCCCGTGGCGAATTGGAATGCTGACGCCCGCTGCCGATCAGGCCGCTGAGACCGAATGACCGTCAGACTCGCGACCTGAAGCACCAAGCAGCCGCAGCCGACGGTTGCCGAGAGCCGGATTGCCCACGCCTGTTCTGTCGATCGAACTCCCTTTTTTGTTCCCCGCTGCCTCCCGCCGAGCCGCCCCGGCGGCCGATGTGCAGATAATTCTGCATTTTCTGCTTGACCGAAGCCCCAATGTGCAGTAACATCTGCACATTCATCATAGTAGGAGATCAGCATGCCACCACGTTTGACGTCAGCTGAACTGCAAGTCATGCAAATCCTCTGGGAACACGGCGAGCTGAAACCCGCCGATATCCAAGAGCGATTCGTCCGGAAAATCAAAAATCCTGCGCTACGATCCATTCTCGCCATCCTCGTCCAAAAGGGACACCTGGTGCGGCGCAAGGAGGGCAAAGCGTACTTCTACAAGGCGAAAACGAGGCGCCAGTCGGTCTTTCTCTCGAGGCTGCGCGAACTGGTGGACGTCTTCTGTCAGGGCTCTTCGGAAGCCTTGCTCATGAATCTGATCAAAACGCAAAAGCTATCCGAAGAGGAACTCGTCGCGCTAAAGCGCTTGGCCGACGATCCAGAGACGAAACCCAAACCCGAGAAAGGATCCAACCCGTGAACGGTATCTCATCGTTAGGCCCCTGGTTGGAGCAATTCGTAGCATTGCCTGCGGTAGCCATCCTACTGGTCAAAGTAAGCATGCTGCTGGCGTCTGCCTGGCTTGCCCACGCACTTCTGTGGCGTGCCAATCCGCGTTGGCGTGTTTTAGTCTGGCGCGGATCGGTAGTCGGCTTGCTGCTGGTCACATTCTTACACACCTTGGCACCGCCGCTCGAGTTCCGCGTCGTCACGACGAGTCTTGAGATAGCCAACGACTCAACGGCTGATTTCGCAAGCTCCTTTCCTACCGGAGATTTTGCTGATCCTAGGATGCCGTCATTGCCTGAGACGTTGGCCATAGACGAAACGGCTACTGCCCTGGCTGAGGCAGCCACCGTGGCAACCAGCAAGCCGCTGGGACCGATCGCGCAGGGATGGCCCTGGATCATCCTGGCGGTCTGGAGCGGCGGTTGTCTATGCTGCTTTTTCCGAATGGCTTTGGGGCTGAACCGAATCCGCTCTCTGGTCAGCGGTTCGCAGTCGGTCCGAGGAGGTGCCTCGATCGCACTCGATCGCGTGGCGGACGACCTGGCCGTGGTCACCAAGCCGCGTCTGCGAGTCTCATCCCAAGTTTCGGCGCCCGTTTTATGTGGACTCTCGCACACCGCCTTGCTTGTCCCAAGCCGAATGCTCCAGCCGTCTCGCGCGAACCAATGGCCTGCCGTTTTCGCGCACGAAATCTCGCACTTGCGGTCTCGCGACTTAGGCTGGAACCTGTTGCTGCACGTAATTTCAATCTTACTCTGGTTTCATCCATTGGCGTGGTTCGCACGTGCTGCCCATGCTTCGGTGTGCGAGTCGGTCAGCGACGCGGTGGCCGCCGGATACATCGGTGATGTTCGGTCGTATAGCCAGACGTTGGCGCAGGTTGCGCTC
>JANQJJ010000147.1 GCA_028281725.1 Pirellulaceae bacterium | reverse complement strand
GTATCGGGCGATGTGCGGACGCACCAGATCGGCAAGCGGAAATATGATACGATTTGTCACTTACGGGATTGGCTGACAGAAGGTAAAGGAACTCTATTGATGTCTTCACTCGCTAGGCTACCCGGAATTGATCAGTTCCGACTCGACGGTCAGACAGCGATCATTACCGGCGGGTCCAAGGGGTTGGGTTTGGCAATCGCGGCGGGATTAGCATCCGCCGGCGCCAAGGTGATGCTGGTGAGCCGGCGCGGTGAGCAAGCGATCGAGGCAGCTGCGGAAATTGCCGAGCACTACGAAGTCGACGCATTTGGGCATGGCGCGGACGTCACTGACGAAGTGGCCGTCCAGCGGCTGGTTCAGGCCGCGCTGATTCGCTGGCGAAGAGTCGATATCCTGGTCAATAGTGCCGGCATCAATATTCGCGGGCCGATCGACGAACTGACGGCCGAACAGTTCGATGAGGTGATGCGGATCAACGTGCATGGAACGTGGACGGCCTGCCGCGCTACCATTCCAGCGATGAAAAAGGCGAAGTACGGACGGATCGTGAATCTGGCGAGTACTCTGGGAGTGGTCGGATTGGCCAACCGCACTCCGTATGCCAGCAGCAAGGGGGCCGTCGTTCAGATGACTCGCGCGCTGGGACTGGAATTGGCTCCATTTGGCATTACGTGCAACGCGATTTGTCCAGGACCCTTTCTCACAGAAATGAACCTGCCGATCGCCGATACCGAGGAAGCCAAGAAATTCATCGTTGGGGCAGTCGCCTTGGGGCGGTGGGGCGAGCTCGAGGAAATTCAGGGCGCCGCCCTCTATCTCGCCGGCCGGGCCAGCAGCTACACCACTGGTAGTCTTCTAACGGTCGACGGCGGCTGGACAGCAAGGTAGTTGCCGCGCTCGGTACTCTACCGAGCATCGAAGCGTAATCCCGAGCATCGAAGGACGCAGGGTCGCTAGTCGCCGGCTAGTTCCGGGAAGACCTCGGTGTCAAGGTTTTGCCGACCAATCAGAGACTTGGTCCTTGCGAGGAAGTCAAATTTGAAGTTCGCTACCTGCTGTTCGGTAATGTCTAACCGCAGGGCGACTTCCTTGTTCCCCAGACCGACGACAAACAACAACTCGATACACTTCAGCTTCATCCAGTCGCCGCGTTCCTGCCATTTGTCGATCTGATTCTTCAGAGCTTCGACAATGGCATGTTCCTCCAGTTTCTTTCGCTCACCACTCCGGGCGATACTGCTGGCACCCCGAGCTCGGGCGGAGACGATTTGCCAGGGAGATGAGGAATTGTTGCTTGCATTTTGAGTTAACGAGATGGCGGGCCGGCGGCCTTCGCGACGTAAAAAGTCGGTTAGCTTATACGCGCATATCGAAAATAGATAGCTCTCGAGCGGGCGCCGCCGGTCGTAGTTTGGCAGGCTGTTGAGAAAGCCGACGAAGGTTTCTTGAACGATGTCTTCGCTCGTACTGCGGTTACGAAGACGACTTTCGACAAACGCCAAGAGCCGTCCTTCATAGCGAGCAATCAAATCTTCCCAAGCTTGACTCTCACCTTGACTAATTCTCTCGACCAGCAGCTGATCGGCATTGCCGGAACCACTCATGGATCGCTCTTGCGAATGATAATGACTTGACCGCCCGGTTCAAGTTTCACCTCTGCGCTGGAATCGTGCAAGCCGCTCGTGGCCGGCGCCGCTGGCAATTCCGGCAAGACAGGCTCCGGAGAGCTAGCCCTTCGGCGAGACTCGCGATGGGATGGGATTTCACTCAGCGCTCTGGCTCGAATGGCCTGTTCATGCTGCTCGACGTCGCTGACCACCTGGGCTCTAACCGCCTCTTGATAGTGCCGGACGTGTGCTTGACGGGCGAAAAAAATATAGACCAAAACGCATGCGACCATGGCCGGCAAGATCAGTATGCACCCCAGGACAGCCAACATAGACGGGCCGGAACGCTTGTGGGGAACGGCCGGTGAGTCCTGAGAGACGAGCTGTTCGCGACTGAGCGGCTGAGCTTCGGGGAGGCCATGTCGGCGACGCAAGACGAGGTGCGATAGTCCAATCAATCCGACGACCGAGAGTAGGCCCAGCCCTAGCGGAGCCAGGCGTTCCCTCTGCACGGCTTCACGATGCCACTGCCTGATTTGCTCTCGCTGATCGGGCGTGATATGAACCGATACCCACTTCTGATACATGGGACCTTCGCTCGTCTTCAATTCGGCGACATAGCCTTCCGGGTGATCAATCAGATTCTTGCGGATATAGTTTTCGTCCACGTGCATTTGCACGGATCGGACACCGTCGTGCGGGTCCAATACGTGTTGATCGATGTAGGCGTTCACAGCCGCCATGAGCGGCTCGTCGAGTGAGCGATCTGCATTCTTGATATTGGACGTCGGAAGGGAGCCAACACTCAAACGGTGGATGTCAGAAGAGAGCTCCGGCTGAGCTCCTACCCAGGCTGGCCGATCAGCCGGAAGTAGCGGCTGGGTTCCCGGGGCCACTGAGAGCTCGCGTACAGCATCGGTAGGTCTCGGAGGAAGCTCGTCGGACCGTTCCGCGGTGTTGTCTGCGATATCGAGACTCTCGATATCGCGATCGTTGGTCACCTCCGATTCGGCCGCACTGTCAGCGGGCAAGGATGCGGACAAGTCGGGCTCTCGCCCGGCATCCGAGGGCGTCGGGTTAGTGACAGGGGGAGGCACCTCAAGGTGCAAAGACGCGGCATTCGAGGGCGCCGGAGCCACACCAGACTCTGGTCGCGACACGCGGATGCGGCCCTGCTTACCATCGCTACCGGTAGCGATGGCAAGCGGAGCCGGAAGCAAGAAACCGATTGCAGCGATTGCTGCCAGAAGGGCTCCCTGCCGACGGGCTGAGTTAGAATTCAAGTTTTTCTCGAGGTCACCCATCTGTGGAACCCTCTTAAGCTTGCGAATGACGATGAAAGGTTATGAAAGGTGATGTGACATGTCGAGAGTTGGGAAGCCGGGTTAGGCCACGGGCTCTGCGCGGCCGATCTGCAATCGTTCAGCCGGGTTAATCCAGGGGCTGGACAGCTGAATCGCCAGCGATGTCCCTGCAGCAATCAGTGCGCCCCAAGGTTGTGGGAATGGAATCAACAGATGAACGATGCTGGCAGCGATCACACTCCAAATGACTGCCCAAAAGCTGAACCGCGTCCGCCGGAGTGGATCCACTTGTTTCCACCAGTGGATCAATCCCATAACGAGCGGGAAGTAGGCGAGGTAAGCCGGCAGCAAGGGTTGACCGCTGCCGTCAAAGAAACCTCTCCAACGCTGCACCGGAATCTCACTGAAACTCTCCTTCGTAATGCTATCCCAGGGGACCATCAAGAACTGAGCGAGCATATAGGCGAAGGCGCCGACGGCGAACCCGGACGTCAACTGAACAAAACTTCGAATGGCCCAGTCCCCCTCTTCACGTTGCCAGCGCTTGCCTAGTCCGATGGCAATCCAGGCAGCGCTGAGGGCGACCAGGGAGGCCCAAACCATGCCGATTAGCAGAGGCTGAGCCGGTTCACCGGATCCGATTTGAAACAAGACCGCCAGTGCACTGAAGACGGCAATCACCGCCGCTGAACCAATCCAACTGCCGGTAACCTCGCTCCAGACACTACCCCGAGGTACCTGCGCCAGTTGCAAGCGACGAGCCACCTTCCACTGCCGAATACTCAGTGGTCGGTTGGTCGCCACCGGTCGAGGTCGAGGGGGGTGGCTGGCGACCGGCTCGACGGCTTGGGCGACGGGGTGCATCCCGCGCGTGGCGCCCCGGCGGTGTC
>JANQJJ010000139.1 GCA_028281725.1 Pirellulaceae bacterium | reverse complement strand
ATTACGCGGCTCGACACGCGAGGCGAGTATTGTCCGCGCCCGTGGGCTAGCCATCTATCTATCCCGCAAACTGACCACTTCCAGCCTCCAGCAAATTGGCCAGTTTTTTGGAGGCCGCGATCACTCCACGGTGCTTCATGCTTGTCGCAAAACCGAGCGGCTGTTGGATACCGATTCCGAATTGGCGAACCTCCTGCGCGAAGTTCAAGCGGAACTAGTCAATGGTTCCTGACACGACGACCCATTTTGTGCCTACCAATTGAGTCGTTGAAAAAATGTTTCTTGGCGGTCGATGCATGTCGATAGCTTGGCCCCCAGAGACACTTTCCCGCTCGCGATGTCTATAAGCGGCCTTTCTTCGACAGACGACTGACATCCGTTGACCACGCTTCTTCAACTTTCCCAATGTCAGTGGTCTGTCGTGTTCCATGGCTAAACGTATTGAGAACAACCCTTTACGACGACCGATTGCCTTGTGGAAAAGTCGATCTGACTCGACATTCCTACTACTACTTTTAATAAACAATAGAGGGAAGATGTTGATGGATTCCCAGGGTCTCCGCAGCAAAATCTGCCACCATGGCGGGTTTTGTTCCCCGGCTTCTGATTGTAAAACAACCGATTGGATTTTCTGCTATCTGTTGCTCTGGAGTCAATTTGGCTATGAAGATTTCATGTGATCGTGAAAAACTAGCAAACGCATTTCAGCTGGCGGGAAGTGTGGCGCTAACTCGTAGCCCCAAGGAGGTCCTACAAAATGTCAAGATTGAGGCGGAAGAAGAACGCGTCACCCTGATGGCTACCGACATGGAGACCGGGATCCGAATCGACGTCGAAGGCGTGGATGTCCAAACTCCCGGTAAAGCGCTCCTGCATGTGGGACGCGTGGGCATGATTCTGCGTGAGAGCAGCGACGAACAGCTGTATTTCGAGTCCGATGGGTCGGCAACGCAGGTCAAAGGGCTGCATTCAGAGTTCAATTTGCCAAGTGCCAATCCGGACGAATTCCCAACCGTGATTGGGTTCGAAGAGGAGAAGTACCACGAATTACCGGCCAGACTGTTTAGAGAAATGGTCCGCAGAACAGCCTTTGCCACCGATCCGGATAGTTCCCGATTTGCGCTCGGCGGCGTCCTGCTGGAACTCAACGGCGAAGATGTCTTGGCGGTCGGGACCGATGGACGACGGCTGGCGCGTATGTCGGGAACGGGAAAGAGCGTCGGCGAACACCAAACCACAGGAAATTCGACTATCATTCCGACGCGTTCCTTGACGCTCATGGAGCGATCGATTGGCGACAAAGAAGAGGTTGTGCATATCGCCGCTCGCGGAAACGACGTGCTGCTGAGGACGAGCCGATGTACGATCTACTCGCGACTGGTTGAAGGAAGATATCCCAATTGGCGACAAGTGATTCCGAGTCGAGAAGATTCCGTAGGCATCGATATGACGGTCGGACCGTTTTTCAACGTGATTCGGCAGGCGGCCATCGTGGCCGACCAAGAGACAAGAGGTCTCGATTTGGAATTTGGTGGGGGTACGTTGCTGCTGACCGCCAAGACGGCCGATCTTGGACAAAGTCGAGTCGAGTTGCCCATCGACTATGATGGCGAAGCGATCAAGTTAAAGCTGGACTATCGTTTCATTAGTGATTTTCTCAAAGTTCTAGAGCCGGAAACGAAATTCAAGCTGGATGTTGCTTCGTCGACCCAGCCGGCATTGATGACCACCGACGATGGCTATGCGTACGTCGTGATGCCCATGGCTTTGGATGGCTAGACACATCAGTCGCGAGAGGAAAGAGCACCATGGAAGACGGTCGAAAAAGTAGCGAAAGATCAATCCGGCCTGCTTCGTCGAAGCTCCTGGCCGAGCCCCGCAAGGCACCCAACCAAGTTTGCCCAGTCTGTTCAGGCAGCACGATAGAGATTCGAGGCAAGCTTCAGTGCAGTCGCTGCCACACGATCTGTGAAACATGCTGTGAAGGTGGTCCGCAGTAAGCATCACGGCGGGAAGTGGCTGTCGCCTCTCTCAGGCTGCCATCACGCTCCGCCGTGATGAATCGCCAGAAAAGCAGCCCAGCTATTTCCCCCCAGCGATGCTAACTTGATCGACACCGCTAGAAGGAGACGCAATGAGCATTTCGGCTTTCATGGAGCAGCACTTCAGACACTTTAATGCTCGTGAAACGCTCTCGGCAGCCAGGTCCTACAAAGAATTTGTAGGCAATGGCGGGAAGATGTTGGTCTCACTGGCCGGCGCGATGAGTACCGCCGAGTTAGGAATCTCATTGGCGGAGATGATACGCCAAGATAAAGTCCATGCCATCAGCTGTACCGCAGCCAACTTGGAAGAAGATCTCTTCAACCTGTTTGCCCACAATGATTACCGGGTCATCGAGGACTGGCGAGCCCTCAGCGCACAAGATGAAGTCGATTTGCAGGCTCAAGGCTACAATCGAGTGACGGATACGTGTATTCCCGAAACGGTGATGAAGCACATGGAATCGCGGCTAGTCGAGTACTGGCGAGAGGAAGCCGATGCCGGGACTAGCAAGTTCGCGTACGAGTACTTTTATCGAGTTTTGGATGAGGAAGATCTTAAACCTCACTACCAGGTGCCAATCGAAAACAGTTGGGTCTATGCCGCCCAGCAGAAGAATCTACCGATTGTTTCTCCCGGCGTCGAAGATAGCACCTTGGGAAACATCTTCACCGCTCGCGTGATGGATGGAACCATCAAGTCCCATGCGGCACTCAAGAGCGGGACAGAACAGCTAGCGATGCTCGCGCGATGGTACCGATCTGTTAGTGCAGAAAAACCAATTGGTTTCTTCCAGATCGGCGGGGGTATCGCGGGAGATTTTGCAATCTGTACCGTGCCCATGCTGATTCAAGATCTCAAAGAAGAGGCACGACTGTGGGCCTATTTCGCTCAGATCAGTGATGCTCTGACCAGCTACGGAGGTTATTCGGGAGCGGTACCCAATGAGAAAATCACTTGGACTAAACTGAGCAAGGATTGCCCAAAGTTCATGATTCAAAGCGATGCGACGATTGTCGCACCGCTGATTTTTGCCTATGTCCTTGGGCAGTAGTAGCAAGGCAAAGGAAAGAAAATTCGGACCTGACAGAAGTCGGCCGCCGAGCACGCAGCGATACTCAGCGAGCAGATCCGCCGGTGGAGCTATCGGAAATCATGCGATTGCGTAACGCTTGCAATCCACGTTTCAAAAGTCCCGCCACGGCCATCTCGGTTTTTTCCATCGACTCGGAAATCTGTTTTAGCGAGCATCCCTCTACGTAGCGTAAACGGAGTGCCTCGCGTTGGGTTTCGGGCAATTCCTGCAGGCAGTTCGCCAAATAGACGGCCGCTTCGTCGCGCATCATACGCTGGCTCGGAGAAGTCGTTTCCGACGGTGCCAGGTCCGTAATGGCCGGTCGGCTGTCTGTGGGACTGTTGGAGACCTCACGACCGGCAGATCGCTTCTGCGTGTAGATGTGCTTTTGATGCGCCGAAGAGACGTTGTTTCGCAAGATGTGCCGCAACCAGCCCAGTAGCTCTTCAATATGATGGCCACGAAAACTGGGCAGATCGCGTTGGGCTTCCAAAAACGTGACCTGGACCACGTCGGCCGCATCCAGACGCCCTCGCAGCCGCGTATCGAGGTAGCGCTGTGCAAGCACCATCAAATAGGCGCGATAGTCCTCAAGCAATTCTCCGAGTGACTCCGCATTGCCAGCGATTGCTTCGTTGAGAAGTTCTTGATGACGCGTGCGATTCACAAAAAGCCTGCGATTTGCTGATTTTGGCGGACGACCCCGAGAGGTCCTATTCTACACCAACGGCCTGCAGCGGGCAGTCGTTCTCAGTTCCTGGCCGAACAGGGTATAATGCAAGGCTCGCAGATCCGCTGCGGGCACGGCAACCAGATTTCAGTTGGGACAGGCAGAACATGTACTTTCGCATGGCAAAACGGCTCGTTTGGGAAACCGACAAACGGTTGTTGTGGAAACTGATGTACCTGGCTGGCTGGAAGGGATTCCGCAGCGTTCAAAAGCACCGCAAACGGCTACGGCGCGGGGAGTTCTTTCCGCCCTTCCTCTACGTGTCCGTCATCAACAGCTGCAATCTACGCTGCCAAGGTTGTTGGGTGGACGTGGCTGCCAAACAGACGAAGATCGACGTCGATTCACTTAATCGCACAGTGAACGAAGCCAAAGCGATGGGCAACGCTTTTTTCGGCATCTTGGGGGGTGAGCCGTTCTTGCACAAGGAGCTACTCGACTTTCTCGAGGGGCAACCCGATGTCTACTTCCAGGTCTTTACCAACGGACACTTCATTACTGACGAAGTAGCAAAACGGCTGCGCAAGATGGGCAACGTGACTCCACTGATCAGCGTCGAAGGTACGGAGATCGTCAGCGATGAGCGGCGGGGGCGACCGGAAGTTTTTAATCAAACCATGCAGGGCATTCAGAACTGCCTCAATAACAAAGTCCTGACCGGCGTCTGTACGAGTATCTGTCGCACGAACATCGACGACTTACTGGCGGACAAATGGGTCGACCGTCTCATCGAGATGGGGGTCATGTATTGCTGGTTCCATGTCTACCGTCCTGTCGGTCCGGAGAGCATGCCCGAGTTGGCACTCGACACCGACCAGCTCAGACGTGTTCGCCAGTTTGTGGTGGATACTCGGGCTACCAAGCCCATCGTGGTGATCGACGCGTATCATGATGGCGAAGGTAGGGCTCTTTGTCCGGCAGCGACAGGGTTCACCCACCATATCGGTCCGGCGGGAGACATCGAACCGTGTCCGATCATTCAACTGGCAACCGAGAGCATTTACGACAAGAAACCTCTGCAGGAAACGTTCAACAACAGTGAATTTTTGCGGGACTTCCGACATCTGGCCGCGGAGCATACGCGAGGATGCGTCGTCCTGGAGCGACCAGATCTGTTGGTCCAGTTGGCGGAAAAGCATAATGCTCGAGATACGACGCAAAGAAAACAGGCCATCGCCGAACTTCAGGCGACGATTCCGCGTCGTTCTCAGTATGCTCCCGGCGGCGAGATTCGAGAACGCAATCTGGCGGTTCGACTTGCCAAATGGCTAGCCTTCAACGACTTTGGCGTCTACGGCAAGCATTTCAAGGCAGAGGACTGGGTCGATCCCCAGGCAGCAGACGAATCGCACGGCAGTCATGGCGAGCCGCTAGGAAAAGTACCACTGCCAGTCGTTTCGATGAGCGACGAAGCCTAAGTACGGCCCTCATAAACGAATTTTGGTGCAAAGTCCGTCGGCGGCGCTTCGTTCAAGTGATCTGACCTACTCCCGCTGTTCCTATCTTTCTTCCCATTCGATATGTCTGCCTCTGACAATTCCCTTCCTGCCAATCTCGAGCAGGTATTGCAGGCGGATCGATTCCGTTTGAAGAAAGCCTGGCAGCGAATCCGCTCACGATCTTCGCCGCTCAATGAAGCTCAGCATCAGCAAGAACTCGAAAAGTGGCAGGCGCGGGTCGAGGCCTCCGCTCGTCTGGTTCGGCAGCGTGGCGATAGCATACCGCAGCTGACCTACGATCCAGAGTTGCCGATTGCCGGGCATCGCGAGCAACTCATTGAGCTGATTCGTTCGCGGCAAACCATCGTCGTCTGTGGTGAAACCGGATCGGGCAAAAGCACTCAGCTACCTAAGGTCTGTTTGGAAGCCGGGTATGGCCGCAGTGGCATGATAGGTCATACGCAGCCGCGGAGACTGGCCGCGCGGGCTGTCTCCAGCCGCCTGGCGGAAGAACTTGGCACGCGAGTGGGAGAGCTAGTCGGCTACAAGATTCGTTTTACCGATTCAACCCGACCCACCACGCTGATCAAATTGATGACCGACGGTGTCCTGCTGGCGGAAACGCAAAGTGATCGATTTCTGGATCAGTACGAAGTCATCATCGTGGACGAAGCCCATGAGCGGTCGCTGAACATCGATTTTTTACTCGGCTACCTAAGGCAACTTGGCCGCAAGCGATCCGATCTGAAACTGATCATTACTTCGGCCACGATCGATCCCCGCCGCTTTGCCGAGCATTTTTCGGACGCGCAGGGACCCGCCCCGATCGTCGAAGTATCCGGACGGACGTACCCGGTCGACGTTCGCTATCGGCCGCCGCAACAACAGGTAGAGCAAGGCGACGTCGATGAACAAGTTCAGTTGTCGGCGATAGCCGATGCGGCCGACGAGTTGATCTCAGAGCGGGGTGGCGACATACTCGTTTTCTTGCCAACCGAGCGAGATATTCGAGCCGCGGCGAAGTATCTGCGAGGACATTTCACGCGGCTGGGTAGAGAAAACTCGATTGAAATACTGCCCTTGTATGCTCGGCTGAGTCAGGCAGAACAGAACAAGATATTCGCGAAGCACTCCCGCCGCCGAATGGTTCTGGCTACGAATGTCGCGGAGTCGTCGCTGACAGTTCCAGGCATCCATTCGGTGATCGATACGGGACTGGCCAGAATTAGCCGGTATGCACCGCGTAGCAAAGTCCAGCGGCTACCGATCGAAGACATCTCGGCCGCCTCAGCCAACCAACGCGCTGGTCGTTGCGGGCGTCTCGGACCGGGTGTTTGTATCCGCCTGTTCAGCGAAGAAGATTTTGATCGAAGACCTAAATTCACCACACCGGAAATCCGTCGTAGCGACCTGGCGAGCGTGCTCCTTCAGAGCTTGATGCTGCGACTTGGGCCACTGAGCGAGTATCCGCTGCTCGATTCACCCAGCGCGGAGTCCATTCGCGATGGTCAGCGGACGCTACGCGAGCTTGGCGCGACCGATCGGCAGGGAAGCCTAACTAAAATTGGAAGGCAACTGGGCAGCCTGCCGTGTGATCCTCGCGTTGGTCGCATGTTGCTCGAAGCCAACCAGCGAGGCTGTCTGGCGGAAGTGATCGTCATAGCCGCCGCGTTGGAATCTCGGGACGTCAGGCTTCGACCTCCGGGACAAAAACCGCAGGCGGATGAAGCACACGCACGATTTTTGGATCCACACAGCGACTTTTTGAGCTTCCTACGGCTGTGGGACTTTTACAGCAAGTTGAAAAGTGAGCTTGGTCGTTCCCGATTGCAGAAAGCTCTCGACCAAAGGTTTTTGTCTTTTCAAGGCTTTCGCGAATGGTCCGATATCGTTCGCCAACTAAAAGACCTGTTGGCCGCCGCTGGCATTCGAGTCGGCGAAAGGCAGATCGTCTTGCCGGCGATTGACCCGCAGGAAGTGGTCGCCCGCGACCGCCGTCACCGTAAAGAAGACCCACGCACCGGAGACCTGAAGCGACCGGACGGTTACGCCGCGATCCATCAGTCGCTTTTGAGCGGTCTTCTGAGCGGAATCGCCGAGCGCGGTGATCGGCACGAGTACCGAGCTGCCGGCGGGCTGAGTATCTCTCTCTGGCCCGGGTCGGGCCTGTTCGGCCGCAAACCGAAATGGATCATCGCCGCGGAGATCGTAGAAACAACGAAGCGTTATGGGCGGACGGTAGCGGAGGTGAATGCGGAATGGATCGAACACGCTGCCGCGGATTTACTCAAGCATTCTTACTACGATCCGCATTGGAGCAAAAAGGCGGGAGCCGCGATGGTCTACCGTCGCAGCACGTTGTACGGACTGCCGATCGTGTTTGGGCATAGAGTGCCGTACGCGCCAATCGATCCGGAGGCAGCCCGAAGCATGATGATCGATGAGGGTTTGGTAGCCGGCCAATGGAATTGCCATGAGAAGTTCTATCAGCACAACCAAGAGATGTTGGCCGACATGCATGAGCTCTCGCAACGCACCCGGTCGAGCGAGTTCATCCTGGATCGTTTTCACTTGGCCAACTTCTACGGTGCAAGGATTCCCCAGGACGTCAACGATTTGACGACTCTCAGATCCTGGATCAAAAAGAATCGTGACCAGCCTGCTGAACAGGCTCTATGGATGAAACCGGAAGATCTGGTTTCCAGCGATGACAGGATCACTCGGTTCGAACAGGCCTATCCCAACGCGGTCGACGTGGGTCCGACCACCCTGCCTCTGGAGTATCATTTCGAACCTGGGCATGAATCCGATGGTGTGACCATCACCGTTCCCCAGGCCGCTTTACGGCAAATCAGCGAAGAAGCCTTGGGCTGGTTGGTACCAGGCTTGCTGGAGGAAAAGATCCTGCACCTGATTCGCTCGTTGCCAAAATCGCTCCGAACCAACTTCGTTCCCGCGCCTGACGTCGCCAAGCAACTAGCCGGCTCCCTGGCGGACGTCCCACGCGAGCAGCCCTTCACCGCAGCACTTTGCGAGGCGATGAGTCACTACTCCGGGGAGCGCATTGCGCCGGGTGATTTCAACGCCGACAAGCTCCCGCAGCATCTGAGATTCTACCTGCGCGTGGTGGACGATGACGGCGAGCTCCTTGGCAGCGGTCGAGACATTCCCCAGCTGCAAGCTCAATATGCTCCACCCGACGCGACCTGGGAGCAAACAGCCGGTGAACGTGGTGCGGATGATCCGGAGGCCGAGTGGGTGGGCCGCCGAGTCACGCTTTCTGACTTCGATCAATTACCGGAAAAAGTAGCGATTCAGCGAGGTGGTGTGGTGGTAGCCGCCTTCCCGGCACTGGTGGATCTGGGGAGTTCCGTCGAGATGCGTTTGGCAGACACTGGCGCCGAAGCACGTCGCCTCACGTCCGCTGGATGGACTCGGCTATTCGCGATCGAGCATCGTCGGGCGCTGCGCAGTCAGATTGTCCACTTGCCGGGAATCGAAAAGAGTCGCGTCCAGTTAGGTCACATGATCCAGAGTAAAGATTTGACAAATCAGTTGCAGGATCTGGTGGCCAGGATGGCTCTAGTTGAAAATTTGCCGCTGATCACCAACCGTGAGGCATTGGAAGCACGGAACGCCAACGCCGGAGTGCAGATTTCGATTGCCGCTCAAGAACTGGCGAATTGGCTGCCGAAGCTGACCGAGGAATCCCAGGCACTGCGGCTACATACCGAAAGAGTTCCGGAGTCTTGGCGGGAGGTTTTTGACGATATCCAAGTCCAAACCGATGGTCTGTTTCCGGCTGGATTCTTACAGACCACTCCCTGGCAGTGGCTGGCCGAGTATCCGCGATATCTGAAGGCGATTCGGCTGCGGCTCGAACGACTGAAAAATGGTGGCTTGCCCAAGGATCGAAAACTGCGCGGTCCGATTGAAGAGGCACTGGGCAGTTTTCAGTCGCTCGAGCAGCAATCGGCAGGTTCTCGGGAGAGGGCCGAACGACTAGAGCAGCTGAGGTGGATGATCGAGGAACTGCGAGTCTCCGTATTCGCGCAACAATTGGGAACGAAGATCAGCGTATCGCCCAGGCGCATTGAATCTTTCATCGATTCTCTGCGCTGAACTCAACCGCCGCTGGAAGCAACGAAGAAGAAGCCGCCGGCTCTCAAATCCATCGGCCAGCAGCCGGCAGGCAACAGAGCATTTGCGGCGGCGTGAATGGGGAACCAGTCGATCCTACTAAAACCACTATGACTCAGATCGCGTACCAGCTCGCGACGGCTGAAGATGTGCAGGAACATCGCAGGCAGACCACGATAGGCATAAACGCGATCACCAAACTCGCAGTCTTTTTTGAGAAGACTCTTCAGCTTGGAAGACAGTAGCCAGGCCGGCCCACCCGGGTCGGACCAGCTGCGAAATCGATTGTGAATATGGACGATGAACGGTGCATCGCGTTTTAGACTGGTACGCACGGAGTCCAAAAACCGCAATCGATTGGTGCGTCCACGAATCATGCCCAAGCTGCTGAATAGACAGACGGCCATATCCAGACTGGCCGGGCGCAGCGCTGCCAGTTCTGCTAGATTGGCCTGAACAATTGCGCAGCTGTCGCTGAGTCCGCCGGAATGCGACCGGACTTGTTGTAGCATGGGCTTGCTCAGATCGACATTCAGCAGGCGATAACCGCGCGGTAGCAGATGGCGGGCTACGCGACCGGTACCACAGCCCAGGTCCGCCACAATCGGTGCTCTACCGGTGCCATCGTGTTCCGAGTCGATCGATGGCAGATATCGCTCGAGAAACGCCATGTCGAGCTGCATCAGAGGGTCGCTGGAGAAGTAGTCGTCATAGTCGGCAGCGATCTGCTTCGACTGAACGTAGTCCCAAGTTCCTCGACTGACTCCGGACGGAAGCCGCCAGTGGGGTCTGTGCGATAAAGGCAATGATTCGATGCTCGGCTGTAGGTCGGATTAATGGGTATCAAGGGCCCTCTGGATCGCTTCAACGGCAGCTTAGACACCATCTTCGGTCTCTCGGAGGCGACGGGCCGGCGGACAGATTCCTTGTCCGAATAGGTCGTTGCTGGTTGATAAATGCAAAAGTATAATTTCCCGCCCCAACATCTTGCATTGAACCCAGTTATCAATCGTTCGAGCCGACAGAGTGCTACTACTTGGGTAGTACATCTAAATCGGTGACACCTCGGGAGAATCAATAGTGGCAATTCGAATTGCAATCAACGGGTTTGGCCGTATTGGCCGGCTAACGTTCCGAAATCTTATGCAGCGCAGTGATGAGTTTGAAGTGGTTGCGATCAATGACCTAACCGACAACAAGATGTTGGCCACTCTGCTGAAATACGACACGGTCCATGGTCGCTATGACGGTGACGTTAGCTCGACGGACACGCATTTGGTCGTCAATGGCAAGGAAGTACTCGCCCTGAGCGAACGCGACCCGTCCAAACTTCCGTGGAAGGATCACAACGTAGATATTGTGATCGAGAGCACCGGTATCTTCACTGCCCGCGCAGGCGGTGGTAAGCCAGGTTACGACACGCACCTGGCGGCTGGATGCAAGAAGGTGGTTCTCAGCGCTCCGGCCAAAGATGGTGCTGATCTAACCTGTGTGCTCGGCGTCAACGAGGAGAAACTGACCGCGGACATGAAATGTATCTCCAATGCCAGCTGCACCACCAATTGCCTGGCTCCCGTCGCCAAGATACTAAACGACACGTTCGGCATTGAGTCGGGGCTGATGACCACCGTCCATGCCTATACGAACGACCAAAATGTTCAAGATCAGCCTCACAAGGATCCGTACCGAGCCCGTGCGGCGGCACAAAACATCATCCCGACGTCGACGGGAGCAGCGTCTGCGGTCGGTCTGGTCATCCCAGAGCTGAAAGGCAAATTGACCGGTATCGCCATGCGGGTACCCGTGGCGACCGGCAGCGTGGTTGACCTGACGACCAACCTAGCCAAGGAGGCCAGTGCGGAAGCCATCAAGGCGGCGGTGAAGTCGGCCGCCGAGGGACCGATGAAGGGGATTCTATGCTATACCGAGGACCCAATCGTCAGCTCAGATATCATCGGCGACCCACACAGTTCGATTTTTGCGGCGGGCTTCACCCAGGTGCTGGGTGGTTCGGGCAAGTTGGCCAAGGTGGTTAGCTGGTATGACAATGAGTGGGGATACAGTTGCCGCACCGCCGACCTCTGTGCGTTGTTGTCCAAAATGCTCTAGCGAGCAACCAGTCAAGAAAAAGGTAGAAACCCATCTGCGATGGTCGTCGCAGATGGGTTTTTTGCCGGCCAACGAATCGCACCTCTGGGGAGACAGATCGGATGCCAACCGTCCGATACCGGCGCGATATCATTCCGGGCGACTCGGCCTAGCCACGGGGAAACTGTCGGCAATACTCGTAAACCGCCATGGTCGTCGCCGTGACCACGTTGTAGCTCGCCGGCGGGCCGTACACGGGGATCTCGACCACGTCGTCGAGCAGGTCGAGTATCTCCTGGGAAAGTCCCTCCCGTTCGGAGCCGATGATGAGCGCGGTTCGTCGATGATAACGGTAGTCGTACAGTAAGTCAGAGCCCGTGGTCTGTTCGAGCCCCACGCAGCGGTAACCTCGGTTTCGGAGTTTTCTCACTACCGGCGGCAGGCTCCGTGGCGAGGTGACTGTGACCGTATCGGCGGCGTCTCGCGCGATATCCCGATCCACCTTTCCCGATCCACAATGAACGACTTCGGCCAGCCCGCTGCAGCCGGCCAGTCGGACCAATCGGCTCAGGTTGACATTGCTGCGCAATGAGCATGAAACGATCAGCAGCGCTCGCGGTTGTTCTAGCCGCCAGGGTGGTTTGTGGCGAATGTGTTCGAAACGCGGCATCGGTTAGATGTTGGATAGGAGAGTCGGACGAAGATGGGTGGGCTCACGGGTTCGGTGACCCGAGTCTTCCCGATTCGCGAAACACGGATAGGCACGGACCGGGCGCCAAAACTCTCTGGCGACGCACTGCCTAGCTGGGTTCATGATTGGGCAGTGGCAGAACGATATCGAGTAGCTTGGCAGGTTGAACGCAGCCCTCTTCGCGCAGCGCGTCTTCAGCTTCCGAGCGAAGCTGTGCCTGCAGGTGGCGAGGAGCGTAAAGACTTTGGTGCCACCGAAGTGCCTCAGCGGATAGATGCAGCTCATGCTGGCGTAATTGTTCGATGGCAGACTGCCACTGATCTGACGCCGCTACGTTTCCGGCGACCGCTTCTGTGACCAGCCGATAGGCCCTGCCGGATGCTACGAATGCCGGCTCGCCGAGCCGAGTCATCTGCTGGACACATTTCTGTGCGTCGCTCAGCCAGTGCAACTTCCTCTCCGGAGCGCCTCGCAGGCTAACCAAATCGCACCAAACGCGCGTACTCAGTGCGAGCCACCGATAATCGTTGGTGCTGAGCATCAAAGAGGTTGCCATTTGCTTCCAGCCTTCAGCCAAAATCTGTTGTGCGGTCTCCGGCTGATTGTCGTATAGCGCCTGG
>JANQJJ010000348.1 GCA_028281725.1 Pirellulaceae bacterium | reverse complement strand
GAGTTCGGCAAGTCGCCCGGCGGCGTAAACATACCAATGCTCAAAGAATGCATGTGGATCGTCGGACTGGAGGACATCGGCGTAGGCCTGCGCCGATATCTGTAGGTCGCACAGCTCGTCAATCTCTTCAGAGTAAAGACCAGGTTGCTCTGAGGCGGCATCCGCTAGGTCGACGGCTAATCTGGCCATCCGCTCCGCTAGGAGACGGTCCGCCGGGGCATTTCGCTCCCGGCGTTCCGCATGGTGGAATAGGGGGCTCATTACTGAGCCCCGCTGTCGACGTCGCTTTCTGTGGCACGCAGTTCACCGGCCAGATCGTAGGCCTTCTCGGCAAGACGTGCGACTTTCAAGAGCTCGTTGCCGCTAAAGCTGTTGGAGTCCTTGTACGAATCGCCATCCTTGTAGGTCCGCGAGAGTGTGACGTTGAAGAACACTCCTTTGTCGGATTGCTTGCGCCAAAGCGTGGCTCTTACCGAGCCGTCGCGAAGGGTGGCTGCTGGTTTTTGGTTGGATGTCGTCATGGTCATTTTCCTTTCTGTTGGTGGTTGACGATGCGGTGAACCATTCCGACCGAGAATCGACTTGCTCAAACGTTTGCCGCAAAGCGGATCGTCCAAAAATCTTCCAGCGCAGCGGCCGGGAGATTTTTTTGCGACGTTTGAACCGGTCGATTTCGGGTGGAAGACTGCATCGATCATTCAACTACCGACAGAAGAGCGGGAATGACGCTTTCATGGCGCACCCACCTAAGCAGACCACGTAGACTGCCGGGAGCCGATAGGGCTTGTTCGCAGCGTGGAGTGATGTCAGGCCTTCAACCGAACCATTGACAAGCTATGAGGTGTTGAAACGGAAAGCTGTGTCGAGGGCTGCAGAAGGATCAGCTGATCGTACGTACGACTTTGCCGGAAGTTGCGTAGTGAAACGGCAAGGTGATTTGCAGCGGCCAAAGCCGATACCGATTCAGGCAGGACCAGGTCGATAGGTTCGCCGCGGTCCGGCGCCCGGATTGCGACTACCGTTCGGCCCAGAACGCTTAATTTCGCGCGTCGCCACCTGGAAACAAGATAATCTTGATGCCCGTCAACTGACCCTCCGTAAGAGGGACAGCTGAGAGTGAAGCAGTCTAGATGTAGTGTTGGAAAGTTCGGCGCTTGGATTGAAGCTCAAAGAACATCAAGGCAGCCTGAACCCCGAATCGTGGCGAATGCCCCTATCTGTGCGTCTCCACAACAGGTGTGTCGTAGTTGACGTCTGCTAGAGCCTATCGTGGTTTGCCTGAAAAAAATGCAATTGTGAGTCGCTCGCTAATTTCCCACTTGTCTATCGCGAAGCAGTTGGTAACGATTGAAAATACACCGTCTTTTGACGATGACGCAATCTGCGCAGTGCATTGGCACGAAACCCGCTCTGGGCGGTATACGCAGGGCTCCACTTTTTCTTGTACCGCGGTTTGCACGTCGACCGTTGGTCTATTAGGAGTTCTGCTATGCGCCATAAATCTGTTTCACTGAGCGAGTACCGGCATCGCCAACTCTTGGCGGACTGCCTTGCGGATCAGATTTCTCAGCACCGGCTACAGGTTACGTCCACTGTTTGCCGTTCCCTCCTGGATAGCTCTTGTCCGCTGCATGGTGGTAGTCCGAATCATGGCCAAAGCTGCGCAAGAGAGGTTCGGAATGCCGTGGCCTCCCGCGAAGAGTTTGTATTATCGCGCGTTCGCGCCTACAGCTTCCCTCCAGAAAAACTCTGCTTGATAGCGCGAATCAAGCCGCAATCGCCGAAGAACAAGCACCTCCCTATTTGCGGCAAGAATACTCTCGCCACGATCACAGACATCCTCGTGGACTCGGCAGATAACCTAGGCACACGATGGTCCAATGACCGAGATCCTACGCCTGTTCTGTCACTTGCGGATGACTCATTAGTCGGCAAAGACCTTTGTGTCGCCACGTATAACGTGGGTCATACAGTCATCTATGCTTACCTCAAACACGAATTCGGTGGCAAACTTACATCGTACGTCCAGCAAAAGGACGGTCAGGGCATCATCAGCTCCACGTATGTGCTAGCAGGTCGCAGATACCACGCATTCATAGGCGGAGTACTTGAGTTTCGTGATGCAACTGTTGCGTTCAAAAAGCTAAGAGACAAACTTCAGGACATTCGAGTTTGGAGCGAGATAAGCGAAATCTATGGCATTGAGCCACTTATCGCTCCAGCAGCAGAAAAGCGCAATTTTGAACTGGGCCAGACTTGGCGAATACAAGCGCCCGACAGACCCAATACGTCCGCGCGAGGGTTGTCCTAAGCGTGCTCTTTTTTGATCCGGCCGACGATTAGCATTACAACGCAGCCGAAGAGCGAAACCAAGAACTGCATATTGGCAAGAAACGTGCTACTGCCTGGTACGCGGTATTGATAGCAGCGTGAAATAGAGAATCCGCAACTGCGAACTTCCAAACACAAGACCGATCTCCGCGGCTGGGTTGTTATTTTGTCTCCAACCGTGCGATTGGGCTGAGGCTATTGGTGATTCCATCGCCAAACTGATGCAACTATTTTGCGTCTGCAACTATTTTGCGTCGCGCCACCTTAGTGGCCCTCAGCGTTGGCTGTCAAGTTCAGTAGTACTACGAGGGGCACGTAGTATCGCTGCATCGCGACATGGAGTTTTGCGCAAGGGTTGCGCTCATGTGGCGGAAGAAATGCGAGGTCTAAATGGACATACGCAAGGACAAAGAAAAACGATTCATTGAGGAATACAGCAAACTCTTCATTGTAAACGAGGATGTCGGTTACAAGAAAAAGGAGTTTGCCAAGCTTGTGATCCAATCTTCGTATGTGCAGACGACGCTCGCTCTACGCACGCTTGGAAAACTTGGGCTACGGATTGACCGAATGGACGACCTCATGTCCTTAACGTGCGAACAGATACTGTCGGACAACGTAAATTTGCCAATGCCGACATTCGTCGTTCAGTATTTGGTTAAGGCACTAAAATGGAACGCCATGGCGATCAAGAAATCCGAAGAGCGATATCCTGGCATGCCAAAAGCAAGGCGCATTCGAAGCGAGGATGTCCTGGCGTCAGTAGAGCAGCACAAAGAGTCGAGTGTCGATGAACTCTTCTATCCTGGCACGAACGAACAGATTGAATCGATTGAATCCGATGAGTTATATGCGTACATTCTCAAGCTCCCTAAGGAACAAGGTTGGTGTGTATTACTCCGGATGAGTAGAAAAACCTGGGAAAGTGTGGCTAAGATACTCGGTATCACCGTTGGGCAAGCCAGGGGCTTACATAAGCGGGCGCGAAAAAACATCAGGAAGATGCTGGAGGAGGAAAATCGGTCTTGATTTCCGTATGTTGATGCTTCTTCCATTGCTCTGCAATCATTCTTGCGAGCGCGTCTCTCCATTCCTCGTATCGATCCAAGTTTGTCAGGACTCTTTTGACTTCAGGTCCTGTTAGCTCTTTTAGCTCCGCAAAAGCGGACAGCAGTTCGCTATCAATTGGGGGAGCATCGGGATCGGACCTCAAATTCGGAAGTCGAAAGTCTTCCGTCAACTGAATGGTGCATTTAGGGCTTTTGCCCTGTTCATCGGTCGTCATGCTTACATTCGCGAGTGATTCGCTGCCAGAGTCAAGTACCTACCATGTTGTACGAACGCTACTTCGCTCCACGGGACGAGAAGCTCTCTCGATCGCCTCGTAGGGACACCTCGCAACCATCATAGGGTTCGTGGTCTCGCCTTCACTATAGAGATTTGCGTGAATCTTGACAGTTTCTTGAGCAGTTTGAGCCGTTGGCTCATTGATCGAAGTAGGAAGCAATGCTTGCCAAGCTACTTGGAACAAGTGCTGGTGGGTATGCCACCGGAATCACTTTGTTGTGTCTGTCGAGACTGCTTTCTTTATGAAACAAGACCTCTCCGCATCGGGAAGCAGAGAAACTTGTAGAGATAACTTTAGGTTCCACCAACATTTTAGGTAGCCGGCTAGGGACTGAATAGCCAGCAACTCAAGAAGCCCTAAAAACGTGCATGTATTTGATGTTTGAAGCTACCCCGTAGACATCTAGTTCCTGGGTTTCTTTTGGCGCGTCTACGGTCCGATGTCCAGACTGCGTGTTACCACGACGAACGATCTCAGATTGTGAAAGGTGGAAGTGATGACTTCCATGCCAAGAGCCACAGTGCTCAGACGTGCCATTCGCGTCGCCGTAATTTTACCCGAATGGCGGGACGCGATCACAGTGTATACCTCTCTTCGCGCGACACCACGAATGATCGCCGATCAACTGATCGAAGCCAGTTTGCTTGATGAGCAGTATCGATACTCATGTCGGTTCATCACTAGTATGGGTCGCGTGCTTGACGCCTATTCGCCGCTACGAGACCACGGTATCGGCGAAGGCGAAGTGATCCGCATGCAAGTTCGCAAATCGGAACCCGGCTATGTCTAACAGTAGCTTGGCAAAAACTTCGACCGCCGTCAGCATCGAACCGACCCAACGCGTTCCGGACGATCTGGCGGTTGTTCAGGCGATGTGGCCCGCCGCGTTGCTGCTCCTCGCAGTCGGTGCGTCGACTTGGCTCATACCGTGCTTCAAGCGGCCTCGCCGCAAGTATTTTTCGTCACTAGTCCCTGGAGTCTCTCGTGAACAACGGACATACCAAGCCTCGAATCAAAACGCCAGCGTTTGCCCAGTCGCCGCCCAAAATGGCACAGCCCTTGGTCGCCGCAGCGCCACCGGCGACCAAGGTTGCAGAGAAACTCGCGGCAATAAAGCAAGCGCAGGACCTGCAGATCGAGCGTGTTGCCGGGATGGTCGCGATCGTCAATAGCGCCATTCCGGTGATCAACGCTACGATCGGTGACCCCAACCACAACATGCAAACCCTTGCTCGCATTGTGACCGAGCGCAACTGCGACATAGCTGAGGACTTTGTCGAGATCGTCATTAGCGAGGACGAGTAACCTCGATTTTTGCCCGCTTCACCCCCCTAGTATTACGAAAGGACGTACTATGAGCACCCGTATCAAAGTCCGTCGCCGCGTCACCAGCGGAGACATCAAGGACCCTGAACTCCACAAGCAACGGATCATTAACATCGAAAAGACGCGTGAGTTCATGCTTACGCTCGCCGTGGTGGGTATTGGCGTCATCGTCTTCTTCGTGGTGGTGATTGCTAGCGCGATCAGCTAACCGGCCGCGCGGTAGCGACGGCGATTTGGCCGATTCGCAAATTTGTGAGCCTTGTTGATTTGACAAATTCCCCAACCCATTTCGCAGCGAGGACATTTCCATGGCAAAACCCGCCATCATCGCAGTCGCGATCGGCACCATGTTGGCCGTCGTAGGTACCGGCTTCCGATCGCACTCAGGTACGTCGCAAGACCCACGTTTAGTAGGCGTCGCGCCAGAACTACGCGTCACCATGGATACCCGTTACGACGGATTGCCAGTTGAACGAAATGGATTTGCACCGCACGGCTCGATCGTGGTCGTGGAACCACCACCGCAGTGGAATCCAGACGGGCAGGGGACGGAGTACCCGATCTGTCCGAAACCGGAATGGTTTCCGTACGCGAGGTTCATCGGTCCGCCCGTGCCAGCCGTTGCGGCCGGCATCGACGAGGCCGGCTTCATGTTTACGACCCCCGACAACATTCACGTCCATCGTGATGGCTGGGTCGTTACCGAAGATGGGCGGGCCTTCCGCGCCGAGGCGTTGATGGATCGCATGTTCCCCCAATTTCAATCCACACAAGGTAATTAAGCTATGTCGTTTTGGAAGAAAGACCACGGCGAGAAACGCAGTTTCGGCTGCTACGATGAGTTTTCGATCGGTCCCGACGGGCGGGTACTCCGGACGGGGACTACTGAGTTGAGTGCGGAGATTTGCTCCATTCTGGCGGAGTCCTACCGCGCAATCGCCAATGAGCTGGAGACAGGCGCGCACAAGCTGCGGCGTGACGCTGATGACTTGATTGAAGGAGAAATCCTTCACTCGATGGTCAGCGGTCGTTAGTTACAAGGCTCATTGCGCAAACACTGGTGTATAGAAAATGGACGCTGGCGAGCCTACTCCGCTGCTACTGGCGATCGGGCTCGGCATCGGCGTAGGAGTGCTCGCCGGCAGCTGGATCATGTCGGCAACAGTGAAGCTGCTAATGGTAGCCATGAAGATCGTGCTGGCCGTAGCGGTGGTCCTCGCTGGGATTTGGTTGTGGAGAGAGTACGAAGAGTCGAGGGGGCACGGATACATGCCGCCTCGCTACGAATACCGGTCGTATGAAACGAGTGGGCAATCCGTGCCGTATCGTCCGGAGAATGGCGGACGATACGCTCGATGGTGGGAAGAGTGATTGGAGTTCGAGTTCATGATTCGCAAACTGCTCCGTTTCTACGCCGCGCGGCGTACGGCCGCCATCCTGGTTGGTGGTGTTACCGCGTGGCTCTCAATTCAGCTATTCAGTGGTCCGCCAGAGTTTTTCGCCGAATGGCCCCCGCAAGCGCGTCGTGTCCTGATGGGACTCGTGAGTGGGACCCTCGCAATCGGTTTCGCCGGTTGGGTACTCGCATTGCTGATGCCAGTGCTCAAGCGACGAGACGCTGTCTCATGGGTTGCGCACGGTGTCATGGCAGTCGTCCTCATCTCCAGCCTGGACGAGGCAATTGAGCTGATCAAATCGGTGGGCTCTTTCCCCCGGTTGGAACGCAATGGGTTGCGTCCGGTCGTGACCAACTGGGCACGGGCCGCGGGCGCTCCAGTTTTTGTCGGAGCATTGCCTCTAATGGCGCTGGAGGCCTACGAGCGGTTGACGAGCGAGCCGGTGGTCCGACGACTGTTCGGGCGTGGTCATGCGGCGCGGTGCGCAGGACCCTATATCATTGCTCGGTACACTGAACCCTTGCCAGCAAGGCCGCCCCAAAATGGCTTCTACACCGATGGTTTCCTCGCCGGTAAAGTGCTCGGCTCTGACAACGATGGCTCCCAACAAATGATCGTCGACCGCAGCCCTGCCCATTGGTGCTGGTTTGGTGGGCCTGGCAGTGGCAAGAACATTTGTTCGGCCCAATTGGCCGGCTATCGCGGCAGCCTGATCCATGCCTCGAATAAGTCTGATGCGTGCGACCTGTATTTTGGGGCACGGATCGATCAAGAGCGGCTCCGAAGGATCGATTGCGGCCAACTACGAGAGAAGCGATATACCGACACGCGCGGCATCACTTCGACGACACGATGGATAGACAACGGTCGCGGCATCGTGATTGACTACGCGAATCAATCTGTCTACCCAAGCAAGAAACACACCCTCATATCGGATATCGACATCAACGATTGCTATGCCCGCGTACTGGCGCTGGCGATTGCGGATGGCTTTTTTCCAGACGTACCCGGCAGCAAGAAGGATAGTTGGTATATCCAGGCGCCCAGAAACTTCATGGCGGCCGGCATTTTGCATTTCCTGTCGTGGCGTGCCGATCCGCGGACACACAACCTTCCTTACGTGGTCGAACGCGGCATGGGGTTTGACGCTCTGTCGAACGAGGCAGGACCCAAGGTCATGCAAAAACTGCTCGACGAGATGCTCCGAAACAACCATCCGCAGGTGGGAGCGTTCATTCGGACCACCGCCGTGCAGGTTCTCGAACTCGGCTCACGGTCGTACGGCACGTTGAAGTCCGAATACCACAACAACTGCGCCGCATTGTACGACCCACAGCTGCGCGAACTGTTGATCGGAGAGTCCGACTGTTCGTATCGCGACATCGGGATCGATGGTGCGCCGTTCACGATGATGCATGTGCTGCCTCGCGGGGACGCCGCACTGCGTGCCGCGATCCCTATTTTCCGGGCTCACGTCGAACTGGCGATGCAGATTCAGCAGACGAAGCTCGATCGGCCTGCGATACCCACAGCGCTCGTCGTCGACGAGGCGAGGCAGTTTTTGTCGGGAATTCAGTGCGTCACCAAGGCGCCCATGCTCCTACGTGACGCTCGAATTCGCATGTGGCAAATCTATCAATCCTGGCAAAGTGCCGTCGAGACGCTCGGCGAGTCTGGCGCGCTGGAAATGGAGGCCTGCAGTGTGTGCAGTTACTTCGGGCTGGATGGCGACCTGACGACCGCCAAGCGCGTTAGCGAGCGGCTAGGCCGGGAATCGTATCGCGTTCGCGAGGGATTGTTCTCGCGCCGTTCGCAGCGCGTCGACGCCGAGTTGATGACGCCCGAGCGCATCATGAAAGAGCTGTCGATACGGAGTCCGCTGGCCTACCTGATGGGGCCCGGCATGGAGCCCATGCGGGTCGAACGACTGGCGTTCAAACCACTGGTAACCCGCGAAGGTTGCCATTTTCGAGGCCTGCCGATGGCCGGCCAATACGATGAGGGCCTTAGTCGCTACCACTACGGCGACGGCACCCCCTAACGATCTAGGAGACCCATACGATGAGTGATCGAAGTACCACAAATACTCCCAACATGCATGGGGACTTTGAACAGAGCAGCGAGGCTACGTTTGATCGCCCCCTGGAGTACGACGCGGCCACCTGGGAGCCGATGGAGGAGCACGTGGAGGAACCGTCGGAAAAGCACCTAGAGATGCACTACACCCCAGGCGGTACCCTAGAACAGGATGTGCATACGCAACTCGACGCAGCTGCCCGCGAGCGGATTATTGAGGCGCAGCGGCAAGAGCAGGGCGTACGTGAATTGGAAGATGAGAAGGAGCTCGACCTCTCGGGCGAGTTTGATCGGTCTCGGCGGAATGACTGGGGGTGGGATCCCGAATCGACCAACGAATATGACAACTACTTGAACGAGCTTCCCCACGATTTCGATCGGGACCCATTCGACACGGGTCGAAGGTTTGAGCGGCAAATCGATCGGGAGCAGGGCGAACATGAATGGGAGCGATAACCGAGGGCCGCATCGAAACCAGCAGAGACCCGTCATGGCCCAGGGTGAACCCGAAGTCGAATCGATCCGCGACTGGGAGCTTTGTGTGAGAGAGATTCTGGAGTTGAACGGAGATGACCGTCCCGAGGCGATCGCCCGTCGGAGCGAACTGCATCAACAACTCCAGGAATGGCACGCCGAGTATCGACGCCGCAATCCTCAGTTTTTCCGCGCAATCGAGACCGAACGCAACGACGACTTCGAGCGCTGAATTGCCCACCCACTGAACATCCGAGGTATCCCATGTGTGATGACGAAGACCTGCGACGCCTGCAGCCGTGGCGCGGGATTTCTCCGCTCGCCAGTCGAGAGGATCGTGAGCAACACGAACTAGACCGCGAAGCCCATTTGCGGTGGGTCATCAAAGGACCGGCCTTGTTTGAGGAGTCGCAGCGGGCGCAGGAGGAGCTGCATGAAATGCGCTATGGAAGCATGACCGAAGAAGAGGAGTGGACGTACGGCGGATAGATCACGAGCAGTGGCGATGAGCGAACAAGGACACAACCACCGTACGTCGGATCGGCGATGTGAGGTCAGCTTGGAGGACCTGTGGCTGGAGTACGTCGATCTGACCCTCCATGGTAAGGGGGATACGACCGACCGGCGAAGAGCCATTCTGACAGAGATCATGGAAAAAGATCTCGATCGGATCAACGAGCAGGGAGATTCCCCGTCTCGCGCGGCGGATCGCGATGAAGCGTTCGAGCGATAGCTCGGGAGTGGTAATGAACGAACATAAGGAAAAAGCAGTAGCCCATCTGTTGGAGCATCGTCAGGAACTTGTGAGCGTATTGGAGCGCGTCGATATGGCATTGGCTGCCTTGGAGGCCAAGAAACCGGCCAGCAATAGATCTTCGCGAGCAACCAAGGCTTGCTGCACCAAGAAGGAAGTGATCGCGATCTTCACGGGCCTACTCCGCGACAACGAAGAGTTGAGCGTTTCCGAGCTTGAGGAACTGGCGAAGGACCAGATCGTCAATGAGCGACAGAAGAGCCTGAGCGGTTTTGCGATGCGAATGAAGGAAGCGCTGGCTGATTCACTGTTCACCGAATACGCACCGGGCAAGTACCGGTTAGCGCGCAGAGAGGATCAGTCAAGGTGAGGGCCATGAAGATCGAGTCTGGCATGTTTCATCAATGCGATAAGCTCTGCACTGGAATTGGTCGAACAGGAGTACACTGAGTCGTTGGTACCTACCACGGAGCTAGTGCGTCCGATTCTTTAGAGACTTGTGCGGGACAGTTCTGGGATCGATGCGCATAAGTTGTATGACCTGGTCCGCGACGATCGTTCCGAACTGGAGAAGTAAGCAATGGACGTGGGTTTGCGGGAAGGAATTATTGAAGGGACATTGGGCCTGCGAGGCAGAGCCTAGCATCTACATACTTCAGAGTGATTGCGTAGATCATCCGTTGAGAACAAAAGGCGGTGTGCGTTGTGGCCAAACTTGCAGATTCGAAGGATCAACCTGAGCATAGCGAACAGGCGTCAACGCCGACGCTGATGCTGACCGTGGACGACGTAGCGCATGAGCTCCGGGTTGCAAAGCGGACGCTGCACCGATGGGTAAGCGCAGGGGACATCTTTCCGCCAGAGCACATCGGTGGATCAGCCCGCTGGAGCCGAGCGGCACTCGAAGCGTGGATCGCCGAAGGTTGCCCTCCAGCCTCCGAACGTAAGAATAATCGCCGGAGGTAACTAACCAATGGCATCGATCGCAAAGCTCAGTCGGGACCGCCGCAAAAAGGGGGCACCGTACTACATTCAATTCTTCGACCACGAAGGTCGGCGACGTACAACCAAGGGCTGCCCCGACAAAGGGGTCACCGAGGCGAAAGCGGCGCAAATCGAGACGATTGTAGAGCGCATCAAATTGGGACTCGCCGAAGCGACGAGCCTTGATATGCTGCTCGGTCGCGAAGTGACGGACGGGTGGGAACCGTCCGCCAAGGCATATCAGAAGAGCCTGGAGCGAAAAGGGAACACCCGGAAGCATACTCGGCTTACCATGTCGCGGATTCGGACGGTACTCAAAGGCGCAGGCTTCGAATCATTGGGGGATTTCGATGGTGATGCTGCAGAAGAATTCATCGCAAACTATTGCCGCGACGGAGATTACGGGCCACGTACCTACAATCACTACCTGCAGGCAATTGAAGCATTTGGCAACTGGCTCGCGCACCCAAGGCGGCGCGCTGTGGAGCGCAACCCGTTTGCGGGCATCCCTCGCCGCAATGCGGCGACCGATGTTCGACATGCTCGCCGTGCGTTGAAACCGGTCGAAATGGCGGCATTGATCGCGGCGGCCCGCGCCAGCATTCGCCGCCGGCAGGGATATGACGGCAAGACGCGAGCGCGAATCTACCTGCTCTCGTACATGACCGGACTGCGCAAAGGGGAAATCGCGAGCCTGACTCGCCTGAGCTTTGCGCTCGACACGCAGCAGCCGACTGTGACGGTCGAAGCGCAATACTCAAAGCATCGACG
>JANQJJ010000123.1 GCA_028281725.1 Pirellulaceae bacterium | reverse complement strand
CCATCCGCGTGACGAGTAGGCTGATCGGGCGGCCGCCCTCCTGGTTGGACGAGTACCGCCGTGGGAAAAAGTTGGCATCTAGCCGCAGCAGCCGGTTCTTGACTTCCACCACCCCCGCTGCATGCTGCCTAAGCCAGCGCCGAATCTTACGATCATCCCACGCCAGCACGTCGATCATTTTGAAACATTGGGACCAGGGTGATTTCAACTCGGAGTCCGAGGTAAAAAAGCCTCCGGCAGTGCCAATCGGGCGCATCTGACGCTGTTCGGCCCACGCAACGTGCAGCTCCGAAGCGTGTAACACGGGATGTAAATCAAACACATAGGCCTTCGGTCCCTCGACGCACGCCGGATACGCAACCGGCGCCGCGACGAACTCGCTCGACCGCCCTTCCCCCGGGCTGGCAAACTCGGCCGAGACATCGCTAACCGGAGGCTCGCAAAGCACGGCTCTGCGGCCGCGCGGTGCCGTACCCCTGAGCGTTCCCGTGATGAGCAACTGCTGTCGACACTCGCCCATGTTGCCCAACCAGCACCGCTGCATCTCCGCGTCGATCACCTGTTCGAGTTCCCGGGTGATCTGCGTAGAAGGCGCCAGTTTGATCACGCTTCCCTCCACCGCCCGTGCGATTTCAAGTACGTCAGCTAGCGACGGAGAGAACTGATCGCCAACGTTGGTGCGCCGATTGCCCCGCCGACGATCGGGATCCAGATGCAACCACCGAGCCGCGTTCGCTGTAGCAGGGGAGACGGATGAGGTCTGTAGCGTTGCGGAGAGGGAGTGCGCCTGGACATTACTCTCAGCAATCAGTGTCATCGCAGCGTCACGATCAATTCCTATCGCAGGTCCCCGGCCGGCCAGCGCTACCAAATCAGCCCCAGCGCCACAGCACGCGTCTACCACCGGCTCGTCGCGGGGAAATATGGAAGCCTTCCACTGGGCCGACCACCAGTCACTCGCTTGAGCTAAGCCCCGCTCGGTCCAAATCCAGCGCTCTGGAGTCGGAAAACGGCGACGGCTTCGATGCTGCAACTCCAACTGCTGAGAGATCAGAGATTTCTGCCACGGCAGAAGCCTCCAGTCGCCACTAGGCTGTTCCGACTGGCTTAGATACTGCCGCCCTTGGCTAGTCAACCAGCGAATTCGCTCCAAGTTCTGATCCGTTGTTGGTTGGTTCATGGGCATCAGTCCGTCGGTTTCCCTGTCCCGCGACTTCGAGACGATCGGTCGTCTTGTATCGAATGTGTGGAAGAATCTGGACCGATTGTAGCGGTGGAGGGCTTCCCTCAAACCCAGATACACGCAGAGAGGGTTCCTGGACGATCAAGAAAACGGGTTCTGCTTTGTCGTCCATTCGCGAGCCGTGTTATGTCGGAATCGTTTATCAAAAAGCCGGTCGCCGGCTTGCTGCTGCTCGCTGGAGCCGCCGGCGGCCCGTACATGCTATTTGAAACCGACGCAGGCCAGCAGGCGCGCGACAGCACGGCCGAGATTCTAGGCGGCAGCGACGGAGTGCCGGGAGGCTGGTTCACCAGTAGCCATTCGGCGGGAGAGAGCACGCCCAACGGCGACGCCCCCCTGCTAAACCCTTCGTCGAATCCGCTGAATTCATCCGGCGACGCGAATTCGTTGACTCCCACGCCATTCCACTCCCTCGGCGAGGTGCTCCGATTCGACATAACTGCAGCCTGGATAACGCAGCGTTTCCCACGTGTTTCCACCGTGCTGGCGGATACGCAGCTCGACGGGCTTCGTGTTCCGCTCGTTACCGGAACGGCGCCATCTGATATCGCAGGCACGCTGACCTACTATTTCGACCGCTACAAAAGGTTGCAGCGCATCACGCTGCACGGCGTAACCGGCGACCCCACTCGATTTATCAAAGAACTGCAGCAGGTGTATCAGATGCAGCAAGAGCCGTCACTTGGTGGCGGCCTCTATCTGCTGACGTGGAATGGGCGTCCAACAAGCATCCTGCATGTCACTCCGGCGGCTGTCATCTATGCTGACGCGCCCTACTCGCGATACAACATGCTGATTGAACTCAACCAGCCGGGTCTCGAGTACGGTCTCAGTGCCGAATCACGGCAGTTGATCGAAGCCGGCAAGCAAACCCAACGCTGGTAGTCTCGGTTACTCCGCCACGCAGTACAAATGCTTGTTGGAGCGAAGGTAGATTGCCCCAGCACTGATTGCAGGTGTCGCGCTGAACTCCTCAGCGTCAGGCGTCACGCGATTGACGGCCAGCTGCTTGAATTCCGTCTTCGCCTCCAGCACAAAGGTTTCCCCACCGCGCGTCACAAAGTATAGCTTTCCGTCGGCAATCACCGGAGACGAATAATCCGTGCTACCGAAGCCACCACGGCCGCGGCGCCCCTGGTTACGTACTGGCTGCGTAGTCGGAGCCTCTCCGCGCAAGCGGCCTTCGAAAATAGTTTCGCCGGTCTTCGCATCAATACAGGTCGCAATCTTGTTGGAGACGTAGTAGAGACGCCCTTGATAGACGACTGGTGAACCGAACCGGGCGTTGTCGCGCCCCGTCCAAATCACGTTCGTTTTCGTGATATCGTCCTTACCACCTGCCCTGACCGCAATCGATCCTCCACCACGCCCTTCGATCGCGTAGATCACTTCGCCGTCGACCACGATACTCGAGCTAAAGCTATCCGTCTCCATAGCCTCGCAGTACCATCGTAGCCTTCCATTGTTCGGATTGATTGCCCAAATCTCGTAAGGCGCTCCAATCACGATATCGGTCGACGTCTTCGAGCGGACGACGGCCGGTGTGCCCCAAACACTTCCCAGCCCGTCTGCCTCGGCCCGCCAGAGTTCTTTACCCGTGTTCTTGTCTAGCCCCACGATGGCGCGGCTCTCAGCACCGGCAGGCACCACCAACACATCTTCATAAACGATAGGACTCGACGAGGAGCCCCAGTATCGGTGATCCGAATCGGTACCCACGCTGGTTTGCCACAGTTTCTGACCTTGCAAGTCGAACGCCAGCACGCCCGTCTTTCCGAAAAACACATAGACATTCTTGCCATCGGAGGTTGGCGTGTGGGAGGCATAACCGTGTTGCGGAACGCCCATGCCGGTATAGGGGTCCTCCTTGACCGTCGAGGGTACCGTTTTGTGCCACGCGATTTCTCCTGTTTCCTTATCCACGCAGACCAAATGACGCTTCAAATCGTCCATATTGCCAATCTCTTCGCGGGACTCTCCATAGCCGGAATAGGTGGTCACGAAGACCTGGTCGCCAACCACAATCGGTGAAGAAACACCTGAACCGGGTAATTCCAGCTTCCATTTCAGATTGGTCGCCTCGCTCCAGCGGGTTGGAGTTGCTGAGGAATCGTCGGCCACGCCGCTGCCATTGGGCCCCCGGAACCGATTCCACTGGGCGTGCCCCATGCTGGAACAGGCTAAGAGCACTAAGATACCGATGACAGCAATCAAAACTCGAGGACTCATGACTAGCTCCAGCGGATAAGACAATCGGTGTACAGAAGGGTTCCATGATCCGTTGCGGCTGAATCCGACGGATGATGGACGGCCATACGGCACTCTAACCCTTGCGGAGCTGGTTTGTTCCGTGGCCGGATGCCCCCGCGAAACATTGCTTCTGCTAGAGCGTATCGGTTAAGACGTGGGAAAATCGAGTTTCAACTGCTGGTCATCTTCGGTGCGACCAAATTCCCGATAGAGCAAACTAGGTTGAATGTCTCGATTGTTTTGATACTTGCCCGACGCATACTCATGCACCTCGCCTTCGAGCGAGTGATACATGATTTGACAGATCTGCGTGCCCGCATAGATTCGAATCGGCTGGACGGCAAACATTTCGAGAGTCCAATACCCCTTGAAGCCCACGTCGCCAAAACCTGCGGTGACATGAACGAATAACCCCAAGCGCCCGATCGATGATCGCCCTTCGATCATAGGCACCAGATTGTGCGTCTCGGTGTGCTCGACCGTTCTCGCAAGATAGACTTGATTGGGGCTAAGTACCAATCCGCTAGATGGAATCTCAATACGTCGATAGCGATTCGGCTCTTTCAAGTCGAGAACCACCTCTTCGTAAACCAGCAGCTCATCGTGCAGCGTGAGGTCGTAGCTGTTGGGGTTCAACTGCGCCTCATCGAACGGGGAGATGTGAATATCGCCACCGATTCGCTTCTTGATCTCTTCACCGGATAAGATCATGTCCATTTCTCGCTAGCGGAAGCACGGAATCCCAAACCAGCTTTATACGTGATCAAACGCGCGAAGCCTAGAACCGGTAAAATAGCCTCTGCCGGAACCGACGGACAGCGCCGAGCGTGGGTGGACGCGGCGGGGCACTTCGACGTGGCTATGGTTCTGAACGGGAGAATCCCTACAATGTCCGCGTCGCACGTGGACCATGGCTTTCCAGGCCCTAGCGTCGTCTAGCGGTCTCCCGGCCTGCTGCGTGTCTAGATTCCTCTACCGAGATATCGTGTCATGCCAACGATTGATTTGCTCGCCGAACATCCACTCTCAGCTGAGCTGGTGTCGCTGATCGATGCCGCCCCCCTTCCAGGCTTGGCCGGTCTGCCGCAGTGTGCCCAGACTCGTCAGGCGATCCGTGATTTGGTCGCTGATGGACCCATGGCCGGTACGTTGGCCGAGGCGGCGCTGTGGCTACTGGCCGGAGAACTCGAGCGATCTCACAGCGTCAGCCAGGCGGTCGATACCGCTGAAGGCTCGTTTTGGCATGGAATCATGCATCGCCGTGAAGGTGATTTCGGAAATGCCAAGTACTGGTTTCGAAGGGTGGGCAGCGGACACCCCGTGCATCGAGCGCTCGCCGAACAGATTCGCGTCAGCGGAGATCTACTCGGGGAACAGGGGTTGCCGACCGGCGCGCTTTCGGATCCACAGTCTCTGCCGGAAGCGCTGGTGGATCTCAGCCAGTCCGCCGCCAGCGGCAAGCCGCAATGGACCTCGGATCTGGAGCGGATTGGCTGGTGGGAGTGGCAATTGCTCTTTGCCCACTGCACTCGATAGCAGACAACCGAACCGGTGGCCTTGGGTTTTGGCCTCTTGGAGGATAAGAACGCGTCTGTTGAATTTGCGAAACTTGACTAAGATGGTGCATTCGCCACTCGTGAATTGTAGTTACCCGACGTTGCAAAGAAGTCAATGAGCCTACGTGAAGCCTTTTCATCCGACCGGTGTGTCTTGTCTTTCGAGCTGTTTCCGCCGAAGACCGATGCCGGTGTCGCTGATTTGATGAAATCAGTCGAAGAGCTCAACGCCCATCAGCCTGATTTTTTTACCTGCACCTACGGTGCTGGCGGCTCGACGCGGGACCGAACCCTGTCCATTGCAGCCGACGTACGTGCCAAGTTAGGCCTGCCGGTCGCATCGCATCTGACCTGCGTCGGTTCGACTCGAGATCAGTTGCGCGGCTACTTGTCCGCCGCACGCGAACGCAACATCGACTATATCGTGGCGCTACGTGGAGATCCTCCTAAAGGGGAAACGACCTTCACCGCCGTCGAGGGCGGCCTGCGATATGCCAATGAACTGGTGAGTTTGATACGCGAGGAGTTTCCTGAATTTGGCATCGTGGTCGCAGGCTACCCGGAAGTCCATCAGGAAGCGCCCAATGCTCAAGTTGACATGGAGAATCTGGTACGCAAGGTGGAAGCGGGGGCGGATGTGGTCGTCACCCAGCTCTTTTACGACAACGACGACTTCTTCCGTTTTCGTGACGCGTGCCAGGCTGCTGGAATCCGAGTGCCTATTGTGCCCGGATTGCTGCCGGTGCTAAGCCTCAAGCAAGTTCAGCGGATTGCGTCTTTGTGCGGAGCCAAGCTACCTGGTGCGTTTGTAGACAAACTGCAACAACATGACGACACCCGCTGGCAATTTGAAGCGGGCGTCGCACATGCCATCGAGCAGACGCAAGGCCTGATCGATGCCGGCGTTCCCGGCATTCATTTCTACGTGCTCAACAAGTCGAACGCCACCAGCAAGATTCTATCGCAAGTGACGCAGCTGGCGCGCTGAACCGCTCTGAGAACGTGTTTCAAAATAGATTTCCCCCACCGGCCCGCTGCGCGTGTGCCAGCTCGCAACCTGATAGGATACCGCTCGGCACTACGAGCCCCACGTCAATCGGCAGCGCAAGTGCACGTCTTGTCCGCTCGACTCGATGTGGAGCCGGTCGGCGGCTGGCCCCTCGTCAACGTGGGCAAAGCCCAATCCAGAAATCGGGGACAGCGCACCGGAACCTCCGATCAGCTTGGGAGCGACAAAAACGTCGCACTGATCAATTTGTTTCAGCTCCAACAGGCCGCCGAATAACTGACTGCCCCCTTCGACAAGAACGTTAGTCGCACGCTGGTCTTCGGCGAGAAACCGAAGCAGGGCATCCAACCGATCAGCCGGATCGGTGACTTCGGAGATATGAACCTGGCAGCCCATATCGCTCAGTCGGCTGGCCGCAAGATGATTCGCATGCGGTCCTGCCCATAGTAGCACCGGAACATCTCCCGCGGTCCTAGCCAGCCGGCTGGTCGTCGGTAGCTGCAGAGTCGAATCAACGACTACCCTTACCGCTGTCCGCAGCGGTGGAGTGTCGCCGCGAGCGGTCAAAAGCGGATCATCTGCCAGAGCGGTCCCGCTCCCGACCAGAATAGCGTCGACCGTACCGCGCAGGCGATGGACTCGAGAGCGGCTTTCCTGGCATGAGATCCACTGGCTGTGGCCCGAGCGCGTCGCCATCCGGCCGTCCAAACTCATGGCCCATTTGGCGATGATCCAAGGCCGGTTCTGCTCGATACGTTTCAGATAGGGTGCGTTCAACTCACGAGCGGCAGTTTCCTCGACGCCCACCACCGTTTCAATGCCGGCCGAACGCAACCGCTGCAATCCTTTGCCGCGAACCTCTTCAAACGGATCGAGCATCGCTACGACCACGCGCGAAACGCCGCTGTCGATCAGAGCGTCCGTACACGGTGGCGTTTTACCGTGATGACAGCATGGTTCCAGGGTCACATAGGCGGTGCAGCCGGCCAGAGAGCGCTGGTGACCGCGGCGCCGGGCATCGGCGATTGCAGCTCGCTCGGCGTGGTCGCCACCAAAGCGGGCGTGGTAACCAGAGCCGATTTCCGTCTGACCGGAGACAAGCACGCAGCCAACCATCGGATTGGGCTCAACCTGCCCAGCACCTTTTTCCGCCAGCGCCAAAGCGTGTCGCATCCAACGCGGGTCTTCAGTTGAAGATTGGCTGGCCATCAGCAATGCAGTGGATCAGGAGCCTGGAAGCCACAGTTTGCTTTCGCCGTCAGACGAGCCCGGCTGCTGACCAGGCAGGACCAGTCCACTGTCGCCACCGGACTCCGCGTTTTGTGCACTAGCAGGGCGAGAGGCGTTCTGCATCATGCGCATGGCCAGGTCGTCTCCAGGAGCAGCTGCCATTCCTCCCCCACCCTGCTGCGACTGCAGCGCATACTGGAGAAAGCTCATCAGATGGGGATCTTCCGGATACTTTTGCGTTCCTTCCAGCAAGACCTGCTGTGCCTCCTCCGGTCGACCGGCGGCATGCAGCAAGCTCATATGCTGGATCACGACCCGGCCAACGGGCGCTTTCGCCTTGGCCAAAGCGGTTTCGAGTTCGCCACAGTACGCGATCTTATCGTCCAGAGAGGGAGCAATGGAGAGTAGGCCAGACAACGCCGCGACCTGCAACTGCGTGTCGTCTGCCAGTCCGCTGCATTCCCTGACAGCTTGAGCACATCGATAGAAAACGCGGGTCGCGCCGAGGCTCATCGATCGGACCATCAGCCCTTTGAGTTGCTGATCGTTGACTCGCGTAATGTCGATGCGATCCAAGTCGAGAATATTGACGATTCGCAGTGACTCCGAATCGCCACCGACTTCAACCGTTGGGCGCTTCAGCCCCAGTCGGCTGTAAATCTCGTCAAGCACACTCGCCTCAACAACGAGCGACTGCTCGCCTTCCAGGTGGTTCAATAGGCCGAGCAGGTTCGACCGCTTCCTTTCATCGCCCGCAGCTTCGAGCGGACTTTGACCGTCCAAAGTCTTTTGAGGTAGATTCAGGAAATCCTCGATCAATTCCTGGCCTTGCTGCTCGATCGAGAGCGCTTGCCGCTGCCCACCAATGATCACCTTGGGCCTGCGCAGGAACTCCGTGTAATCCCCGGCCTGCGGAATCTCGACATCCGAGACTTCTTCGCCCAGCTGTAACGCGTCGAGCAAGCCTTCTAAGAGCGACTCGTACGCCGGAAAACGATTTGCCAAGAAGAGAACGCGGGAGGGCTTATCAGTCTGCTTTCCATAGATCACGACCGTACCGGCGGAGCTGGCGATCTCGGGGACATCCGACTCGGTTTGGTCTGCGCCGGGCGTTAGCGTTCGATCAAACACGCTGTAAATTCGTTTCGCTGGTACCTCATCCAGGACGAGTGCCGCATAATACTGCCGGACCTGCTCAATGCCCTGCCCTTCTGAATGCTCCACAAAATCCAGGTTGCCCAACGCCTCGACCACACGATCTTCTGAATCGATTTCACAGTATCGAATCACCATATCCGCCTGAATCGATTTGTGCTCCGGTTCCAGCTCTAGAGCCACGGCCGCGAAATAGGCTCGGTCGTCGGCCGGCACGTCGAGGTGTTCCGCCAGCTTGCGGGCGGTAGCAAACGCGCCATTCTGATCCAGTTGCGCACATTGGGCCCTGAGCAGGTGACTTAGTGGCCCGGGCTGATCAGGGAAGTCGCGTAGGATGGCCCGCAGTTTGGTTTCGGCTTGGGCGTAGCGAAACGTACGCGCCAGCGACAGGACTTCCGCCAAACGTTCCTTCCATTCGGCTCCCGGAGGATCCTCCATCAACCGCGCGGGAGCTTTGGTGATCAAATTCAAATTGGCGTCGAGCAACGCCGAATCGTCTTCCGGCCCATCTTCGCTGGTCAGCGCGTTCAATACGTCGCTCCAGTAGCCGACCAAGGACATTTTGCCTGAGGCTGCGAGCGAGCGGATCAGAACCCGAATCGCAGCCAGCGTCAGCGCGGGCAGGGACTCGCGAGCTTCACTCATGCCTTGCAACAAATACCGAGCCGCGTTTTCCAACGGTTCGTTGTCGAAGGAAGAAACCATCGACTTCATAATCAAGGCCAGCGGGTTGTCCGGCTGGAGCTTTAGAAATCGGTTCGCCGTTTCCTTAAAACTCTCGATTTCCTGCATTCCCAGTGAGAGCTCGCCCTTG
>JANQJJ010000104.1 GCA_028281725.1 Pirellulaceae bacterium | reverse complement strand
TGTAGGCAGTTCCAGACCGCTATACTCTCAGAATCCAGCGGAAACTCTACCCTCAGGCTTGGCATGTAAAGTGCTATTCAAACATTCAAATGTCTGAATAAATGCATCTAATAGTCGTCCGAAGAGAGTACGCCGAGGGCAAGAACTGAGAAGGAAGCACACGATGCCGTATCGCTTGCTTGCAGCCGGTGAGCTCGCCGAGTTGCTGAGATCGTTGGCCCATCCACGTCGTATTCAGATCCTGGAGGAGCTGCGAAGCAACGAGCGCGATGTGGCTTCGCTCGCAGATGCGACGGGATTGGCCCATTCGAGTGTGTCGCAGCACCTAATGGTCTTGCGGGCACGTCGAGTTGTCGCTGAGCGCCGTGATGGGAGACAAGTGTTTTACCGGCTTCGCTCCGTAGAGCTTGCAGATTGGTTGGTACAGGGAATGGACTTTTTGGCGCCCATGAATCAGCAAAACGACGAGCTTCGCAAAGCAATCCAGAAGGCGAGATCCAAATGGTCTGAGTGAGCTGCAGCCCGCGAAACCGGATGCGTCAGAACAAGGAGAAAACTCTAATGAGGAGATTCCAGAGCATCCTCGTGGCCGTCGATACGGTGCGGGATGGGCATCCCGCGCTGCAATGGGCCGTGCGGTTGGCAGAACACAACCAGGCGAAACTGAAGATCGTCGCTGTTCAACCTGACTTGCCATGGCTTGCGAAAGCTATCGCGCCGGAAAGCGAGACCGCACAGCAGGCGCTTGCCGATCAGAAACTCCGGGTGATTGACTCGTTAGCCCAATCCGTCCGAGATCAAGGCATCGACGTGACGACCAAGTTGCTCTCCGGCAGGGCTTCGTTCGCCATCATTCACGAGGTGATGCGGTCGGGTCACGACCTGGTTGTGAAAGCGAGTAAAGGCGCGCGTAGCCACCGAACCGGGTTTTTCGGGACGACCGGCATGCGTCTGCTACGCAAGTGCCCCTGTGCCGTCTGGCTTGTCAAGCCGGATTCGGCGCCTCGTTTCCGCCGTGTCTTAGCAGCGATCGATCCCGCCCCGAATGACATCACGCGAGACGTAATGAACAACACGGTCATGGATCTAGCAAAATCAATTGCCGAGTACGAGTGCGGTGAGCTGCACTTTGTGCACGCTTGGGAAATGTTTGGTGCGCATCTGCTGGAACCAAAGTACACGGTCGACGAGTTCGCGGAAGCAAAACAACTCGCCGAGGCGCGTGTTTCCGCCGCGCTCGATCGATCCCTGTCGCTGCACGGACTAACACATGGCGACGATCGGGTGCACTTGGAGTTTGGTGAGCTTGGGCCAGGGCATGCGATCGCCGAACTGGCGACACGGGAAGGAATCGATTTGGTCGTGATGGGTACGATCGCCCGCACGGGTTTGACGGGAGCATTGCTGGGGAACACGGCAGAGCAAGTGCTCGACCGACTTGAGTGCGCGATACTGGCTGTCAAGCCGGACGGCTTCATTTCGCCGGTATCGCTACCAGACTTATAGCAATCGATGTAGATCTTGCAGCGGGTTCGGAGTGGCGATCGGGACGTGTGGTCAAGTTGGCAAAGGCAGGTACCGGGCCTTGCCAAATCATACGACGTTGGACGAACGTGCTGAAACGAAGGTGCAAACTGATGGATCGA
>JANQJJ010000089.1 GCA_028281725.1 Pirellulaceae bacterium | reverse complement strand
CATCTCGCCGCTGCCAGAGAGTGGGCAATTTGGGTAACGTTGCAAGTGTCGTCGAGCGAACTTGGGTCATACACCACAGCGTTGCCTTGGAGGAGCGGATCTCTAGTGAGAGCGTGGCGGAAGCCATTGCGACTGCGTCCTCTCACTAACCCGTTAGACCACCCACCAACAGCTCATACTGCTCGCTTTTCCACCTCTCCCGCCTCCGGTTCGTCGACATCGATTGTCACCGTGGCGGCGCGTCGCAAAGGAACGACTTTGGGCTGCTGGGAGCTTTCGCGTGGCGTCAATTCGCCGCGGAAAATCTTGACGTCTGCCGGAGCCTCAATGCCCACCGTCACTCGATTGCCAGAGATCTTTGAGACAACCAACGTGATGTTGTCACCAATAACCAGCTTTTCACCTTCTTTTCGACTTAGTACCAACATGATTCGTCTTCCTTGCAAACTTGCTTAAACTGCGGTCTCTCGGTAGTTCTCGTGGTGAGTCGTTCTTTTGAGACCAAACTTGGAAAAAGATTCCGTTCGTGACAAAATTGTTCAACAATTGGCGACCGCAAGCAGAGAAGCAAGCCGTGTGCCACATTTTGCGCTAATTCTGTCCTTCTGGAATCCAGACAGTAAAACCGACCGCGAGGGTATTCCGCCTACACAAATATCTTCAAAATGTGAATGCTATCAAACCGAATCGCGATCTATACTTGTTTCAGTTTGAGATTGCCATCTCATACTGAAATCGGACCGGTCAGATGGAGTTTGCTGCTGGGCAATGACTTCAGACCAGCTCTCGCCCTGTCCGGCTAATCTATTCAACGGCAGTCCTAAGACACCTTTGGTCCATCTCGGGGCGAACCAGGAAAAAGTACGACTTTTTTGGCGAGGACAATCGCTAGCATTTGGGCAAGGTTTTGGCTTGCGTCCCCTCTGGGGCGTCCTATTCGGGTGGCAAGATCCAAGTGGGGGACCAACTGGAGAATTAGGAAGTCGCTTGGCTCCAGTTAGGCCGATTGTGCGGGCTATCGCGTGTCGTCTGTCCTGGTTGTGCCAAATGTCTCCTTCTGAACGAGCGGGCTCTCTCTAGGAATTTGGAAAAATAGGCTGGTGGGGCAGTTTCAGGTTGCATATTTAACTGCCCCGAGTCCCTATAGTCCTTCCGTGGGAGCTTGTTTGTGACATCCCTGCCCAGTGTTCCCTGCCCGAAAACTTGGGAAACATTGCAAAAATCGAGAAATGAGGCGGCCATTGCGCTACTGGCTCGAGGCTTGGCCATGGGCGATCCGGACGTCCGCTACCTAAGTATCAAATCGCTTGTCGGTAGAAAGGAGCCCGCTGCCCGCCGGGCGATCATTCTGAATTGGGACAGGTTCGAAGAGGCGGATCTGGAATTGTTGCGCGAGGAATCGAGTCATTTTGTCGAAGTAGCCAAGAGGTTGCTGGCAGCCGGCTCGCGAAGTGAACAACAATTGGCGTTGACCGCGATTGCAGATCTCGATTTGAGCGACTCGATGGATGTGGTGCTCGATACGGTGAACAATCCAAAGCACGTTCTCTGCAAGCAGGCAACGGAGTGTCTGTTAAAAATGTGCCAGCGGTGGGGCAAGCGCGCGCGGGACGGAAAAGATATTCCGAGTGTCCGCAGCGGAATGCTCGACAAGCTTAGCTACCACTTCGCTACGTTTAACAAGAACACGAACCTGATTCTGGTGGACGCCTGGCTGAGTCTGGTGCACTGGGACGATTCGGCCCAGCGGAGTCTGATCTCAGACCCCCGTCAGCCGGCCTATCGCATCGTCTTGGAGAGGTTGGCCAACAGCGAATTACCGTCGGTCTATCAGCTGCTGGCCGGATACTTGTGGAGGAGTGCAACGCCTAGGAGCGTGATTGACATCCTGACCAAGCGACCCGATCGGCAGTTGGCTGTCGAGATAGCCAAGATGCTCGAGGGTAGAGCTTCGACGGTAGCCATGAAGCGACTCCGGCAGCTATCACCCCTGCGGTGTCTGGAGCAGTTGGAACAGCAACCGGCCGATCCCGACCCCGAGATAAACCGCCGCCTGTGGTTGATGCTGTCAGCTTCCTCGGAAGACTTAGCACCCGTGCTGCGCGGAGCGCTCCAGCTGTCGAGCTCGGGTTCGGCCGAAAGTAGAAAGGTAGCGGCGGCGATGATTCGCGGTTGCAAGCGACCGGACATCGAGTCCCTGATACCTGAGATTCAATCTGCCGACGTCGAGCCCAACAGCAAGCATCATCTAGGCTCTCTCTTGGAAGAACTCGTCAGCTGGCTGAATAGTCCTTCGGTCGTATTGAAGAAGGCTTCCGAAGAATTTTTCCAAGATTTTTCTCTCCAGAATCTATTGGAAAAAATTCGGGACTGGCCCGCGCAAATGTGCAAAGTCATGGCCCGCTTCGTGGCTCAGGTTGAACCCGACGTGGCTGAGGTTCTCAGTCGCGAACTGCAATGTCCCGCTCCCAAACGCCGAATGGCAGCTTTGCAAGCGACCCAAATGCTTGACTGCGGCGAACAGGTGGGCGAGGCGTTGTTGCCGATGCTGGAAGACCCCAGGTTGGAAGTGCGAGTGCGTGTGATTGATTGTCTTAGCGCGTTGGCACACGAGACTCTCGACCGAATGATTCCAAAGCTACTGAACGACGCGAGTACGGATATTCAGGATGCGGCAGGGCGAGCGATCCGACGACGACTGCGGCAGAGACACGCTGCCATGGAACAGTAGGCATTATGGCGGGAAACGGCAGTCGCCTCTCCCCGGATGCCATCACGCTCAGCCGTGATGAGTTGCCAGAAAAACAGGACAGTGATTCCTTCCAAGATGCCAAGTGGCTGACCGTAGTCAGCTGAAACATTAGGCTGCCTCAAGTGACTCTGCTTGATCGCATGAGCCTCCAAACAACCACTACTGATAGGTGAGAGTCCCATGCAGGCCCAATTTCTGCAAACTGTAACGCTACTGGCACAAAGTCGCTTTCGGGCAACGAGTCAGTCGTTGCGAATGCAGCAAGACGGAATACAAGCGGCATACATGATGCTGGGCATCACGATCATGGTCGTCGCGATTATCGTCGTGGCCGTCTACTTTATCTACTATCACGACCGAGAAGCCACCTGTGAACCGCGCAAGTTATTCCGGGAGTTGTGCCGAGCGAATCATCTCTCCTGGAGGCAACGGCGGCTCCTGCGAGATATGGCCAAGATCAAACGAATTGCCGATCCATTGCGGTTGTTTCTCAATGCAGATCTATGGATGATTGATACGGCGAAAGACACTCGGCTATGTAAACCCAGAGTACGCAGCCGCCTTCAGGCTATGCATAAAATGCTTTTCACCACCGAGAAGTAGCATTCACGGCGTGGCATGCCGCGGGCTCGGCTACTTCTGGCTCAGCTCATGAACCATGTCGACTAAGGCGATGGCGTTGTCGACAGGTGTCTGCGGTAGAATGCCATGACCTAAGTTAAAGATGTGACCTGCTCGACCAGCGGCTCTCTGAAGAACGTCGTCGGTCATCGTTCGTAGTGTTTCCGGTTCCGACAATAAGGCAATCGGGTCCAGGTTCCCCTGGACGCCTCGATCGTGGCCCACCGTCTGCCAAGCTTCATCCAGGGGGACCCGCCAGTCGATGCCCACCACTGTTCGGTGGTCGCCACGCAGCAGCGGAAGCAAAGCCGGGTTCCCAGTAGCGAAATTGATCACCGGGACTTCGGGGACGACGGAGTCAATAATCTGCTTGACGTAGGGAAAGACGTACCGGCTGTAGTCCTGGACCGACAGGCATCCGGCCCACGAGTCAAAGAGCTGTACGCACTGCGCTCCGGCTGCAATCTGTGCATTCAGATAGCGAGCGATGGTCCGCGACATCTTTCTCATCAACTCATCCCATGCACCGCTGTCGCTATACATGAGCGATTTCGTGTTGTGATAATTGCGGCTGCTACCACCTTCGATCATGTAGCTGACTAACGTGAACGGTGCGCCGGCGAAGCCAATCACCGGTATTTCGGGTGCCATCTCTTGACGGGTGATGCGAACCGTCTCGGTGACGAAGTCGAGAGTCTCCATCGACTCCAGTTCCTGGACCCGATCCACGTCTTGCGCCGATCGCAGAGGATTGTGGATCACCGGGCCATCACCCTTGGCGAACTCCAGATCCATCCCCATGGGTTCCAGGATCGGGAGCAAGTCTGAAAATATAATCGCGGCGTCGACACCCAGGCGGTTCACGGCGGTGACCATAACTTCTGCGCAGAGTTCGGGGTTCTTGCAGAGCTCCAGGAAGCTTAGCTTCTCTCGCACAGCGCGATACTCTGCCATGTACCTGCCGGCTTGACGCATTAACCAGACCGGAGTGACCGATGAAGCTTCGCGGCGGCAGGCTCTCATGAAGGGGCCGTCGTACCAGGCCGCTTCCGGGTCGGACGGTGGCCGACCTGTCTGCTGAATGACTTTCGCTTTGACGCTTCTGCCGGCAATCAAGCTGTGGGCGCGCGACGCGCTTTCTTGGACCAGATGTCCCATCTTGGGGTGCTCCGGTTCCAGGTCGACGGGCAAATCATTTTGCCGCAACATGTCGCTGGTGGTGGGGCCAATCGACGCGACAATCAGCTGTCTCAACGCATCCCGCAGATCGTCTTCGAGTCCCAGGTCGGCGCTGATCCGCAGCATATTGGCTACTTGATGCGCGCTGGTGAGCAGCAGGATGTCCCGGTCTCCGGCGACGATCGCACGCAGATTCTCTTCCAGCGGGCGCGTGTCTTCCGGCAAATCCCATTTGTAAACGCGCACCGGAATCACTTCGGCTCCGCGAGCTTCGAGTCCCGCGATCAAGCTCCTGTTGGTCTTACCATATTCCTGCACGCCAACTTTCTGATTCGTGATGGGCACATGGTCGTCGATCGCTTTGAGTAACTCACGCCAAGTGTTGGGCTCGGGTACCTTGATGGTTGGGGTCAGTCCCACCTTCCGCATGGCGGCGGTCGGCTTGGGCCCACGGGCGACGGTGGTGATATCGGACAGGGCGTCGAGGAATCGTTGCCGGTCGATCGAGCGTTCGACGGCCATCAGCAACTGTTCGAACCCGATGCCTGTTAGAAAAACGACGATATTGATCTCGCCAGTGAGCACTCGGTAAGCGAAGTCGATCGCCTCGCTATTTTCCTCAATCGGCACTTCGCGCATGGAGGGACTGACGAAAGGCCGACCTCCAAACTTGGAAATCAGGCGTTCCATGTCATCGTGCCGGCGGCTCTCCATCGCCGCCACAGCCAATCCGGCAAACGAGCGGTTGTTTGCACTCATTGTGAAGTCGTCTTTCTGCGCATTCCAGCTATACTGATACGTTCGATCTAGAGCTCTGTCTGTTTTCCCGTTTTGACGGCATCCTCGCTAGGGGTGCCAAAGCTAACCGAAGAACATTATCGAAATGGATTCGAAAGAGATATACCACCAGCTCGAACAATTGGTCTCCGGCGGCGATTCGCAGCAGGCCCTATCGGAACTGATTGCCTATTTTGAACAGACTGGGCAATACCACGAGTTGTTTGAGACGCTCAAGATGCAGTTGCGGATGGGATTGAACCTGCCTGCGGCGCAAGCGGAGTACGAAGAGAAGCTGGACGAGCCATCGGAACTGGCCCTGGAACGCGGCCTGCTCGATGCGTGTCGCCGCGTGGGTGAGCTGTTTTTCCAGGAGGGCAAGATTCGCGAAGGATGGATGTATATGCGGCCCGTTGGCGATCGGGAACTATCCGCTCGGGTGTTGGCAACGGTGGAGCCCAACGATGAGAACGTGGACGAGTTATTGGAAGTGTTGGTCCACGAGGGGGTCGATATAGGACGCGGCTACGGATTGGCGCTGGAGCGGCTGGGGACCTGCAACAGCATTACTCTGTTTGAGACTGCCCTGGCCGCCCGTCCCCGCGCCGATCAGCAGGTCGCTGCCGCTTTGCTCGTCCGGCACGTGCACGCCGAGTTGATCGGAAACTTGCGGCGCGACATCGCCCAGCGCGAGGGGAGTGAACCCGAAGAAGACTCCGCGGAAGAGCTGTTGAAGTCGCGACCGGAGCTACTGCGCGATGGCACGTACCATCTGGACACAAGCCATCTTGCCTCCACGGTCCGTTTTGCTCGTGTTTTGGATGATACGGCCTGCCTGCGACAGGCACTCGATATTGCGATTTACGGCAGGCATCTCCATCGGCAATTCCAATACCCAGGCGAGGAGCCGTTTCTGGATCTGTATCCAGCCTCAATCACCTTCTTCCGGGCAATGCTCGGTCAGCAGGTCGACGCTGGAATCCGATACTTTATTCAGAAAGCCGACTCGGTCGATCAATCGCAGTTTGGTACCGTCGCAATCGAAGTTCTCATTGACCTACTCTCTCGGTGCGGTCGCCACGAGGAAGCACTGGCAGCGTATTCTAAACGTTTGCCCGCCGGCTCGCGGACTATGGGGATTGCGCCGACCCTGCTCCAGTTGAGCCAGCGGCTCGGTTCTTTTGATCAGATGCAATCCATCTGCGAAGATCGCGATGACCTTCTAGGATATGCCGCCGCAATCCTCCAGCCCCGCTAGTGCAAGTGGCTCTAGCCAGCTCGGACGCGAAAGGCCCACTGAGTCGTCGACGCCTCGCCCACGATCCTTGCTGGCTTGATCTGGACAAGATCCTCATGCATGGTGGCTTCTGCGCTAGGAGAAATCGCCTCAATCTCCAGACGGTAGTCGTCCGTTGCTCGAATAAACCTGCCTGGGGAGCTCATCTTCCAACTGGCGTCCAACTGATAGGTACTGACAAGACTCTCCGGTTTCATCGGCGAGCGGCAGGCGAGTTCCACAATCCAGCACTTCAGATCCGGAACCAGGGTGAAGCTGGCTGACCAGTGGCCCCGACCAGCCATGCCGACACCAAAGACGACGGTGCGACCATCGGCAAAGGACTGTTGATGAATCTGTTGGAGAGGCGGGCTGATCGGCCAGATCGCCGTGCTGCCCGATTCGGCCGATGCGATGACAACCGGTGTGCCTGGAGTAGGGAACAGCCACTTGTGCTGATAGCGATCGGTCAACCATTCGAACGACAGTTTTCCAAGTGCATTGCCATCGAGCTTTAACGGTTCGCCACCACGCTGTGGATTGGACATGCTTCCGCCTCGGTTCCAATAATCGGATGATCAACCAAATGCATCGACGCGGCTATTTTTCTACGTCTGGAGCGTTCTGCGCCATGCGCCAGCGGAGAAACGCATCCAAGAATCCCTGGATATCGCCTCCCATGACTGCGTGAAAGCTATTTTGTAGGTACTCGGTGCGAGCATCCTTGACGCGCTGATCGGGGTGCAAAAAGTAGTTGCGGATCTGCGAGCCAAAGCCCTTTTGGCGGACCTTGTTTTTGTACTTGGCCAATTGCTCTTCTTCGCGTCGCTCTTCTTCGATGCGCGCCAAACGCGCCCGCAGCATCTTCCATGCATGAGCGCGGTTCTTGTGCTGACTGCGCTCACTTTGGCATTGAGCCACGACGCCTGTTGGCATGTGCGTCAAACGCACCGCGCTGTCGGTCTTGTTGACATGCTGACCCCCTGCACCGCTAGCTCGGTAGGTGTCTTCACGGACGTCGTTCTCATCAATCTCGACGTCGACTGAATCATTGATTTCCGGTGACACGTCCACGGCGGCAAAACTAGTCTGGCGTTTTCCTTCAGCGTTGAAAGGGCTGATGCGCACCAGGCGATGAATGCCCTCTTCACCCTTGAGGTAGCCATAGGCCATCGGGCCGCGAACGGCAATCGTGGCCTGAGTAATGCCCGCCTCTTCGTTGTCCTGGCGATCCATCAGCTCAACGGCATACTCGTTCTGCCCGGCCCAGTGGATGTACATTTCCAGCAGCATGGCAGCCCAGTCGTTGGCGTCGATACCGCCATCGCGGGCATGCACGCTCAGCAGCGCCCCGGCCGAGTCGTGCCTGCCATTGAGCATTGCCTTCAGTTCCAGCTCTTCGACTTGCTTCTCGAGCCGCGACACTTCGGCTTCCACCTCGCCGCGCGCGGACTCATCTTCTTCAAGAATCTCAATCAGACCATCCAGGTCATCCGCCGCGGCGATAGATTCCTTAAGTGGAACGACTACCAGACGCAGTCCCTTGAGCTGCCCGACGGTCGCCTGGGCCTTCTCTTGATTGTTCCAAAAATCGGTGGCCGCCATCTGCTCTTCGATGGCAGCGATATGAGCCAGCTTTTTTTCGAAGTCAAAGACTGTCCCGAAGTTGCGTCAAGCGCTGGCGGATCGACGCGGCACGGTCCGCCAATTCAACTTCACTCATCCGGGACACCTCTGGATTTTCAGTTCGATGGATGACTGCCCTCGCCCAGCACGTAACGAACGGTGGCTCGGACAGCGAAGCGACTCATTGTAGCGTTTGGTAAAGATCGTTGAATCCCACCACCGCCGGCCAGCTACTTAAGGCGTTTCACAATGTGCCAGCCATACCGGCTGTTCTGCTCATCGAACGCCGCCAGCCCCACTTCGCCCACCTCCAAGGGAAATCCCGTGTTGCCGAACGCGGGAACCATCTTGTCGCGAGCGAATACCGCTTGGCTTAGATCTTGACTGCTCATATCGGCCGGAAATCCGTAGTTGGCCATTTGGTAGATGCCCGGCGGAGAATCGTCCGTGTTGGCTGAGACTATTTGATCGAAGTCGGCACCTGCCTTGGCTTGCTCGAACAGCTCTTGAGCGAGTTGTTCGGCTTCTTGCCGGGAGCGAGAGATCCGTTTGCTTGGCACAGATCCACGAAAGCCAATCAGACAGTGTTGCACGGTGATATAGGCCGGTTCGCCCGAGTCGGTCAAGACGCCCTCTTGATAAATGGCTGGAGCAGAAGAAGGACTCGGTTTAACGCTGCTGCATCCGGGCAGCATGCTGGCTGTCGCTGAGAGTAGGAAGAGAATCGTTTTGCGCATGGGAAAACCTGTTACCAATGGACCGGTCGGGGCGATCTGGGCCAGCTTCAACCGCACGACTTCAGACTGCCTGTTTGGGGATCAAAGAGGCTATGCTACCCTCCACTGATGGCGGTTGCATAGGCGACCGCGTAGTTGCGGCAGTGTGAGATGCTAATCATCATCTCGCGAATACGTTGCTGCCGGCTAATCTCCCGCGCTTTGCCGTCGAGCACGATGGTAGGCTTGCCGCCTTGTTGGTTCACCACCTCGACATCCGTCCACTGGATCCCGTGTGCCCAGCCGGTGCCCAGTGCCTTGAGTACCGCTTCCTTGGCCGCCCAGCGACCGGCGTAATGTTGGTTCGCCGCCTTGCGGCCGGAGCAGTAGGCGATTTCATCGTGAGTGTAGACGCGGGTCAGGAACACCTCACCGTGTTTCTCGATCATTTGTGCAATCCGGACGCACTCGATGATATCGGTACCGATACCGATAACGGCCCCTGCGACGGGGGGGAGAGCCGCGGCGCCAGGTTCATTCATGTCGTGTACTCGGAGTTGAAACGCACGTATTCGACCGTCAGGTCACTGGTCCAGTGCACACACTGGCCGGACCGGTTCCCGACGTTCAGCTCAATGCGTGTCGTGTGATGGTCGCGAATCGACTTGCTGGCCGCCGGAGCATCGAATGTCACAGGCTCGCCCGCCTCAAACAGGGAGATCCCATTGAGCTTCAAGTTCAGATGCCGCTTGTCCAGCGGTACTCCAGCATATCCTGCCGCCGAGACGATGCGTCCCCAGTTGGGATCACAACCGTAGACCGCCGTTTTGACTAGGTTGCTGCCGGCTACCTCGCGGGCGATCTGACGCGCCTCGTCCTCGGACGCGGCCCCGGTGACGCTCACTTCGATCAGGTGAGATGCGCCTTCCCCGTCGGCCGGAATCATCTTGGCCAATTCGATACACAAGGACTGCAAATCGCCGGCGAAGATGACCTCTTCCTCCTCTGACAGCGGGGCGCCACCGGCCTGTCCATTGGCCAGGAGCAACATGGTGTCGTTCGTACTGGTGTGGCCTTCCACACTGATGTTGTTGAATGATTTGCCAGCCGCGTCGTTCAACAGCCGCTGCGCCTGGTTGACTCCCAGAGGAGCATCTGTCAGCAGGCAACATAGCATGGTCGCCATATTGGGGCCGATCATGCCGGCGCCTTTCGCCATTCCGGCGATGTGGATGACTCGCTGACCAAGCTCCACTCGCCGCGTGGCGACTTTGCGCGCCACGTCTGTTGTTAGCAAGCCGTCTGACGCATCCAGAAAGGCCTGCTCTGATTCGGCAAGTCCCCGCGTGGCTTGCCGAATGCCCGCCTCGATGTTCGCCATCGGCAAAAACTGGCCGATGATGCCGGTGCTCATGACCAAGGTCTGGTCCGCGGTAAATTCTCCACCACTTGCTTCCGATGCCAGATCACACATCCGCTGCGCGTCGGCGGTCCCCTGGGCTCCGGTGCAGGCATTCGCATTTCCACTATTGACCACCACGGCTCGAACATCGGTGGTCGGTGTTTTGGAGCGACATAACTCAACTGGGGCGGCCACGACCTGATTTTGCGTGTAGACGCCGGTCGCCACGGCGGGAACTTGGGAGACAATCACCGCGACATCTTTGGCGCCGGCTTCAGTTTTGCAGCCACAGCTGACACCTGCGAACTGAAATCCTTTGGGCAAAAAGTACTCCACTTGGGCTAGGCTCCCAGTCCTGTGGTTTCATCGTGGTCAAAAAGAATATTCATACATTGCACGGCGGCCCCCGAAGCGCCTTTGACCAAATTGTCGAGTGCCGACAGCAGGATAATCCACCCACCACTGTCCCGCACGGTCAGGTCGCAGTAATTGGTGCCGGCCACATGTTTTGTCGCGGGCAAGTGCGATACCACGCGAACGAAAGGAGAGTTCTGGTAGTAAGAGCAAAGACACTCGCGGATTTGATTGGCGGTGGCACCCGCCTGAGGCCGAGCGTAAATCGTCGACAGTATTCCGCGATCCATGGGTACCAGATGAGGCGTGAAGATCAGCTGCGGCTCCGAACCCGCGTAACGACCGATGATGTCGATGATTTCGGGTTGATGTCGATGGGTACCGACGCCGTACGCGGAGAACGATTCATTGATCTCCGAGTAAAGCGTACCCAGTTTCGGAGTCCGCCCTGCTCCACTGGCGCCGCTCTTGGCGTCGACTACGATGCCAGTGGTTTCAATCAGGCCTTCTTTGACTAGCGGTGCCAAGGGCAGAATCGCACTGGTTGGATAACAGCCGGGATTGGCTACCAAGTTGGCTCCGCGTATCTGCTCAGCGAATAACTCGGGTAAGCCATAAGGTGCTTGGCCCACGCGGCCTGGATCGGGATGCTGCGACCCATACCACTTTTCATAAAGTGCACACGTGCTGAGTCGATAGTCGGCGCTCAAGTCGATCACTTTGGAACCACTGTCGAGAATCTGAGACACGATTGGCGCCGAAGCCGCATGGGGCAAGCAGCAAAACACCACGTCGCAACGAGCTGCGACTTGCTCAGGAGCGAGATCCTCGACGACCAGATTCAGCCGCCCGGTCAGTGTCGGATGCATGGCACAGACGGTGGAGCCATCCGCCTTGCGGCTGGTCGCGGCTACGATCTCCGCGTCCGGATGCCGAAGCAACCACTTGATTGCTTCGATTGCTGTGTAGCCTGAACAGCCGACAATTCCAACTTTGATCATATTTCCCAGCGCAAAGCCCACACGGTACCGTGGGGCCCAAAGGAGTCAGCACTTGACGGAACATTTCTGTCAAGTGCTGACAATTATAGCAACCCGTTTGTTCACGACTCAGGGGGCATATGGGCGTCATGCGGGAGACCGTCTGTCGTCTCGTCGAAGGTGCCACCATGCTCTGTGGTGACCAATCGCCGGAAAAACAGGACAGCTGCTTCCCGCAGTGATGCTAGAGAGCTTCGGCGAACAGGTCCATGCGGCGCGCAATCGCCGCGAATTCACCGAGCATGATGGCGGTAGCACCCCAGATCTGTGCCTGTTCAAATTGGATTGTCAGCGCCTTCCACGTTACCAGTCCACGCGAGAACGAGGCTTGGACAGAGTATCTGCGGTCAATCAGGCATCTCAACGGGAGATGAATCAGCTGTTCAACCTCTGGAGAGAAAGGGGTGTAGTCCTGGGCGTGATCGCAGACTGCCACGAAGGGCCAAACAAAATAGTTGCTGTTGTAAACGTATAGTGGCTGCAGTCTTCCAATCACTTCTCCAGGAAACGGCCGAACTCCCAATTCCTCACCAAATTCACGTTCGGCGGCCTGTTGGTAAGTTTCATTGCCCTCCAGGCGTCCGCCCGGGAACGATATCTGGCCCGGATGGTCGGGCAAGTGGTTGGGGCGTCGGGTCAGTGGAATACACCATCCGTTTTCCCTCGGTTCCAACAACAGCATGACGGCCGCCGGTTTGGCTGCAGGCGTTGGCGGGCCAAAATGTCGGCCGTAGGAGAGTGACGGACTAAACTGAGCCCTGCCCTGGTCACGAGCCGAAGCCAAGGTCCCATCGCCAAGGCATGCTCTGAGTTGTTGCTTCAGCCGGCCGACCTCGCTCCGGCCAGCTTGTCCGGCAGGCTCATGTTCGGATTCATTCATAGCGATAGCCCAGCTCGCGAATGGTCTCGATGGCTTGTTCCAACTCGCTGGTCCGTACGCCTGGCGCGCGACCGTTTCGATCGCACTGACAAAGCAGTACCAATTCTTCGTAGCTTTCGTTCTCACGCAACCGTCGGTGCGCTCGCGCCCCGATGGTCCCGTCGAGAATCTTGTGAGCATCCATGTGAAACTCAATCAGCCAAGCCGTGCGATCGCTGATAAAACCTTCGAGCGCCTCGAGTCCGGAGCCCACGTGATCGTGGGCATCGATACCTTTGCCGACGTCATGCAAGAGCGCGGCCAGCAGGAACTCCTCATCATAGGGCCGTTCGTCGTAAGCGAGATCGAAAACCTGAAGACTGTGGTAGAGCACGTCTCCTTCCGGGTGATACTTCGGATGCTGCTTCACATTCTCCAGTGGCAGCAGCAGAGCTGCGAAGAGTTGGAAGCGATCTGGACGGTCGTCCATTTCCTGCAAACGACTGTCTACCTCCAGCCCGGGATGCTCATCGGCCAAGAATTGTTCTAGCTGCGATATCGACGCGCGTTCAATCGCTTTGCCCGTAATGGAGCTTTTAAAGACATGATTGACCAGATTCGAAGCGTACACCGTCAACTCGACGGGAAATTGATCCTTGAGGTGGATGTGCGTGTAAATCTGCTCCTGACCATCTTTGCGGACGCGTTTGCGCTGCACATCATAGAACAGCATCTGTTCGTCCAGCGCCATCGTGACCGCTTCGATGCTGTCAGAGAAAACGTGCAAGTCGATGTCGGAGCCCTGGCGGACGTGCCCAGTCCAGGTACTGCCGATCAGTTTCGGTCTGAAGCGTTCGAGCAGCCGCATCGTCCGCAGCGCTACCAAACGCATCTGCAGCAGGTTATCGGTCCGCGCGGCGCCTTCGTGCAGCCGCGCGAACGACTGGATTTCCTCGCGGATCTCCGCATTGCTGGGTAGATCTGCCGGCTTAACCCAGCCTTTGCAAATACGCCGCGCCGCTTTGTTTTTTGCGCGGTAATACTCCGATTCATGGCGAAAATACATCGCCCGGGCGGCTTCGAAACAGATCTGCCGCCGAAGTTTGCTAGATTTCATCTGGTGCGCCGAAGCCCACTGGCGGCGCCAACTGGGGGCACGAGAAAACTGGGACGCTCTGGGGTGGCCACCGCCGAGTTTGTCCACTTCCATCCTGGTCCATCTTGGTTCTAGACTATACCCAACTCCATTGTAAGAAAAGCCGGCATGTCCGAGACAAACGCAGAATCTGACGACGAATTTGAACCCTTTCGGCCCTATCTCCAGGTTCTGGCCGAAACGCAATTGCACGCGCGACTTAAGAGTAAGGTGGATGCATCGGATGTCGTGCAGCAAACCATGTTGCAGGCCTATCAGGCTCGCCAGCAGTTTCGTGGTTCCACGGACGCGGAACGGGCCGCTTGGCTACGGACGATTTTGGGCAACGTGTTGTGCGGCATGGCCCGCGATTTTTCGAGGCAGCGCCGCGATGTGACTCGAGAGCAGTCCATTCAAGCGGTCGAGCAGTCTTCGTTGCAGCTAGCAAATCTCCTGACCGCAGGCACCTCCTCGCCGAGCGCTGCCCTGCATCGGCACGAACGGGCCAATCAACTGGCCCATGCCATGCTGCTCCTCACCACCGAGCAGCGCCAGGCGATTGTGCTCAAATACTGGCACGGTGCGACCCTGGCCGAGGTTGGCCAGGAGCTGGGAAGGTCGACCGAGGCAGTCGCCGGACTGATTTTTCGCGGGATGCAGAAATTGCGAGGTGAGATCAACGAATTGTAGCTGAGCGCGCGGCTTGGCGTTTTTTTGCTAAGCTTGAACAGCTTGAGGAATGGGAGCGGTCGTCTGAAACGTCCCGCTATCAGCGAAACTCAACTGACAGCGCGACCGGTGTTCTTCAGCGCACGTTCCACCACTATTTCCACTCTGGATCTCGTTCTCGGCGACCGTTGCCGGGGTAAGCGAGCTCTGGTATTGGTCGATGTCGAAGGGGTGGAATTCGGCATGCTGCAAGGTGCGATGAAACTGCTCACCAACGATCCCAAACCGATTTGGATGGTTGAGATTACCGTCAGCGAGCACCGACCGGAGGGCGTTCAGATCAATCCAAACCTACTAGTGGTCTGTCAAAGCTCGGTTTTTGGGTCGGGTAAAGGGGTCAGGAGTCAATTGCCGCCAGCGGCCCTTCGGGTGCTGTGCACAATTGACTCCTGACCCCCTTACCCAAATCCAACGGTT
>JANQJJ010000081.1 GCA_028281725.1 Pirellulaceae bacterium | reverse complement strand
CAATGTCCGGCAGAGAAGGGCGGGTCGAGCCATTCCAACAAGACGACTTTGGGCTGGCTGCCAACACTGCGGCTCCGCTCGCGCACCTGCTCCACACGTCGCCGAAGTTCTGCTGCGGCAGCGCGTCCTTGGCTAATCATGCCCACCGACTCGCCAACCTGCTCAACGGTAGCCAGAACGTCGCTGAGAGAATTCGGGTTCAGACTCAGTATCTCAGGCTGGACGGCGAGCGACCGAGTTACACTTCGGACATCACTCTCGGAAACCGCGCACACGTCACATAACCCTTGCGTCACAATGAAGTCGGGCTGGAGCTGGCGAAGCAGGTCCCCGTCAAGCTCATACAGAGATCCACCACTGCTGAGACGCTCGCGCACCGCCGCATCGATCTCGCTACTCGACATCCCGCTCCCGATCGAGCAACGCGTCAACTTCGGAAGCGTAGCCACTGAGGGCGGAAAGTCGCATTCGTGGCTAACGCCAACCAGATATCTTTCAAGCCCCGCTGCGACCACAATTTCTGTCGCACTTGGCAACAGAGAAACAATTCGAGAACATTTATTCGCTGACAACACCGGTTCCGATTCTCCCCTTGAAAACTCCTTAAGAAACCTCGCGCCCCACTAACGCCAAGACAATGCTTGCCACACCCCGGCGGTGGTGGTTGTGCACTTCCGTAGCTGCGGCTTATCTGTGTTGAAGTCGCATGCATCGAAATCCGCTCGCAGGGTGCTGGCGGGATGCAGTTGTCTCAGACTCGCGATAAGGGAGTGAAAATGCGATTTCTCAAAAATTTCCTGTTGGGCTGCTTGGTTATTGTAGGTTCTGTGGCTACGGCCAACGCGCAATCGGCCTGCCCGCGTTGTGGTCAGTTCCATAACTATCGACCAGCGGCAGCCAGCGGCTATCAGGCACAGGCGGAAGCCGAAGCCCGCAAGATGGCTGCACGACGTTACAAAGGACACATTCAAGGCGTCGTTCCTGGTGTTCGGTTTTGCGGGGTTGGCTGGAGTTCTTCCTCGCGCAATGCGCCGACCTGCACGCCAAGAGGCGGGATGACTCTGGTGGCTGATGCTGCGGTGCGCGGAGCGGATGGATGGTACCGCGTCCGCTACTGGCGATAACCCATCTGGAATTCCAGATCGATTGACGCTCCCGAGCCGATTACGGCTCGGGAACATCAATGCTCTTCGACACCGCTGCGGCGGTTGTCCGGCGCTGGTTTTTGAGACCTGCCTCTTCTGCGATAGCCGCCACCGATTCGGCATGCGGGAGCGTTCGCATCGCTGCGCATCATACCAGAAGAATCCTAGCAGCCGTTTTCGACCTGCCTTGCTGCGCGGGAGGACAAGTTGAGACTGCCAGCGTTTCAAAAATAGCGCGTCGGCCTCATAAAAGTGAGCGAAACACCGGTGCTGGACGGTCCCTGCTGCTCGGACTTGGGGTGAGACTTCGCAGGGGGTAGAATGGGACGCGGTCTGTCGTGACACTAGGCACTGCGCTTGATAAGAGTGAGCGGCACGCCGCTGGCCGCTGGTACGCCCAACAACCTACCGGCGGATAGCACCATTCCGCTCACGGATTTTGCTGCGAGATACATGGGCAATCGCAGTGCCTGGTTCTTTTGTGAAAATTCCCGGACACGGCTTAACCGTTCGCTGCCTTATGGTCATCGGAATCCCTTGATGCTACGGTTCAAAAGAACAGCTCTCGCAACGTTGTCGGCTTATGGTCTGGCAGCTATGGTACTGAACGTTGTTTACATTGGCCGCGAACCATCTCGGCTGCTGGCCCAAGCCCCCCAGTCCGGTCAATCGACGGACACCGAGGCCCAGCCGCCCTTTCCGGATCTGAGCATTCCGCCGCAGGCCGATGAGAAGACTCTGAGCGAGATTATTCGCAAAGCGAAGTCTTCTCAGCCAGTCTCACCTGAGCAATATCGGGCGATGCAGACCGCCATACGCGACGCATCCCAAGAATTGCTAACTCTGCTGGAAGCCAATCAACAGACGCCACGTTATCAGCAGGCAGAGCTAGATATGATTTCTGCGTCCGTTGCTTTGATGACCTACTTTGGTGAAGACGCAAAGCGAAAGACGTTGGAGCAAGTTCATGCCTTCCTGAAAAGCCGCCAGCAGCTTTCCCTACCGGACATCCAGACCGGCATGCTGGCTGCGGCCATGCTGGAGCTGCAACCCGATAAGGGCCCCGCACGCGACACCTATCAGCTGCTTGATCGTTTGCTTGCGGAAGACCATCGAGAAGAAATGCAAAGTCTCCGAGTAAACCTTCAGGCTGCTGTCAGGCGGTTGAATCTGCTCGGCCACAAGTTGGAACTCAGTGCCCAGTCGCTTGACGGCCAGCAGATCGATGTGGATGACTATGCTGGCAAGTACTTGATCGTCGACTTCTTCGCCAGCTGGTGCGAACCCTGCCTCAGTGAGGTGCCGCGACTCCGGAAACACCTCGCCAAGTACCGGGAAAAGGGACTCGAAGTTGTAGGAGTCAGTCTGGACGGTGACGTAGAAAGTCTCAATGCTTACTTGGAAAAAGCTCGGCTGCCCTGGCCAATCATCCACGATAACGCGGATGATCCACAGGAACGTTTGCAAATGAAATTGGGCGTTTCCTCGCTGCCAACCGTCCTGCTTTTAAATAAAGAGGGAATCGTGGTCTCCCTCGAAGCCCGTGACTCTGAACTGGATCGCATTGTGCAGATGCTGTTCGAAACGCCGACTCCAGCGGCCGGGCCGGTCCAGGAAGACGCGTCTGGAGGCAAGTCGGATTCCACGGCGGAGGAAAACTAGCTGGTGATCAGTACACCCGTCCTCTAAATACACCGAGCATCAAAAATTGGATAGGAAGGATTGCATCACATGTTCTCGACGGACCTTGGCAAGTTGACCTATGCGGCGGCAATCGCACTGCTGGTTGCAGGCTGTAACCGAGTCACACCCGAAAACGTCACCGCCAACAGCGATGGCTCGCTACCGGCGAACTCTCCGGTCGACAAGCCATCGGTGGGCAACGTCACTCCAGACAACGAGGCCGAATCGACTTCGGCTGACGCGCGCCTCTCCGACCAGGCAGGGCGAACCACGCCGCCACCAGCTACCGCGCCGCCACCGGTTTCCCCACCGGCTTTCGCGACGCCGGTACAGACCGACCAGACGCAGGCGGTCGAGCGCCCATTCATGACACTTCAAGAGAGTAACACGACGAACCCAGGCGAGTTGGTCGGTTACATCAACGAAATCGACACCGCGATTCAAGACTTGATTACTGCAGGCACCAACAACATCGTTGACAAAGAGACCTACACCGAAGGGGGTTTGCGGCTGGGGAGAATGAAGCTGGAGGCGGGCCGGCGGCTCGTCGCGGCGGCAGATGCAACCGACCAGCAACGCAAGACCGGACAGATGGCTCAACTGGTCGCATTATCCCACATGAGTGGCCTGCGTGACGTAGAAGCGGCGAAAGAGCTGGAGCGTTTTGCGAGGGAACTCGCCGACTCCGACGACGCCGATTTGGCTCACCAGAGCCGAGTTGTCTTGATGGGATTTCAGTTGCAGGCATTCCAAAATGGCGTCAGCTCGGACCCGGCGCTGCTAGTGGAACAAGCCAAGAACCTGTTTGTGCGTCCCGAAGACCGCAACTTTCCCGAGTTCATGATGTTGCAGCAAGCTCGTCAGATACTCAGCCAGATGGGATTTGCCGAAGCAGCCAAACAAATGGACGAAATTCTCGTCGCCGAGTATCGCGATTCCCCCGATCCACAGCTCCGCGGAGAGGCTTGGGGCCTCGAGACCTATGGCAGCCAGGCCCTCGAGAACTTTGGCGCTGCGATGCGCAGCATGGGTTCGGAGAGTTTTGACCCGCAAGCGTTGCTGGCAGCTGCCCGCGGACTTTTCGAGGCGTTCCCCAGCATTCAGACGTTGGAGCAGCTTGCGGGCACCATTACCAATATCGAATATGGTGGGTACGTCGATCTCAGTCAGCAGTTGGTGGAGGTGATTCGCCAGAGCCTGGCAACCTTGGATGCCCAAGAGGGTGCGGGGGAAATCGAGGCGATTCTGGCTGGCCACCTGAAGCGTGTCTCTTTGATTGGCAAACCACTTCCGCTATCAGGCCTGATCGGATTCGACGGCCAGCCGTTCAACTGGAGTGATTATCAAGGGAAAGCCCTGATCGTTGACTTCTGGGCAACCTGGTGCGTTCCCTGCTTGCAAGAGATTCCTAACATCCGTGAAACTTACGCGGATCTTGCGGAAAAGGGTTTTGACGTGGTCAGCGTCAATATGGATGAAAGCCTGACACCGGCCGAAATGTTTGTTCAAAAACGAGCGTTTCCTTGGCGTACCTTCCATGCCGAGGACAAGAATGCCCTGGGCTTCCAATCGGACTTCGCCAAGCAGTTGGGCATCAGCGCCATTCCCTTTATGATTCTTATCGGCCCTGACGGAAACGTTGCGGCCATCCATGTTCGCGGTGAAAAACTGGCCCCAGCGGTCCGCAAACTGTTAAACCTGGAAACAAGCTTGATTCCGTAGCCTGCGACACATCCCTCGTTACCTCAACTCAAGAAATGGACATGCCAATTCCACGCTGGTTCCTGATCTCCTGTGGCTTGCTCGCAGCCAGTACGCTCATCGTTGCGTCTACACCACTTTGGAGAGACACCCGTGCTCAAGAGCCGACCGTTCCAAGTCAGCTAGAACCGGCCGACCCGACGAAGCAGGCCGACCCGACGGATCAGGCCAACCAGGAACAGCCGGAACTTCCGCCGTCGCTCTCTTCCGGTGTTTCCGACTTGGAAACCGATCCGCTGCCTTCCCTTCCATCACTGGAACAATTACCCGAAGTTCCATCCCTGGACAATGCGGAGGCGTTAAGAAAAAATCCGATCTTTCAGGAGTTTCGCAACTTGTTCTCGGATCAGCAAGGGAAGGATCTCCCCTTAAGCCTGGACGGCATCAGCGATAGGGCAGGGGAGGAGGTACAAGGACAAGGTGACGAGTACTTCGAGGCTCTGGACGCACGTCTGGCAACCGTCGGACGTCTGAATGCTTCGGCCCGAAGCATCGCTCAGGAGGCTGCTCGCATGTCTCAACACGGACGCTCCGCCCGCTCTACCAAGCTCCTCCAGATGGCTACGCAGCTTCGAGAAATGGCTGCGGAGTTGCTGGTGACTGGATTGTAAAAACATGTCGGAAATCAAAGTAGAGCAGCGTATCGTCGGCAGCCTCGAGGCCGTTTTTAACACGTCCCTTGACCTGCGTGGATGCCCTGAATGGTCCAGTCAGATTACTCGCATGGAGGTGCTGACCGACGGTCCGATCGGCCCGGGAACTCGGTTCCGGGAAACGCGCAAGATGTATGGCAAAGAGTGTACCGAGGAGATGGAAGTCACTTCGGTAGACGCTCCTCGCAGCTACACGGTCGAATGCACCAACCATGGTTGCCACTATAAGACGGTCTTTACGTTCCGCGTCGATGGGGAGGAAACCGTTGTCTGTATGAGCTTCTCTGCGACACCGCTGACGCTGAGCGCCAAAGTCATCGGCGGCCTGATGGCGCCGATGATGAAAGGCTCGATGATCAAATGCCTCAAGGGCGACCTGACCGATCTGAAAAACAAGATGGAAGAATCGGCCGTGCCTCAGCCCGGATGATTCACGCAGCACCTGGGGGAAACGACGGGCGCAAGCTCCAGAGTAGCAGGCAACACGGAGCGTGCCTGTGACTTTAGAAAGGGTGCGGGTCCGATTCTACTGGGTGGCGATTGGCAGATCAAAATCGCCCTGCATATCCCGCCAGACGCAGTGAACGTGGTTGGCGGGATTGCCGGCAGCGTCCGGCTGTACGTTGACAAATTCGATCACAAAGGTCGGCCCTTGGACAGCGTAGTAGTGACCAATGCCGGGTCGAGTCGCGCCAGCCCAAGCGAACTTGATTTTCTCAAATCCCGCTTTTTCAATTGCTTCCCAGCGTTGCTTGACGACCATCGGTTTCATCTTCGCCGTATAGGCACGCATCAGCTTTTTCAGGACGCCTCGCTGCTCCTCGGTTAGATCGGCCGCCGAAATGCCTCTCGCTGGGTCGGTTGGCGGCTGCGGCTGACCCGCCGCACGAATCTCTGCTGGAACATCTCCAGGCAGCTTGGCCCCAGCAAGTTGCGTCTCGCTCAGGCTCTTGACCAACTTAAAGCCCAGTTGTTCTTCGGCGCGCAAAACGCGCAGTCCTTTGGGGAACTGCTCGCCGTAGCTCTCTTTGAGCTCAGCTGGGTTGCTGGCAAAAAACTGAGGAGTCGAATCGATGATCGTGTTGCCATTAAGGACAAAATTCAGCGACAGGTGGTGCCCCTCGATACTCAGCCCCCAACGCTCCTTTTGTCCCACTTTTCCAAAGATCGTGAAGTAGTACTTTTCCGGATTGCGTCTACCTTTGCTCTCGGGTCCCTCGAGCTGCAGTAGCACACCTTCGAGCTGCATAATGATTGAGGCTTGGTCGTAGCCAAGCTTACTGACGGCAGCTCGCAGCAATTTCATGGCTGCCTTTTTCTGAGCTGCCTCCATTTCCATGATGGGCAGTCCCTTGCGAGTCTCCATCGGTATGAAGTGCCACTGCACTCGTTTGTCCGATCCGTATTCCATGGTTGCCTGGCTACGCTGTTCGTCGCTGAGGCCCTCCAAAAACGCCTTGGCGGCGGGAACCAACCGCACGGCCCGCGCCTGGCCCTGCTTAGCCTTCTTGTTACGTTGCGTTGCTTCTTGGGCAAACGGGTGTGCCTGGCAAATCAGCAGTCCGGTTAATACGATTCCAGCGGCTACGATTCGAGAACGCATGTAGGAGACTCCGGTGGGTGGGTTATCATGGGGAGGAAGGACGACTAGCGGAGCATCAATAATAGCAGAAATGCTCATCGCGGGCTGGCCGAGAGGATAATTGCCGGCCGAACGATCGGTTCGGGGGCTGGCCAGTGGGCGAACCAGGGAAGACCAGGGCGGCATCTTCATACCGGCCAGAGAATAAAAAAGCCTTCGCAGCTCTGGGCGAACTGCGAAGGCTGGTGTTCCCTGGCACCGGAGCGAAATGGAAAACCAAGTCACTCCGGTGCGCAGACTTAAGCCCTGCCGCGAAGCTCCGGAAGGAGTGATTGACCCAGAAACCACATCCTGCCAGCAAATTGCTCCGACCCAGGAGGGAGGCCAGCTACGTTTTCCCGCAAAAGCATAGCCAACGACAGAGCTTCCACTGATCGACATCCTGTCTCTTCTACGAGCTCGGGACCCTAATTCCTCCGTGAAATAAGGGGTGGCCTCGTTTGCTGGCTCCCATGCCGCTGAGCGGATGGCCGGTCTGGACCAACTTGGAAAACCTGCTCGTTCTTCGTGAAATACTCAATCAGGCGGTTGAACGTCAATGGGAAAAAAAGGCTGTGGGCTCAGTTGGCGGAAAAATACTCAGTACGGGTGTCGGTGTCCGTTGATTCTGCTGGCTGATCGCCTGCTTGGCAATCGTCTCGTCGGTGACCATCCGGCCGTCTCGATCGACCCAGCTGCTGATTCCGCAGCCGGACAGCACGATCGAGCCTTGGTCCGTATTTTCTACCGCCCAGCGAATGGCCGCCTCTCGATCGGGAATCACTTGGACGCGTCCGGGGCTGCGACAACCGCCCAGCACGTCCATGGCAACCGACTGGGCCATCTCCAGAGGCATATCCGAGGCGCTCAGTACGATCTGTCTGGCCCCTCTGTCGAGCACTTCGCCCAACCGCTGTCGCCACTGAGGATCCAGCGACCGACTCAGGTCGACCACCGCTGTCACCGGTCCGAGTTGATGCTGATTGATGGCGTGTAGCGCAACGGCGACGCGATCGGGCGTTTCGCCCGCGTCAATGTACAACGGAACGTCCACGGCCTGACTGAGGCGCTGCATGCGTCCGGGAATGGACTCTAGAGACTCGATGCCGGCAATGGCTTCGGGAACGGAGAAGTCAAACATCCAGCTCGTGGCGACGGCAGCCAAGGCGGCGCGTGCGACGTGATCGCCGGGAATGCTGAGTGTCAACGGCATGAGCATGTTGCCCGTCATCACCAGTAGCTGTTGCTGACCGCCGGCTCGAGAAAGCCGCTTGGCACGGACATCCTCCGCCGCATCGATGCCGTAGGTGACCGTCGGCAGATCGGATTTTTCCGCCCACTGCGCTGCACAGGCATCATCGGCGTTGACCAATAGCATTCCGTGCGGCTTCATGCTGCCCGCCACGCGTTGCAACAGCTGGCCCAAACTGCGTTGGTTGCCGCTACCCCGATACTGGCCCGTCCGCATCCCGGTGAGTATGAGCAGATCGAATTCAACACCGGCGGCGACCTGGTTTTGGAGCATGTCCGGAGTCAGTTCGACAATCGCCGCCGGGGCACCGGCGGTATCGGCCTGGGCCAACCACTTGGATAACTTGCGTGCCGCCGGTGGCCGTGTTGCCAATCGATCGCACGTAGTCGAATCGCTCGCGCCGAGCGACGTGTAGTAGGCCACCGCACCACCCAAACGCTTCAGCATGGCCGCTACGAATAGGGCGGTCGTCGTCTTGCCGTACGTACCAACGACCCCAATGGTCAGCATCCGTTGCGATGGTCTGCCAGCCAGTTCCTGACATATCCGGCCGTAAACCTCATGGGTATCGCTAACCAAGCATTGCGGTACCGAAACAGGCAATATCCGCTCTGAGACAATGGCGACCGCACCACGACGGACCGCCTCCTCGGCCTTGTCGTGCTCGTCACCCGCAGCGGTGTGTCGCGGGATGAACACATCGCCGGCTTGGCATTGCTCCGCCTGATTGACACATTGCCGGACGACAATGTCTTCGGCTCCCACAAAAACAGCTTCGTCAAGAAACCTGCGAAGACTGACCGAAACGGTGTGCGAGGATTCCTCGCTAGGAAAAGACGTAGACATCTGCGGCCTCCTTGCCACGTGTGCTAGCGTTATAATACTGAACTAACGACCTAGCCGAAGACTTCCAATGCCTTGGCTTTGATCTCTGAGGCGTTTTTCGGCACCCAATCGGCCTGGTTGCCCAAGTCGCATCCCGACTCCATGACATTCCAAGCCTATACAGGGTGTTCGCTAATCATAGGTAACGTCAAGACGAAATCCAGCTTTTCGCCTCTAAGATTGTCAGCTAAGCACTCCGTGTTTCCCGACGACCCCTTGCTAGCTAAAGTGTCCAACTCGTAGGCACACTTAGGTTCTTTCCCTGAATACCATCCCTCAGAATAGACCGTCCCAGAATACGCTGCCCTAGAATACTCAGCCCCTTCCCAGCAATCAGATGAAAACCGACCATGGCCTCTAAGGACCTCGACGTAAACCAACTCGCGGCCTACCTTCACCTCACACCGCAGCAGGTCAGGCGTCTGGCAGACCGGGAGCAATTGCCGGGGCGACGTATTGCGGGCAACTGGAGATTTTCCGAAGCCGAGGTGCATGCTTGGCTTGAGAGCCGTATTGGTGCCAGTGACATTGAGGAGCTCTC
>JANQJJ010000049.1 GCA_028281725.1 Pirellulaceae bacterium | reverse complement strand
ACAGGCGTCCCTTCGTTTGCTACTCGTCTCGGGTCTCGATCAGTTGAACGACAACCGCAAGGCGCTGCTCCGCCGAGTCGCTGCGACCGTCGTCTGCTTCGAACCGCATCCGGGCCTATTAGCCGATCCAACCGGACTGTGGTTGGTTGGCGAGGATCATCGTGGCGCCGCGTTTTGGTTATGCGAGCACATGCTACCTCACGCGCAGCTATCGTCTACGTCGATTGCAGAACTCCAAGCGTCGGCCAGGCCGTCCGGAGAAGTGGAATCGGAAGTTTCTGGCGACGCGCCTGCGGCTCATGGGGCAGGGGACTTGGTGTTCGTCAGTGCGGCCGCCGACGGAGTGGATGGAGCAGGTAGACTGGCAAAGTCTGCCATCGAGGTTGCGGTAGGCCCGGTCATTCTGGTGCGCGGGGAGCGGGCTTGGTTTTGGTGGTTGCTCGAGCGGAAACTGCCCGGCATACTGACCCGCTACGTACCGCAAATGAGCCGTGAAGAGCGGCGCAGTCTGGCCAGCGATCTGAGTACCTATTCTCAGCTAGATTTTGAGTTCATCGCGCTGATCTGTGCGGCAACTTTCCTGGCGTCCTTCGGCCTCCTCCAAGACTCAGCGGCGGTGATCATCGGGGCCATGTTGGTTGCTCCCTTGATGACGCCCTTGCTCGGCGCCGGGCTGTCGCTTGCTCAGGGGAATCGCCCCTTGTTCATCAACAGCCTGAGGACCATTGCGATCGGATTTCTGGCCGCTCTGCTGACCAGCGCATTGTTTGGGTTTTTGGTGAGATTGATACCCAACTCCATCCTGATCCATACCGAGTCAGGTGTGGTGCTGACCGGAGAGATGTGGTCGCGGACTTCACCCAGTATCATTGATTTCTTTGTCGGCCTGGTAGGCGGTTCCGCGGCTGCTTTCGCCCGCACGCGGGGCCATCTTTCTGCGGCTTTGGCTGGTGCTGCCATTGCGGCGGCGCTCGTTCCGCCGATTGCCACGGCCGGCCTGCAAATCTCACTGCTCTCTTGGCCCATTGCAGCGACGGCTAATCCGCAGGGCGCTCGGCATCTGGTCTACGGGCCGATGTTACTGTTTCTGGCAAACATGCTGACGATCATGATTGGGTCGTCTTTCGTACTTTGGGGATGCGGCATTCGTAGAGAAAAATCCTACTCGTTGCGGGATCGGTGGGCCACGCGGACGTCTGTCCTGCTGTTGACGTTGACGGCATTGATAGCCGTTTGGATCGTGCAGCATCCGTAGCCGCCTGGGTTGATTCCCCGTTTTTCCTCAATCCTCGTCCTAAACGGATTCCTTTTTGCAGCTTACGAGCAAACGCGTTATTCTAGATAGTCTCCCGCATCTTACTCGGTTATCTTGCCTGCCGTACTTTCCTGCCGCCGATCACTGACTGCACTTCGACATGCACAGCCTTTCCAGAAGACATTTTCTAGCGAAGTCCGGTGGAGGCTTCGGTTCGTTAGCTCTGGCTTCCCTGTTATCTTCCGAGTCGCCTGCGGCTGCGCCCATGCGGCGCGCCAAACGGGTGATCTGGTTGTTCATGCATGGCGGGCCAAGCCACGTTGACTTGTTCGATCCCAAGCCCGATCTGGCGCGGTTGGCCGGGAAGCCTTTGCCGGATAGTTTTGGCGAAGTCATGACCCGCCGCAAAGTGGCGCAGAATCCTTTGTTGGGCCCGATCAAACCATTTCGGCCGCGAGGTGAATCAGGGATTGAGGTCAGCGATTTTCTACCGGAGATCGCCACCCACGCGGATGACCTCTGCGTGATTCGCAGCATGCATGGCGACAGCGTCAACCATCCGCAATCGGTTTATCAGATGAACACCGGAAGTGTGCTCATGGGCAGACCGAGCGTTGGCAGCTGGGTCGCCTATGGGTTGGGCAGCGAAAATGAAGACTTACCCGCTTTCGTGGTATTGCCCGATCCGGCGGGAGGTCTCAAAGGGGGACCGCCGGCATGGGGTAACGGTTTTCTGCCGGCAAGCTATCAAGGCGTGACCATGCGTGCCGGCGCTCGACCGATCCTCCATTTACAACCTGCGGAAGGCTTTTCGCGTCGGCAGCAGGTCAGGGCTCTGCAGCTAGTGCAGCAAATGAACCAAGAACATCTCCGCAAGCGTGATGCCGATGATGAATTGCTGGCGCGAATCAAGGCGTATGAGTTGGCGTTCAGAATGCAGGCTGCCGCTCCTGAGCTGGTGGACTTGAGCGAAGAGTCTTCGGCAACGATCCGGATGTACGGGATTGACCAGAAGCCGACTGAGGATTTTGGCCGGCGCTGTCTGCTGGCACGACGCATGATTGAGCGAGGTGTGCGGTTCGTGCAGGTCTACTCCGGTGATACCAACGGCTGGGATGCCCATAGCGATGTCCTGAAGAATCATACAAAACACTGTCTGGCCACGGATCGACCGGTGGCGGCTCTGCTGCAAGATCTCAAGCAACGCGGACTGTGGGACGATACGTTGATCATTTGGGGAGGTGAGTTCGGACGCATGCCGATGAGTGAATCCGGAACCGGACGCGATCACAATCCGTGGGGATACAGCACATGGCTTGCCGGGGGTGGAGTCAAGGCAGGTTATGTCCACGGCGCGACGGACCCTATCGGATTGAGAGCCGCCGAGAACCCCGTCCATATTCGCAACTTTCACGCGACGCTACTGCATCTGCTCGGAATCGATCATGAGGCGCTTTCGTTCTTCCACAATGGTCTGGACGAGCGGTTGATCGGGCCCACCGATGACGTCGAAATCGTACGGGAGGTTTTGGCGTGAAACGTATCTACCCATGGATCGTACCCTGGATGTTGATCGGCGCGGTTGGCTTGACCGCTGAGCCCGAGAGGGATTTCGTCGAGCCGCCGATCGTGGAGAGTGACAGGCAGCACTGGGCGTTTGAGCCAATTAGTCGTCCCGATCTGCCCTCGGTCCAACGAACCAGTTGGCCCATGACCGGGGTCGATTTTTTTATTCTCTCCGAGTTGGAGGCAAACAACCTGGGGCCGGCGCGGCAGGCGGACAAAGCCACGTTGCTTAGACGCCTGAAATTTGACCTGCATGGCCTACCACCTTCCGCGGAGGAGCTAAGCCAGTTCGAAAACGATTTGGCCGCGGACGCGTATGAGCGCCTGGTCGATCGTCTGCTCAGTTCACCCGCCTATGGTGAACGTTGGGCTCAGTATTGGTTGGATCTGGCTCGATACGCTGAGACCGATGGCTTCGAACATGACAAGGTGCGGCGCCAGGCGTGGAAGTACCGTGACTGGGTAATCCATGCACTCAACGTCGATCTGGCTTACGATCGCTTCGTCCACCAACAGCTAGTCGGTAGCGAAGGCAAGGACCCCAAAGCCGAAATCGCAACCATGTTTTGTCTGGCAGGACCTGATATGCCGGATATCAATGAACAGGATCTGCGGCGGCACGACAAATTGAACGAGATCACCTCGACGGTGGGAGCCGTTTTCCTCGGGTTGCAGCTGCACTGTGCCCAGTGCCATGATCACAAATATGATCCGCTGTCTCAGGCCGATTTTTACCGTCTTCGGGCTGTTTTCGAGCCGTCTATTCCTCAAATGAAACGCGACCAGCCGGTCCATTTTCTGGTTCGGCAATCCAGTTCGGCTCCGGCGCGGTTTTATCATCGTGGAGAACTCAAGCAGCCAGGGGCTGTCGTCTTGCCTGGAGTGCCACGCGTGGCGGTACCGGCAGGGCAGTCGTTCGAATGCGATCCCCAGTCTCCGAGGCTTGGACTGGTCGACTGGTTGTTCTCAGATTCCAATCCGCTGACGGCGCGCGTGATCGCGAATCGCCTGTGGCAATATCACTTTGGACGGAGTCTCTGCGAGAATCCAAGCGACTTTGGCGTGGTGGCAGGCGGCCCCACTCACCCCCAACTGCTCGATTGGCTGGCAACCGAGTTGCGACGCGAGCGTTGGAGCCTCAAACGCTTGCACCGGACGATCTTGCTCTCGGCGACCTACCGACAGGCAAGTCGCGGGGACGGGGACGGTGATATCCAGTGGACTCAGCGGGTGCAGCGCGACGCCACCAACGAGTTGTATAGCCGTTTTCCGCGCCAGCGACTGCAGGGAGAGGTGCTTCGAGATGCCCTACTGGCGGTGAGCGGGCAACTCAATCGGCAGATCGGCGGAGAGAGCGTCAGGCCACCACTGCCGCAAGAATTATTGGAGACGCTTCTCAAGGGGCAATGGACGTCCAACGACAACCCGGCCGATCAGTCGCGCCGAAGTATCTACGTTTTTGCTCGTCGAAATCTGCGATATCCGATATTCGACGCATTCGACCGACCTGATGGCGGCGCAAGTTGTGCCAGGCGAGACCGATCGACAACCGCGATCCAATCTTTGCAGATGCTCAACAGCGATCTGTCGCTTTCGGCCGCGAAAGGACTGCGCGACCGGCTGCTTGCGTCGCTGGAAACCGAATCCCCTTTACAGATTCAGCGCTTGGTGGAGTCGCTGTTTGTTCGAGCGCTCGCGCGTCGTCCCTCGGGGGCTGAGCAGACCCGGTTTGGGGACTTGCTAACTGCCGAGAATGACATGTTGGAGGAGAACCTGCTGACTGCCTGCCTCGCTCTACTCAATACGAACGAGTTCCTCTACATCGATTGAATGCTTCCCGCGAGGACCGCCGGTTTTGATATTTGTATTGTATGCGTTGGCACTGGTTGGATTGTCAGGTTTGCCGACGCTGCTGGTGATGCGAAATCTGCCGCTGTTTCATCGAGCGCCTAAGTGCGAAGACGCGGTCGATCAGGCGCGTGGACCAGTGTCGGTATTGATTCCCGCTCGCGATGAAGAAAGCGGTATTGCCGATGCGGTGCATGCTGTGCTTCGGAATCAGGACGTCGAATTCGAAGTCATCGTGATGGATGATGCGTCCACCGATCAGACGCCGGCCATCGTGTCTCAGATCGCGAGCAGGGACTCTCGCGTGCGACTGTCGCAGGCGCCCAAGCTGCCGGATGGCTGGAACGGAAAGCAGCACGCTTGCTGGCAGCTGGCTCAGCTTGCCAAGTTCGACCGGTTGCTGTTTATGGACGCCGATGTTCGGCTCGAGAAAGAAGCGCTGTGCCGGATGGTCGAAGAGCTGGACCGGTCGGGTGTGGCGTTGACGAGTGGTTTTCCTCGGCAGATTACGCTCAGCGTCTCAGAGCAGTTGTTGATTCCGATGATGCATTTTGTGCTGTTGGGCTATCTGCCGCTGGATCGAATGCGGGCCACCTGCCAGCCTCAGTTTGGTGCCGGTTGTGGGCAACTCTTCCTGGCAACCAGGACAGCTTACTTTGCCGCGGGTGGTCACGAGAGTATCCGTTCGTCCCGGCATGACGGGCTGAAGCTACCCCGCGCGTTTCGAGCCGCAGGGCTGCAGACCGACCTGTTTGACGCGAGCGATATCGCCAGCGTGCGTATGTACGCCGGCTGGAACGAGGTCTCGCGCGGTTTGCTCAAGAATGCGAATGAGGCGATTGCGAATTCCAAGTTGATCGCGTTGTTCACCTGCTTGCTTTTGGGAGCCTCGGTTCTGCCGATTCTCTCGTTCGCTCATGCACTGGTTTATCGTTGGAACGCGCTTCCGACAAGCCTGCTCGGGGTCGCAACCGTTTTCAGCTTTTTACCAAGAGCTCTCATCGCCGGGCGGCTCCATCAATCGACTCTGGGTGTCTTGGCTCACCCGGTCGCCGTGGCCATCTTCGTTGGGCTGCAGTGGCTCGCCTTTATCCGGGCTTGGCTTGGAACAGCTCCAATCGCCTGGCGCGGAAGGCACTAAGCATCATGCTGTAGATCACCCTGGTTCGTAAGCCCCCGTCTGCTAAGTGCGAGGGCTTCCCAATTGGCATGCTGCGTGCCGGGTGGCAGCGTATCATGGGTCCGGAAGTTCACTGGCTGTCTCTTGGTCCGGTTCCGGGCTTCTAAGATTGGCCGCATCCCCAAGCAGCTGCCGCACAAATTTCACCTGGGGATCTTTGCGACCCCGAACTTTATCGGCTGAAAGATAGTCCACCAAGTAACGCAGCAGCTCCGGTTTTTCGGGTACCTTAAACCGATCACCCTTCTGCAGAATGGGCAAGTACTCCGGCATGGAACCAAAATTTCGCGTACCGGCAGCCTGGCATGGAAACCAATACCCATTCCCGTCCTGGTCTTGCATATAAAACTCAGGGTAGCAGTGATTGGGAATCCAAACACATCGCGCCGGTACCCGCGCGGCACGGCACAGCGCGACGAACGTACTGGTCAGCTCTTCGCAATCACCGGTTCGATCTCGCAGTGCCTCACGTACTGATTTCAGCTTGCCACGCTCATAGGCGATGTTGTCACGTACCCAATCATAGAGCATCTCGATCCGCTTCCAGTCGGTCAGAGGATCCGTTTCGTCGATCTCTTTTACGATCTTTCGAATTTCGGAACTGTTGGCCTCGATGTACGGGCTGTTGCCCATAAATATTTTCAATTTGCGTGGGATGCGACGAGGAATGACCAAAGACGTGGTGTCGACCGGCCCAACGATATGACTCTTCTGGATTCGGATTCTGATCGTGGCTTCTACGGTAGCGTGAGCCGGGAGCAACTGCGACTGGAAGAGCAATTGCTTGTTGTTGCCTGGCAAGTCGCGAAATCCATAACGAAACGGTTGGGGAATGTTGACTTCGACGATCTCCACTTTTTGCTCTGGCCAATCGGTCGGAAAGACCGTCATCGCTGACGTTCGAATCATGTCGCCGTCACCGGCGGTCAGACGCAGTCCGACGAGCATCTCCACTGTTTTGGGCGCGACGTATTGCAAGAACTCGGCCTCGGCAGGTTCACCAGTCTGCTCAGAACCTGCGGTAGTACTCGCTCCCCCGGTTAGAGAAGTCGAATCCTGTGCAGAAATCTCCGGTGTTGTCAAAAGGCAACAACCGGCACTGATGGCAAGGGCGAAGAAGAGTGTTCTATGCGGTAGAATCCTCAAAAACATCATGGCAAACAGCTCCAAATTCAGTCGTGGGCACGCTCAACGTTCCGGCGCACCAGAAGTGCGAGTGGCGTGCCAAGATAGCCCCATTGTCGTTCAAGCTGGCCGCCGTTGCGAGCCATTCGGGCACGAGCGCCTGAGTCGCCGGAGTTTTTTTCGAGGTCAACCTGTGGAATGCTTCAGTCACCGCACCGTGGGTGGGGTTTTCTTAATCGTGCCCGTTTTCTTAATCTTGCTCTTGCCGAAGGGGCCGGCCATGGCGGCTGGCACCGCATGGGGCTAGTCCAGGATCCAGGATTCCAGGATACAGTGTAGTTCGACTAGGAGCGCGGGCACGGCGAGGCTGAGCGGGAAGCAGGGCAGAACAAGTGGGCGGCAAAAAAAGCAAGCGGCTGAGCCTACCCCCGGGAAGGCACGAGCCGCTTACTTGCGTGTGAAGGCACTGGAATCTGTGGTGGTCGCCGATTATGCGATTCGTCTCGCGCTACGCGGTTGACTATTGTTCCGACTGAGGTGGCACCATCGGCGGGGTCGAGAGGACTCCCTCTCCCACTGCATTTCCGGGCAGGCTCGACCCATCATAGAGGACGCCACTTCCGTAGTAGTCGCCTCCAACGACTTCTTCTTCGTACACACCGTAGCCGGCACTGGCGGCATTTCCACAGTTGGTGCAGCCCTTGTCCGCTGGTAGCGGTGCAGGCAATGCCGGTGCGTTGGCTCCGCAACCGGACTGACATGGAGCGCCGCGGAACAGATAAGGCATCCAGCTACGCCCACAACCGGTACTCAACACGATGAGCATTCCGAGTAAAGCGATCTGTCTCATTTTCGTTTCCTCTCTGACAAAGTCTCGACAATCGGCATGATTCATTTCCACCCTCAGAAATCTACGACACGGCAAACGATGTGCAAACGAAACATGAAGAAATTTCTCAACATTGTGTTGATTCTGTGCACGATTCGTCGATGATCTCCTGCCGCCAGTTCGTTTGGGGAGGCGGAAGCAAGTACTACAACCGTGCGAGCTGTCGTATTCCCTTAAATCCGTACCACCATGGATGACTGAGCACGGCTTAGAAACCAGTGCGCGGTTAGTCGCCCAGAAGACTGCTTAGAACATTGGCAAAACGCGTTGCCAACTGTGCAAACCAATTCCATCTCCGCGTTAGGTTTTAGAGATTAGCGGTTCTAAAGACACAAGAAAATACGTACTCCGCCCAAGACGTTGCGCTCGCTCGGCTGGACGATCGATGGAATCGACTCCCTGAGAAATCGCCAATCCGTATCTTTGGCGGCCAGCGTCCGAAACGTTTCTGCCCACCAGCACGATCCCATCATGAACCAGCCCCCACCGAATCCAGCAGACCGTGTCAAGACTCAGCGTGCGCTCGCGTGGCCGTGTCTAACCGGCGTCTGTTTCGGACGCGTGATGATGTTCGCGGCTGTGGTGCTGTTCTCGGATTCCAACTCCGCGAAGGCCGATGGTCCGGTCCGAGCGTGTGATTCCGTTTGGGAGGTCAGTTCGAGAGGTCTTTCGGAGTGTCCCCGAACCGACGAGTGTCCGGAACTGACAGTCACTCGACAACTGGATTGCCTGTGGCGTACTGCATCGATGTCTGACTTGCTCGTCGATGTCGGGACGGAGCCTCCGGCGCGGACGGTGATCTACGTCCACGGTAACTGGATGTGTCAGCCGGAAGCGCGCAGTCGAGCTTTGACGGTCTACCGGACGCTATGTGCGAGGAAGTGTGAGCCTGTTCGATTCATCGCGTTTTCGTGGCCCAGCGAGCGAGAGGACCATTTCGCGAGAGACGTGATTGGCAAGAAGAATCGACTGGACGCCGATGCCTACTACTTGGCGACGCTATTGCAACAACTGCCGCCTGACGAGCCGATGGGGCTGGTTGGATTCAGTTTTGGTGGTCCCGTTATCTGCGGTGCCTTGCACCTGGCCGGTGGCGGCACACTGGCGGGCCGGCAGGTGTGTGCTCCTACCTCTCCCGAGCATTGCGTGCGAGTGAGTTTGATGGCTCCCGCGTTCGACAGGACTGCTCTGACTCACTGCGGGCGTTATCGTCAGGCCTTGGTCAAAGTGGATCAGATGGTTAACCTCTATAATTCAAGTGATCCGATCTTACGCCGATTCCGTTTTTTCGATCGCTCGACGTCTCCCGTCGCGGCTGGATTTGCCGGAATTCTTGAACCGCGAAGCTCGGAGCCGTTGCACCCGAACCCCAAGATCCTACAGTTTGATTGTCGCGGTTCCATTGGTCGCACCCATGCGGAACTGGCATATCTGAAGTGCCGCGCATACTACCGCGCGATAGAGAACGTGTTAGGGCGCTAGACGCGGATCCACCCGGTAATAGTCCTCCCTCCCTTTTTCGGGTTCATTTATGACCGCGATGGTAGCCTGGACCCAAGATGGCTGGTTGCCGTCAGAGCAAGTGCATCTGGCTCTAGACGATTGGGGATTTGTGCAGGGTGCGGTCATCGTGGATCGACTAAGAACGTGTAACGCCGTGCCGCTGGATGTCCGGTCGCACGTCGATCGTTTTTTGCACAGCTGCGCTGCGGTGGGGATTCAGTTGCCCGCCGGGCAAGACTTGGAAAGCCTGGTTGGTCAGTGCGCCGACAGGAATCGGGGCGCATTTGAAGGCCAGGATTTCTCGATCGTTCTGGTCGCCACGCCCGGGCGGGTCGGGGATCCGCGTGGGGGACCGACCGTCATCGTTTATCCGCGGGCTATCGCCTGGACCACACTTGCGGATTGGTTCGAGTGCGGACAGCATTTAATCATTCCCGAACCGCGGAATGTCCCTACCGCATGCTGGTCTCCTCAGATCAAGACTCGAGCGAGGTTGCAGTACTACTTGGCGGACCGGCAGGCTGCGGAGATCAGTGGCAGTGCCGGCGCCGTCCTGTTGGATCTCGATCAGCACCTGACGGAGACTTCCGCTGCCAATTTGATCGTTGTCGAGAATGCCAAGACGATGGTGTCTCCCCCACTGGATCGCATACTCAATGGAGTGAGTTTGGCGCGGACGCTTCGATTGGCTCAGGGCGTCGGTTTAGAGGTGCGCTGTGAACCTATTTCGGTTGTCAGGGCTCAGGCTGCGACGGAATTGCTGCTTTGCGGCTCGTCCGGTTGTCTCTGGCCGGCTGCGAGCCTGGAGGGAGTGCCGTTCCCGAGCGTTGGGGAGGGCGAGGTGTTTCGGCAGCTGAGCGGTCTATGGATGGACGAGATTGGTTTAGACTACGTGCAGCAGGCGAAGACGCTCGCTGGGCGCAACTAGCGTGGCGCAGCTGCCGGAAAGCCTCGGGGGACGCATTGAGGGTGACGCCGTGGTCCACGGCAAGGGCCCGCCCCGATTCGGTTGCCGAGATCAATGTATGGGAAGGGAGTTATGACGGACAAAGAGCAGTTCATGCGGCAACTATCCAGCGACGACGAGTCGTGTTTCCTGCCGATCGGTGGTCGGACGAAACCGGCGCTCTCGGCTGGGAGCGGCGAAGCTGCGATCGTGCGTCTGGATGTGACCGAGTGGGCCGGAGTCGTCAGTTACGACCCGTCCGAGTTCTTGATCACGGCTCGAGCTGGAACGCGCGTTTCCGAGTTGGTATCGGCACTAGGCGATAACGGCCAGTATCTGCCCTTCGATCCCATGTTCGTTCGAGAGGGAGCAACGATTGGCGGAACCGTTGCCAGCGGGCTCAGTGGGCCCAACCGAATGCTGTACGGTGGACTTCGTGATTTCCTGATGGAGGTGGAACTGATCGATGGTCTGGGGCAACTGGTTCGCGGTGGAGGCAAAGTCGTCAAGAATGCAGCAGGTTTTGATCTGCCTAAGTTGGTCGTGGGCAGTTACGGACGATTGGGAGTCGTGACCGAAGTCACTCTGAAGGTGTTCCCAACGCCAGCGGAATTCGCCACGCTGACGGTGCCCTGCCCGGATTTGGCAGCCTCTCTGGCAACGGCACAGAAGCTACTGGGCCAACCACTCCCGATCTGCGCGCTGGAGCTGGACCCGGGCGGACGTCTCGTGGTTCGGTTTGCAGGACCGCGGGGCAGCATCGCCCAGGTGCTGACTCGGACGGCCCAGACGGTTGGTTTGCCCTGCGAGGAGATCGGTGAGCCAGAAGAGGAACAGCAATTTTGGGAGCAACGGTGTATCGCGAAGCAATTCCAGGATCGTGATGCAGGTACCGGTGGCTTGCTCATCCGAGTCGCGACCGTACCCGGCAAGCTGCCTGAATTGACCGATCAGGTTGCCAGCTTGAGTTCCATCAAACCGCTGAGCTACTCCTGCGGTGGAGTCGTTGCCTGGCTGGCTGCGGAAGACGACTCAGAGCTAACGCAGTTGGATCACCAACTCAAGGCGCTCAGGCTTGCCGGAATCGTGGTCGCGGGGCCGGCGAGTGAGCTGGTTGTCCTCGGCGACCAAGATTGGAAGAAGATGGCCAGGCGTATTCAGCGTTCTTTAGACCCTGACGGCAAGTTCCCCTGCTTCTGACTGGCCAGCGGCGCGAGGGACTCGCTTGAGAATGTGCCCCTGCGATGGCGCGCAAAAAAAGAGGTGTTGAAGAAAATTCCTCCACACCTCTTGGCGACTACTTCACTCCAAGTTTTAGCCTGGATGATGCATTAGGCTTGGCCGCCGGTTCCTTGTTGTTGGACACGGAGCCGCTTCTGTATGTCCGTTTCCAGAACGCCGAAGACGGCTTCGTGACGCTGGACGGACATCTGCAGAGCTGCCAGTAAACGCTTGGCCGTGTAGAAGTTCATGATCACACGCTGGTTCACATGAATCGGATCCTTAGGCACACCAACCGGTTGCGGGTTGAGTCCAAAATCAACGATTAACTCCTCCGGCGAACCGGTAACTCGGCAGAAGTTTGCATAACAAGCTGTTGCGGAATCGTCTTGGACTTGAACCTGAACAGGCTGCGCAGCCTGCTGCTGTTGCGCCTGAGGGGCTTCCGTAACCGGTGCTGCGGCTGGCTCCTGCTCTGCTGTGGTTTCTTCAGTCTTTGCCATTTTCAAAACTCCTCGTGCTGAATTTCAGCGAATACAGTACCAAACGACTCTGTCGGTACCTGGGTTAACATTCGTTGAGTACCTGTCTGCGCTATCATGGCAGAAGTACACATACTCGGAAAAGTTACAATTCAAATCTAAACGTTCGGGCGCAGAATCGGTAAATTCTCCACCCGAGTGATTTCCAGCCGACGTAAATCTTTGCCTGGCCGCGATAGCCAACGCGAAGAGGGACATCAATATTTTCTAGGGGAACACTGGCCGTATAAGAAGTGCTAATTGGGCGGAGTCTTCCGGAAGCATCCATTTCTGTATCCAGTCGACCGCCGGACTGTAGAGCTAGATTCTCGGGCGATTCCTTCATATCCATCTCTGATATCTTCGCTATCTTGCCGGTAAACGTGTCCAATCTGGCCGAGTCAATTTTAATATCGGCTTCGTCGTTTACATCCACCAGTTTGATATCATGTTGGTCGACCACCAGGACCGCTTCCATACGCTGGGGATCGCCGATCATGCAGAGCAAATCAGATTCCGCAAAGAACGCACCATCATTCTTTTCGGAGAACGGATTGCCACTCCAGGTCGGTAATTGTCCTTCGGATTCGCCTTGCTTGGGTTTGGGTTTTTTAGGTGCCGGCAGGATCACACCATCGTCCTTGGCGGTGACATTGAGCATGTTGATGCGGTCGTGGATTTTTTGGACCATCGCGAACTTGGAAGCCACGATCTCAGCTTGCGAGTCCAGCTGGGAGCGAGCCTGCTCGTCGTAGTGCTGTTGATCTTGAAGGATAGCGTAGCGTTGGGCTGCCTGTTCATACTCGTTTTCGTATTCCAATTGTTGAATCTTTAAGTCGATGCTATCCAGCTCTGCGATCATTTCGCCGGACTGGACGGTGTCGCCGGGTTTCTTGTGCCAGGACACCAACCGTCCCGGTACAAGCGCAAAGACCTGTTTTGCATCTTGGGGCTGAATTTCGACCGCACATTCGACATGGAATGGTAATGGGATGTAGGCAATTCCCACCACGATGGCCGCAGTGACTGCCAAACTCGTCAGAACGTTCTTTCTTTTCATCTTGCTTGCTCTACCTGGCGTGCGGAAAAACTTGATGATTTGCCACATCGGTTGAATGATCATGCCGGCCAGACCAGAAATCGCGATCAACCGGCCAAGCGCCTCCAGTCCGTACGGCTCAAGGACTTTCATCAAAAACATCATGATCGAGAAAACGACGACCCAGCGGTAAATGACCGAGGCGACGGTGTACAGCGCGAACCATGCCTGCCGTTTCTGGGGTAGGAACGGATTCTCTTGTAGCTCCAGTCCCAAACAGTATTGCTGGAACCAGCGTTTGAGAATCTCAGTTGCCTTCTGCCGGAGATTCGGGATTTCCAGAGTGTCCATCAGAATGTAGTAGCCGTCAAAACGCAGCAGCGGGTTGCCGTTAAACACCACGGTACTGACGGAGCATATGAACATCACCGACAGGCACAAGAAGTTGAGCATACTACTGGGCTCGCTGAACCACCAAAGGTAGGTGGCAATCGAGGCGAGTATCAATTCGACGTACATTCCGGCCGCACCGATAAACACGCGATGCCATTTGTTGGGCAGCATCCAGGAATCCGATACGTTGCAATACAGGCAGGGAGTGAAAACGAGGAACATAAAGCCCATCTCATGGCACTCGCCGCCGTAGCGTTTACAACTCAGCCCGTGACCGAACTCGTGCAGTATCTTGACGATGGCCATCGTCGCTCCGAGCCAGATCCAATTGTGCGCCTGGAAAAATTGTTCGAACGTTGGCAGCTTCGTCTTGAATTCCTGGAAATTGACCAGCACCAGCATGATCGCGCTGAGTCCGAACATGGCGATGATGATCAAACAGGGGATGGTGAACAGCCACCACGTAAACGGATTCAGAAAATTCAGGATGCGTTCCGGATCGATGCCGCGAAAACGCAGCGCGAAGATGTTGGCCAGTTTACCGAGCAGTTCCTTTTTCTTCTTCTGGTCACCGCGCCGCCGCAGCTGTCGTCCTTGACCGTTGGCTTGGGAGATGACCAGTCCGCTACGATGGAGCATGCCGACGAATTGCTGTAGATCTTGCAGGGTAATTCGTTGGGGTGCAAATTCGGCCTGAAATCGATCCTTGATCTGTTGCAGACTGGTATGTCCGTCGAGCATGTTCAGGATCGCGAACTCTTCTTCGTGAAAGCGGTAATAGTTCAGCCCTACCGGTTCTTTGACGACCCAGTAGGCGCGGCCATGATAGCGATGCCTTTTGGATTCCAGGTCTGGTCGACGACGCAACTGGAGCGGTCGCATCGCGCTGTTCACCAAACTGTCGGCCATCGTTGTCATGGGAAGAAGTGCTTGAGTGATTAGAGTTCTGTTGAAACTGAGACGAGTCGAAACGGAGTCTATTTCTCGTTATTCGGATATCAGAGCCTGGCTATTGAACCGGCGTAGCGATCTCCACGTTGGCCCGCATGCTATCCCGCAAGAGCCATGAACGACCGACCTGTTCGTTCGGAATACGAGTTGAAATGAGCACACGCCCCGACTGAATTTCCGGGCTGACAAACTCAACTTTCGGCGTGTAGGTAGCGACCTGCCGAGGGTTGAGCGTAATCGTAACCTTCATCGGCGCGCCCTGGAGATCGGCGACGGAGATTCCTTCGACGGGAACCCTCGCCTCGACCTTCATCTCGTTCATATGGACTAGCCGAAGAACCGGCTCGCCAGAACGAATCCATTCACCCTGGTCTCGCATCCGCTGCACGATGACGCCGTCGTAGGGCGCGACAACCTCGTACATGCCCAGCTGAACCCTAGCGGCATTTACCTTTTCGCGGGCCACATCGGCGGCGAGGATTTCTTTCTCGTGGTCAACCTGGGCAACTTCGATTCCCAGGCGAGCTCGTTCGGCCTCGAGCTGCTTTCGACGCGTTTCCGAGAAAGTGGCAGCACCTTGGTTGTAGAGAGATCGAATGTCGGCATACTCCGCATCAGAAACCTCGGAAGCTTTTCTTGCGTAATCCACGTTGGCAGTCTGGCTAGCCTGCTTCTCCGCGGCTTCGAGTTCTTTTTGAGCAACCTCTAGTTCGGCCGCAGCGACGCGGCAGTCAATTCGCAGCAGAACGTCTCCCTTTTTTACCGTGTGCCCCTCGTCGACTAGCAGCTGTTCGATGAGCCCATCGGTTTGAGCGGCGACCGGGACCTTGTGAATGCAAACGACAGTCGCCCCATCAATACGAATTGTGGAGTTACCCAACTTGGGCCCAGGTTGCGAGTCCGTCGGTGATGCAACTGGTGGCTGAGCCGCAACTTGGGCGCAGACCACAGTCGAGCCTAGCAGTAAGGCGACTGGCCCCAACACGGCGGTAACCTGCGAACGTATCGTCATCGAATTGTACCTTGTGACTGATGTGTGGTTGTGATTAACAGAGAGACTAGGGGAAACACTGTCTTGCAACGGGTTCGGGTGAGGACTGATGCCTGGCGTT
>JANQJJ010000034.1 GCA_028281725.1 Pirellulaceae bacterium | reverse complement strand
CCGGCTCGGCAGCCGTGATGGCTATCTTCCAGAACCAGCATGCTCTCTGCTGACACGCCCATCCGCCGTGCAGCGGTGAGATAGATGTCCGGCGCCGGCTTGCCATGCTCCACGTCTTCAGCCGTCACCACAAAGTCCATGCGGTCGAGCAACTGCACGGTCCCCAAAACCTCCGCCGCAAAACGATGAGAGCTACTGGTCGCGACGCACCGCGGCAGGCTGATTTGATCCAGGAAGTCGAGTAACGTTTCGAGTCCATGTAAGATCTCCAGCTTATGGGGCAGCAGACCGGCAAAGATCTCGTCCGATTCCTCAGCCAAACCGTCGACCGTATCGGCCAGCTGTTCCCACTCGATCATGAGCGCGAACGCTTGGCGCCCAGGCAGCCCCATCATTTTCTTTCTGAGTTCACCGGTGAATTTTTTGCCGCGTCGACTTAGAATCGTTTGGCCGACTTCATTGTAGAGCTGCTCGGTATTGACCATCAGGCCATCCATGTCAAAGGCAACCGCGCGGATTGCGCGCGCCCATGGCTCAGGTGACTGAGGCCTTTGGTTATCGGAGGCCAGATGCTGGCGAGCCGGCGAGTCATGGGCCTGTGTCGACTCTGAGGGGTGGGAGTCACTATTCACGATGCGTTACCTGGATGGAGAAACGATTGTCGATCAAGCCGATGGTCGACATGAGCATTTTGTACCGCTGCATACGACGGATATGGTGGAATATCTGACCCAGCATCCGATGTTACACGAATCGAAGCGGGCCAGCTTCCGAGAATTGGCATCTTTGATTCTCGCTCTTTTGCATCATCTGTACAGACAGCGGCACGAACGACTTACGTACATCTACGCGCCGCTCGATCCGGATCGCGATCGCATGTTGCTGACCGTTCCCACCGCCGAAAGCCGCAATCGGTTGTACGATGAGCTTTTCGAAAGCACGCGGGACGCACTTGACAGAGCCAACTACCGGCGCCTTGGTCCCGAGCAAATCCAGCAAGCCATCGATGCGGCCAGCCAGTGGGGCGTCCGCATGCGTATGAACTTCGCCCAGCTGCGAAGACTCGATGTCTACGCGCGCGGCTGCGTTGTCGGTCGACGCCAGACTCGCTCCTGGCGGAAGGCCTTTCGAGCCGAGACCGTGGACGTGCCGTTGTATCAGCGACTCGTCGTGATGTTTCGCGTTGTGGACGATTTCGAATCGGACCAGTTTGATCCCAGACGGGTCTATCTGCGGATGTTCAAGAACGTGCCCCAGCAAGATGTCGACATGATGCTGCCAGCAACCGGTATCCAGATGACTTGGCTCGACCATTCCAGGATCGTCGTCCCGAGTCTGTATGCAGCGGCTGTGACTCTGTGGCGAGTTCTACGCAACGTGGTCGTCTTGGCCCTATTTGGGGTTTTCAAGACGTTGGGGTTGATTTTGTTGGTCTTGTTCGCCGTCGGCTTTGGCGTCAAATCGATGTTTACCTATCGAACCAACACGAAGCGGCGCTACATGCTGAGCATGACTCAGAGCCTCTACTACCAGAGCCTGGACAACAACGCCGGCGTGCTATTGCGGCTGCTGGAAGAAGGGGAGCAGCAGGAAGCGTGCGAAGCCGTGCTGGCCTATTTTGTGACCAGCGTCGTCATGGCCGAACGAGGAGCTTGCACGCTGGCTGAGATTGATCAGGCGTGCGAAGCATTGCTTCGCGAAGCGACCGGCATGGTCGTAGATTTTGATGTGGAGGGAACCGCTCGCAACTTGGTCCACCTGGGCATCCTGTCGGTCGACGAGGCGGGCTGGACTGCCCTACCACTGGACGAGGCGACTCGCCGCCTCGATGCGACTTGGGACAACTGGTTCAACTGACCGGTAGCGAGAGAGACGTTGACGCACCAGGCGATGTGGGTGTGCGGGCTTGCACTAACGCTGATTTTGCATCGCCTCGGCGCGAGCCTTCTTCATAGCGGCGGTTTCGTTGGCGATCTTGTTCTCCGGACCTGCGGGGAAGTACTGCACGTCGTCGTACAGGTAATAGCCGCTAGGCAGAGTCTGACCGGCAACGGAGACTTGGCAACCAACCGACGGGGCGAGCCCTCCGACAAGCAAAAGCCCCAGGAAGGCATACTTCCAAGCTTTCGAATGCTTGGTCTCAGTCATGAGCGATTCTCCTCGACATCCATCGGTTGAGTGGTTTCACACGGATTGCAGACTCTTTTCCTGCGACAAGGTCTAACGAATGTATCGGTCTTAGGAATTCGATGGGTTGAACCAATTCACCAATTTCTTGCGGCCAGGATACCGCGACAGGAACGGGCTTTCCCCAAATTAACGGGGAAAACCGGGGCGAAGCTCGGCAAAACGGTTAAAATGAGGGACGCTCTTTCTGAATCTTTTCTTGCCTTGAGTCGAGCCATGAATGGTATAAGTGCTGGCGTTTTCTCGATCGTGTGTCTCGCCATGTTGGTTGCCGAAGCGGGCGCACAGGCGGTCAGCGAGCTGCCGCGGGCCGAATATTACGTCGCTCGCGAATTGTTCGGTTCGGGCAGAATGATGGAAGCCACCGAGGGTTTCCAAGCGGCCATAAATCGCGCCCGTCGGGTCGGAGAACAACGCTGGGTTGATAGCATTCCGCCGCTCGTGATGCTCGGCGAATGCTACTATCAGCAAGGCAGCTTGGCTCTTGCCTTGGAGCAGTATGACGCCGCCCTCATGCTTGCATTGGCAAATCCGGCTTGGATAGACCAAATCGAAGTGGGCGCTGAGCAGTTGCCGGAACTCGAGGGAGTTCAAAAGGGAATTACCTGGTTCCCGAAGTCGCTAAGATCTAGATCGGTAGCGGTACCTGAGGCGGTACAAATTGCCATTGATCCGACGCAGGCTCAA
>JANQJJ010000011.1 GCA_028281725.1 Pirellulaceae bacterium | reverse complement strand
GGCTAGTATCTGTTGGTGGTACCACGTAGCAGGCAACAACCGCCGAGTTCTTTCAAACTTCAATCAAGTCGATCAGAGCTAAGAAGTCTAAACTCAGTTGCGCGCGGCGTGCAACGCATCAGGGCGTAGTCTGGTGACAGCCCACCGGCTACGAGACAGCTGTCATCGACAACTTGTTCGCCGGCCAGTTTCTCGACCTTGAGGTAGAGCAAAATGCGGATACGACAACTACTTTGCTCGGTATCTGTTGTGAGCCTAATTGCAACGTGCGATCGCGCGCCGGCCCAGCAAGTTCAAGAGGCACGCCAACTCATAGAAGTTGCCCAAGATCAAGACGCGTTTCAATGGCCGCGACTGATCAGATTGCATCAGCCCAAAAGGAATCAGCTCAGAGGGGAGGAAGCCAGACTGTTTCTTCAACTCCGCCCGGATATCGACGCTCGGATAGCCCAACGAACGCTAGCACTGCGATTGAGCCGCGGTCGACTGCGTCTTAGCATGCGAATCCCCATGCCCGATGATGGCAATCCTGCCGCGGAAGAAAACGGAGTGATCGACTCCGTGCGTCAGATGTTGGAAAAGAACACGGTTGCGGTGATCCAAAAATTGGAACGGGCGACTGTCCTGTCAGAGGAGCAGAAAAGGAAGCTCGTGTTGGCTGGTCGAGGGGATGCCCATCAATTGGTCCGCCAAATCAAACGGTGGAATGCGTCCTTCCTTCAAGAATCGATAACCAATCAAGAACAACTCGCCTATGCGAACAGCGAGTTAAGGCGTCTCAACCAGCGGCTAGACGAACAAATGCGTGGGCGCGGCTCACTTCTTGAGAAGGTGCTCTGCGAGGTTTTTTCGGACGAACAAAAAGCACAATTGGCCGAGCAGCACCTGGATTGGTTTTCAGGAGTGGTCAGAAAGGCGGTGGGCCTGACGCAGCAGCAACGCGCCCAGTTGCTCGAACTGCTGATGGAACACGCCGGTACAGCAACATCGTCCGCCGATAGTTACCGATTCGGCAGTCGCGTTTTGCTTGGTGTTGATCAGGAGGAGCTGGGCGAACTGCTCGACTCGAAACAACTCCCTGCAATCGAGCGACTGCGTAACTACTACGAAACGCAGGCTAAGTCAGATCTCAAACGACGTGGCAGGTAACCGCTGACGAAGAAAATGCCGAAGATATAGATAGCGAGGCATCCGCGTCGCCGGAGACCGAAAGCGGATTGCGCCACGAGAGCTGAGGCCAGACGGAACCGACGTGAATCTTCCGCGATTAGCGAGCAAGGCGTTTGTGGTCTCCCCGCACCGCCAATGCCGGCGTGCAGGCTAAAGATGAACGGCACAAATCGCCACGAGTCACCCTGGTGGGGGGGTGTGTCAAATCGCGGGGTTGTGGACTGGCGAGTTGCCTGCCGAATCGATACGAAATGCCATGGCTTCAGCGATCGGAAAACTGCTAGGATTCGTAATATGTGGTGGTTAGTGAAACTTGGCCGTATTGCTTGAGGCGATCAGCTATGACTGTCGCAGCACTGAAATTGATCAAGCTATTGCGACCTCACGCCCGAAACGATAAACATCCTGTGGCGCAAGCTGCCAGCACCGTCCTCACAATCATCGTGAGGACACACCAAGTCATCTCAGTCGCAACCCAAGGAAGGGCAATTCGATGAGACAAGTTGACCGTCGAAAGTTTCTGTCAGTTTCTACCATGCTGGGTGGGTCAGCTGTCCTGTCGACCTCTTTGATGGCTCAATCGCCTCAGAATGGGAACACGACGGAGCCTGTCTACCGCATATCTAAAAATGAAAGTTCTCGGCCTGACGCCGGTGCTCACCCGCTGGATCCCGCGCTCCAGATAGCGTATGCATGCTTACAACATGTTCGTGCTAGCATCGACGACTATACGGCGATCATGATCAAACGGGAACGGATTGGTAACACGTTGGGTGATTATGAGTTTATGGGCATCAAGGTTCGTAATCGCAAACACGAAAACGGGCTGCTCAAGATTCCTTTTAGCGTTTACCTGACATTCCTGAAACCGGCTTCGGTTAAGGGCAGGGAGGTCATCTACGTTGAGAATGAAAACAACGGCAATATCATCGCACACGAGGGCGGCATGCGTGGCCGCTTCTTGCCCACGGTTTCGCTGGACCCCAAGGGTATGATGGCGATGAGAGGCCAGCGATATCCGATCACCGACATGGGCATCGAGAACCTGGTGGTTAAGCTGATCGAGAAGGGCGAGCGTGATCGCCAGCGTGGAGAATGTGACGTCGAGTTCCTCAAGGGTGCTAAGGTCGGCGGTCGCCAATGCACGGTCCTCTCGGTCAGCCATCCCGTCGAGCGTCCGTACTTTGATTTTCACCTGGCGCAGATCTTCATTGACGACGAACTGAAGGTCCCGGTGCGGTACTGTGCCTACACTTGGCCCAAGTCACCTGGTGGTGAACCGCAGCTGCTCGAGGAATACACATACCAGAACATCAAAATCAATGTTGGCCTGACTGACCTCGACTTTGACCAGAACAATCCAAAGTACAAGTTCTAGGTCGAGCCCACGGGCCTATTCGCGTGTTCAATTGACGAAATCGTTGCTCAAACAGAGCGAGGGCGTCGCACCGACCGACTGCGCGCTCTGGGCCTGACTCATCGAGTTCTAAACCGGTTCCTGGGCAAAACAACGAAACACCCTGCGTCAGTCTCTGCGACGGCGCAGGTTTTTTGCGTTCTGCCTGTACGTCATCTGCGTCGATAGAATCTCGCCAGTGCGCTGGGAGGTACGCCAAGATGATAACCGGCAATCATCAACTGATTGATGGCGGTTGTCTGGACCACGCCGACGCGATGCCATCGCCTTGGTGACGTCACCACATGCCGATCTGCCAATGCCACGGCGCCGTGTTTTCTCAACCGCCGCACGAATTCGTAGTCCTCCATGATGGGCTGCTCTCGAAAGCCCCCCAGCTGATCAAACATCGATCGACGCATGAAAAGAGCCTGGTCACCATACGGCATTTGCAGCCATTTCGAACGTAGGCGAACGCCATGCTCAACCCAGCGCGCGGAGCGCCGAAGGGAGTCAATTCGGAGCTGAAACGCACCACCGGCGACGGTTGGCGGCGCGAGCGTCCGCTCGATGCAATCGACGTAGTCTTCCGGCAGAAACGTGTCGGCGTGAAGAAATACCAGTATGTCCCCACGCGCGTGCTCTGCTCCCAAGTTCAGTTGCCGTCCGCGGCCACGATCGGCCAACAACAATTGAACCTGTTGCTCTGCGGCCAGCCGCTTTGTCTCTCGAGAATCGCCGGCAGAAACAACCAGAACTTCAGCCCGACCATGGGCCTTGGCGCGTTCGATGACACCTACCAAGCGCTCTTCCTCACCGAGCGTGGGAATGACGACGGATACCAACGGTTTTGCCAGCGCATTGCCGCTGGCGACCTGCTGCCAAACACTCAAATCTTCGGGGTAATCCACGTCCGAAAGGACCGGTAGCAGGCTGAACGTCGCCTCGATCCTACTCAACCCCGCAACGGTCTGATTGAGCACGCGCTGGGACCCCCAATCGATTCCGTCAAACAGCGTATTCAAGACAGTCTCTCGCTGACTGCACCCGGCGTCGCATCGAATGCCAATCGCCGTGTAGCCGCCGTCGTATGCCGGGGCAATGCAAACCGAGTGAGTATTCAAACGCTCATAAGCAGCACGAATGTAGGGCGCTGTCAGCTGGGGGCAGTCCGTACCGACCACGACAACTCGCTTGGCTCCCGCGCTGAGATGGCACTCGACAGCCGACCGCATCTTCCGGCCGAGGTCACCTTCTCCTTGAGGCACGTACGAAAGATCGTCGCCGAATAGTTGCCGCATCCCGGCAGCATTACCTCCCGCGAATCGAACCTCGACGTGGGGCTGCATAGCGGGGAGCGTAGTCGCCCGAGGCTCTTCCTGTCCGGTTTTGCCGGCCGACCAGCCGCGCGACAACTGACGAGCCCAGGCCAAGGTATGCCGCGTCATCTTCTCGTGCAAATCGGCAGCGCCTTGCGGTCCAACCGCAGCGATTAATCGGGTCTTGCATTTTCCAACTTCAGGATAGCGGGCGAAAACCACCAGAACGTCTTTCACGCAATCGCCCCCTGGCAACTGCTTTCTACGCCGGTAGTACAACCGAAGCAATAACCGTAGTCCCGCTGCAACACCTCCTCAGGAATGACTTTCAAGAGGTCCCTCGAATACTCTCCAGGACAACACAGAGCCGGTTCTACCGCCTCGGCAGCATCTGAGTACCGGGCGTAATCTGCTGCCTGCTCAAAGATTCCGGATTGCTCAAGCTGCTTTTCCATCAACGGCTTCCCCATCACCACTTTCCAAGATCTGCAACAGAATTCAACCTAAGTTCAGAACACGCTCCTTGGCGGGCGGAGGGCAGATTATACGATAGTTGAATGAGCGTGCAGTAAACTGGCTTACAGTTGTTTACCTATTTTCTCGGGGATTGGTCTAGGCAGGCATTGCAGCAATTCTTGGTAAGTTTCTACTGGCGCCGACTTCAAAATGGACCGTTCGAAAGGACCGATCAATGCGTGAGCAACATGACCTACTTCATATCTTACGCGGCCTGATAGGACTCTCCGCCGGCGCAGCGCTCGGGTACTTCGCTTTCTTTTTCGTCGCCAGGCAGGGCTTCTACGCTTTGGCACTGCCCGGTGCCTTGATAGGACTCGGCTGCGGCTTAGCCTCCGGCATTCGGTCCAGCCCCCTTGCAACCTTGTGCGGAATCGTCGCACTGGTATTGGGAATCATCTCAGAATGGCAGCTCCGTCCGTTTGGGGCGGATCCGAGTTTCACGTACTTCTTAACTCACCTACATCAGCTCACCACGGTGACGTTGGTGATGCTGGTGCTGGGCGTCGTTTTCGCCGCGTGGTTTGGCGTCGGACGTGATCGGCTCCCACGCCAAGGCACCACTCGTTGATCAGTCATGCAACCACCACGGTGCACCTGGCTACCCACCCCCAGGGCTGAATCTACCGCAGTCTATCCCTGAGCGGCATCGAGCGAGAATCGGGATAGATATAACCATAAGTAAAAATTGGCTGGGGAGGTCTCGGCTGATCCGTCATTTTGAAAACCAGAGTCCTCACGCCCAGACACATGACGATGGTCTGCGTTGTAGGTCGCAGAACCATTGCGAATCCGGCGGTCGCACTTAGCGGGATGGAGCTGGCGGAGTAGACTAATCGCCCATCGCGCAAATCGACCAGCGCCACCGAGGCGCGGGTTCCGCTGCGCTGCAACGGCCCCGGATTGAATCGATAGGTCACCATAAACGGCGACTGACGAGGTTGCGACTTGGCGAAGTACATGTTAAACAGCCTGCCAGACTGAGACCATATCAACTCTCCGCTCTGCGTATCGATGCCATAGACCGTTCCATTGACCAGTGTCAAATCTTTCGATGCATTGCAAATCTTGACGCCTTGTGCATCGCGGTTCGTGTTACCCGCACCTGCCGCGTCGCTCAAGACAACCAATCGATCTTGGAAACGCTGGACCACGATGGAATCCAAACCCGCGTCGACTTCCACTTCACTACGGACATACTTCAGGTCTTCCAAGTCAACAAAATGCAGGGTCGCCCCCGGCTCGACGACGACCAGGTAACGACCGTCACAGATGTCGGCTCTGGAACCGCGAGCCAAGTCCAGTTCGCGAAATGTCTCACCCGTCAAGGCATTCCAGATACGCAGGGTAACCGGTGTATTCTTGCGCGTTTGGATCCCGCTGCCCAAGACTCCGCCCTGCCGTTCCTTAAAATCAACCATCATGCCGCCGTGGGCACACCAATGTTCCGTGTCTTCACGATAGGGAAGCTGGCGGACGAGCGCACCATCGCGGCAATCGACGATCTCGGTCATTGCCAGCGACGGGTTGACGATCGCGACTTCCAAGCCGGAACTGGTCAGTCGCACATTGTTGTCGTAGCCATCGCGGGTCCACAATTGCCGTCCGGTCAGCGCGTCGATGGCGACAATTTTGGTGCCTGACTGCACAACGATCCCGACTGGCGTCAGCGGCCCCACGATCGCCTGCTTCTTGCCAGCCATCTGGCGTCGGCTAAGCGGGAATCCCAGCGGACCGTTCACCGAAGAGACGCCAGCTGGTTCATAGCGCCGGCCCGGACTGGCCTCGGGCGTGAAAAGCGAATGTCTCCACAAGATGGCATCGCCACTGTCGACCAAGCCGCGATAGAGATCCAGGGCGACAACTTCCGTACTGGTCTCGAGCAACAGCAGGCCGCCGCGAACGACCGTCCGCGTGAATAGGTCGGTTGAATCGGTTGACGCCCGGCTGTACTCCAGATGCCGAACATCTTCGCCTTGTCCGTTAAAGACCACTACCGAGGAGCCGGACAGGGCCAGAGCGATGTCAGGTCGTCCGTAGCGCTGCGCCGTTTGGTCTAAAGTGAATCCCTTGCGATACAGCCCGCCATCGGCGAAATGCGCCTCGACCATCCCTCGGTTCCAGCTAATGGGGCGAACATTCTGCGGCGCCGAGTCCGCCGGCTGCTCAACCGGGTCGTCGAAACCACCCGCGACAGCAACGCGTCGACGACGGAAAGCGCCTTCGCCGCTAAAAACCAAACGATCCGCCATGGGCAGCCGGCCTAACATCTCGCGAGCTCGGTCGCGCGACTGTGGCTCTGAAGAGAACAGCAGCGGCTGGAGAAGATGCTCCGCCGTCGTTTGCTCTTCTCCCCCGAGCAACCTCTCAGCCAGATCGAAGATCGCGCCTTCCGCTGCCGGAAGCCAAGCGAGAAAACGCAATTTCTGCCTACGCAGAGGAATCATGACGCCTTCAACGGAATTGAGCTCCTGGGCGATCAAGTCTCGCATCTGCGCTTGCTCATCCGCGGTTGCGGCCGCATAGCTGCGAGCTAATTCCGCGGCAATCCACGTGTCCG
>JANQJJ010000562.1 GCA_028281725.1 Pirellulaceae bacterium | reverse complement strand
CCCACAGGGCCCGTACGGGACTCAGGACGTCGGCCCATCGGGGAGCGATGCCAGGTAGCGTGCCGGCGGCGATGGCTTCACAAAGCGCCAGCCAGCTGACAATGGCAAGCAAGGTAATCGCCAAGGTCTGAAACGTTTTTTCCCGCCAAAACGCGACAAAATTCGCCAGCGCGCCGGAGCAGGAAGTCGCCACAATCACGATCGCCGTGGCCGCAAAAACTTGCTGAGCGCTCACCCCACCGAGGATGGCGATCAGCAACAGCAGCGGCAAGGCGGCAAAGATCAGGTTGGCGACGCCAATCAGGCTGGAGGCCAGTTTGCCCACGACGACTTGAAAATTGGTCAGTCGAGTTAGCAGCAGCAGAATGAGCGTCCTGCGATCCTTCTCCTGACTTACGCTGCTGGCTGCCGCCACCGCAGCCAAGAATATCGTCACCACTAGCTCCAGCGGTGCGACAATCTGGAAAACAAGAGCACCAAAACGAGACAGATCACCTAGATTCCGCACCTGCTGAACGCCCGCCAACAAGGCCCACGCGGTGCAGACAAGGCTAAACAACGCCAACACGAAGACAACGCGTTGCAAGTAAAAACGCAACTTGCGGGGGGCCACGAGCCATTCGCGGGCGAGTATAGGGCCAAACATGGGGAGTCTCGGTGAGCGTGGTCCGCGTGCGATCTTCGGTCCTCGGGAAGCTGAACATTAACAGATTAGTTCGATTGTAGCGATCGGACCAGTTCCCCAGGACGCCGGGATACGATTTTGGTCTCAGGCTCCGCTCACGCCGGCCAATTGGAAGCTAGGCTTCCCGATGAGGAGACGAATTTCTTCTTCCCATGAGGTTTTGTATGTAGGGCTCAAACAGTGATTTCTTACTGGACGAAGGCCACGAAGCGGTTCTTGATTAGCGAAGAGGGCCCAACAGCGGTCGAGTATGCCGTGATGCTGGCGCTGATTGTCGGCACGTGTATCGCCGCCGTTCAAAGCATGGCCACCGCAACCGGCGGCAGCTTCGACTCTTCTGCAAACGCCATCCAAGGTGCGATGTCAGGACCCTAGATGGCTATCGGGCAGCCTCTGACCGCCCGCAGGAGTTGAGAGCAGTGATTCCAAGGCAAAGAATCTGGGTTGACCGGGACGTCCAGGGTGTATTGATCGGGCGCGTGATCCTCTACTGGGGCATCGGGCTGGCATACCTTGGCCTGGGTTCGGTCTTCTCACAGTACTACCAGAACCCTCAGTGGACGTGGCAAGAACACGCTTCGACGCTGTTTGCCCAAGTGTGGCCATGGATCCCAAGTTTGGTTTTATTCATGCCTTTGGTCGTCTTTGATGTTGTACGGATGAGCAACCTGTTTGTGGGGCCCGTCCATCGCCTCCGCAAGCACTTGGTGGAGCTGAAGAACGATCCCCAGTGCGAGCCGCTGACGTTTCGGCCCGATGACTACTGGCAGAATCTGTTGAAGCCGATGAACGACCTCCAGGTGGAGATTCTGCACTTGCGAGCCGAGCTAGATCGGCCAGCCGATGAGCCTGCCGCCAGCCAGAGCAGCGAGTCAAGCGAGGAAGAGAATGCATCTTCCAAGGCGGTCTCCGCAGCCCCTCAATCCACCTCGTCACCAGCCGAAGAAGGCAGCGCCGAGTCACCAGCGGCAGAAGCCAGTGCCGAGTCACCGGTCGAAGAAGCCGGTGCCGAGTCGCCAGCTGAAGAAACCAGTGCCGAGCGAGTGGAAGCGTGAGCAGCCCCCCAACCGCTAGCGGCAGTTGGCGTCAATCGGCCGCGCCTCGGCGGACAGTAGATCGAGCATGTTTTGAAGGGCCGTGCTGAGCGTCTGCATGATCGGATCTTCCTGGTCCCTGGGCGGTTTGGCGGGCTCGACTTCGATTGCCTCTCCAACTTCCAAAATGGCGTGCAGAGGACGATAGATTCTGCAGCGGTCTGTCAGATCCTCTTCGAACCGCTCCACCGTTTCCAGGATGCGGGTATCTGTCGGCGATTCGAAGTAGCTGGTGGGGTAGGAGCCCACCTGCTGCGCGAGGTAGATATCGGCCAGGTCGGACCAGATCTTATCCTTCTTCGCAGCTGACGTCTCCGGTTTGGTAAGATGGGGCACAATCGTGGTCCGCAGTAGCTTGATGCGCTGCAGCAGCTTGCCTTGCTGTTTGCGTCCAATCCAGGCCTGTTCCAGTGGCGAGAGCAGGTGATCGATTAGTCGCTCCTGACGTTGGTCTATGGAGCCGGTCTGAACGTGTCCAAAGGTTCGGATTTCTTTAAGCGCCAACAGTCCCCGAGCAATGCGGACGACGCGCCGGAGCAAATCGTCTGGGTGGCGCAGACCATGGCTCGGACCATTCCATGTCAATCGACTCTCAATCGACGAGATAACCGGCTCGACGCTGCTAAACAACTCGCCTTGAAACAGGTATTTGATGGCAACCGGATGGATGACCACCTTGCCGGAATCCCTTTTGGCTCGCCTACGGGCCGCAGTACGTGCCAGGAACGCCACGCCGTCGAGCAGGGGCTGGAGCACGTCGTTGGTACGGAACACGCTCCCTTCGGGAAACACCACCAGGGGACGTAGGCTCTCGGATAGAATTTCGACGGCCGTGTCGAGCGACTGCCGATCAAGTCCCTCACGATAGACGCTGAAGCCGCCGAGCATTCGGATCGCGAACGCTTGAAAGCGGCTTTGATGGAACAGGTGCCAACTGGCCATGGCATAGACATGGACGTCGACCTCGCGCGCGACCCATCCCATCGCCAGCGGATCGGCGTAACGGCAGTGATTCGGCGCCAGCAGAATGCCACAGCCGTCGTTCAGGGACTCTCTCAGCCGCTGAGCGCCTCGGACCTCATGCGAGACAATTCCCCCGAACCGGTTGAGATAGCGGTCAAGAACCCGGAATCGTTGGATTAGAGAAGGAACCCAATTGCCGCGATGGGGCGGGATGAATTTGTAAGGCTTGGTAACAATGATCTCTTGCATGACACTGGCAGTCTATCCAAAAAGACTGAAGCAATGAACAAGCTTGATGGACTGCAGCGGAAACGGATTAAGTGGCGTAGCCCCGCGGATGCAGTTGGTGCCACCGCCAAGCCGTTTGCACAATCGAATCGATATCTGTGTACTTCGGTGTCCAGCCGAGAACCTTCTTGGCCAACGTACTATCGGCCACCAATTCGGCCGGATCGCCCGCACGTCGCGCTTCGATGGTGGTGGGAATGGGATGTCCCGATACCTGCCGGCAAGCCTCAATCACTGCCTTGACGCTGTGTCCACGGCCGGTTCCCAGGTTAAGCTGCAGGTTGGTGCCCGGCTCCAGGAAACTCAGCGCCTGTAGATGCGCATCGGCCAAATCGTCGACATGGATGTAGTCGCGAATACACGTGCCGTCTTCGGTGGGATAGTCATCGCCGAAAATGCCGATCCGTTCCCGCTGGCCCAAAGCCGTCTGCAGTACCAGAGGGATCAAATGGCTTTCCGGATCGTGGTCCTCTCCGATATCACCGTCTGGGCTGGCGCCGGCCGCGTTGAAGTAACGCAGGGCGGCACAGCCAAATCCATAAGCCTGCGCATAGTCGGTAAGCGCATGCTCAATGACCAGCTTCGTAAAGCCGTACGGGTTGATGGGGAGCTGCGGAGCGGTTTCTGCGATGGGAATCTTTTTGGGCTGACCGTATGTCGCGGTAGTGCTCGAAAAGACAATCCGCCAGACACCCGCAGCCCGCATGGCTTCCAGCAACTCTAGCGTGGCGGTTACATTGTTTTGATAGTACATTGCAGGTTGCGCCACGGACTCACCGACCAGGGCGAAGGCCGCGAAGTGCATGACGGCTTCAATTTCGTGCTGCCGGAAGATTTGCTGAAGATGCTGCCGGTCCGCAAGCTCGCCCTCAACAAAGGTTCCTTCGCGGACGCTTTGCCGATGGCCGCGCGACAAATTGTCGTAGACCCAGACCTCGTGCCCGTTGCGTATCAGCTGCCTGACCGTGTGAGAGCCAACGTAACCCGCACCACCGATCACTAGAACCTTCATCCTTAAAATCCTCTTATTCGCATCTTCAGGTCCAGTTGCAACCTCAGGGGGGCGCATTGTCCGCGGGCTGCCAGAACCTGTGCCTCCAGGCCGATCTTTCCGTTTTCAACTGCCGAAGGACTAGGGGGATATCATTCTCTTATCGACTGAGTTGCTGGTTTCTTTCTGAAAACTTCCTCGCATGGGCAGCAAGCTAAAACGCCTCAGAGAAAACGGTGGCACTCCTAGCCAGACGTCCAAACCGGCGGTCAGTAGCAACTGGCACCAAAAATTCACTGACTATCTCCGGACGGAATGCCATCTGGCGGACAATACGGTACAGGCCTACGGTCGTGACCTGAAGCGGCTGCTGGGATGGCTGGGCAGAACGCCGGTCAACCGCATCAGGTTGCCAGATTTGAGTGAATTTGTCGCCTCGCTACAAGCGGAGAAGCTTGCTCCGGCATCGATTTCCAGGGCCATTGTAACCGCAAGGATGTTTTTCAAGTACCTGCAGCTCGAGGGCGTGATTCAAGACAATCCGTCCGAGCTACTGACAACGCAGGGGATGTGGCAGCGAATTCCCAAGGCGATCACGCCGGCTGCCGTGGACCGATTTCTTGCCGCTCCCAGGAAATTTGATACCTTGGGGCAGCGAGACCGATGCATTTTGGAACTACTCTACGCCACCGGCTGCCGCGTGTCGGAAGTCTCCAATCTGCTTCTAGCAAACGTTCAGCTGGAAAGTGGATACTGCCTGGTGGAAGGGAAGGGCTCCAAGCAACGCATGGTGCCGATTGGCGAGAGGGCGGTCACTGCGATCGGCGAGTACCTGCAGGATCTTCGCCCGCAATTGCTCGGGGGACGTGATCCGGAAAAAGTGAGCTGGCTCATTCTCTCACGTACCGGACGTCGACTCAGGAGAGAAGCGATCTGGGAATTGGTCAAACGATATGCCTTGCGGGCTGATATCGATCCCGAAATCAGCCCTCACACATTGCGGCATAGTTTTGCGACCCATCTGCTCAGCGGTGGGGCCGACCTGAGGCAGATTCAAGAATTGCTCGGGCACGCCAGCATTCAGACGACCCAAATCTACACACAACTGGAAAGCTCCCGGCTGAAACGGATTCACCATCAATTTCACCCCCGAGCATGACCGCTTGCTTCCCCGGGACGCCAGTACAAGCCCGCATACCCACATAGCCTGTACGATCAACGGTTTCTGGCGCGCTTCTCGCCGCAAGCTGGCTACACCCAAAGCAAAAATGCTCTCGTTGCCTTGGCTACTTCCGCTGCTGGGCGAACTTGATGCGGTCGATCAGCCGAACCACATCCTTTCCGCTACGGTAACCGGTAACCGAGGTAATGGCTTCGATCACGTGGACGTAGTGCAGGTCGTAGTCCAAGTCAATTTCGACTTCCGGGCCTTCTTCTTCGGTGGGCCCGGTTTGATCCCCGACGAACTGAACAATATACCCGCGCAGTTTTTCCCAGTCCCTGCCGAAGGAGGTGTTTTCGTTGAGCACGATTTCTTGAAGATTGCCATTCCCATCGGACTTCAGGCGGAGCTTGAGCGGCAGCTGCGTCGGATCGGACGGGGCCCCGGCATCTTGCAACGGCATCTTGACGTTGAAGTCGCCTTCCTGAGCGCTGATCTTGAAGGTCATGATAAAGAAGACGAGCAGCAAGAACACGATGTCGATCATCGACGTCATGGGCAGCTCGGTCCGGTCCTCTTGCCGGCTGCGATGTCGAAATTTCATTAGATTTCTTCCTTTACGCGCAAAGCAAATTTCTCAAAACCAAGATCCTGGCAACGGCTGATCAAGTCCTGAATTCGGCCCCCGG
>JANQJJ010000561.1 GCA_028281725.1 Pirellulaceae bacterium | reverse complement strand
AGCTAGTCGCAGCGATTGAGCAAGGACAAATAGACCGTTTGCGATATGCGTCTCCCACCAACGTACCGCTGGCCGTCCGTCGAGCAGCTGATGAGCAGTTTGTCTATGTCGCGGCGGCACCGGTCAGTGCGGCTGGACGCATCGAACTACTTTGGTATGTTCGCGAACAGAGCCTGTGCGTGGACTACCACCGCTATGGCAACCTCGGACTGCGAGTTACTGAGGAGCGGAGCGACGTGCTTTAGGCCGTAGTTCAAAATAGATTTCCCTCCCACCGGCTCGCAAGACTCGTCATGTGACTGGGAGGTGGGCTCCTTCGATTTTGAAACACGTCCTAGGCCAACTGTCGCACAAACCAGGCGGCGATCGTCGAAGTGACGTAAGGAAGATCCGCGGGTTGGTTGACCAATAGGTGGTCGGCGCCGGGTAGACAAATCAAGTTGGTCGGCGCCGGTTCGGGGTCGGCCGCCGCGCGCTGAGTGAGCAGGCTAAATAGCCTGAGCACATGCTCGAATCCCAGCGTTTCATCGACGGGACTATGGAAGAGCAGGGCGGGTTTGCTGAGACTGCGCAAGCGGTTCGGCAGATCAAAGCGGTGGAAATCGTCGAGCATCTGTCGGCGAATCGTGTAGTCGCGACCGCCAATCGTGACCTGGCCGTTCCCCTCCGGCGCAATCGCCGGATTCATGCGTTGCAACAAAGCTGCCAGGTGCTGCGTATCGCTCGGTGCGGCAAGCGACACGACGCCCTGAATGCTGTCGATCTCCTGCGCAAGCGACAGACTGCAAGCGCCGCCGAAACTGTGCCCAATCAGGAAGCGTGGCGGCGCTATGTAACTGGAGGCAAACTCAGCTGCGGCCAGCAAATCGGCTTGATTGGTACTAAAGTTAGTTTGCGAGAAATCGCCCTCACTGCTGCCTAGGCCGGTCAGATCATATCGTAGAACCGCAAATCCGGCCTCAGCAAGACCACGGCTGATTCGCACGATGACTTTGAGATCCTTGGAGCAGGTAAAGCAGTGGGTGAACACGACGGATGCTTGAGGAGCTTCGTCGGGTAGATCGACGATGCCAGCCAAGTTGAAACCGTTGCCACCAGGGAAGAGAACGCGTTCGCTACGTCGTGGCACGTGAAGAATCATTCCGTGGTCGAGGTGCTCTGTCATCTCGACAGACGTTTATGGGAGTTTGCCTTTGGGAGAGATGTTTGCTACCGGTTTAACCGCCGTTGGCGACAACACCCAAGTTGCCCTTCTTAAACGCAAGCGCCATGGCCTTGGGTACCTCGGCTTCAGCCAACACCAGATTCACGCGATTTTCTTCTACCGAAGCACGGTTTTCTTGCTCTGTGGCAATGGCTTCCGCCCGTCGCTGCTCGGCGAGTGCCCGGGCAACACGAACGTCGGCCTCAGCCTGGTCCGCCCTGAGCCGAGCACCGATGTTGTCACCCACATCGATATCCGCGATATCAATGGAGACGATCTGGAAGGCAGTTTGCGCGTCCAATCCGCGGCGCAATACGGTCCGGGAAATCATGTCTGGATTTTCAAGGACTGTTTGGTGGGATTCACTCGAGCCAATCGAGCTAATGATACTTTCGCCCACGCGAGCAATAATCGTCTCTTCGGTCGCACCACCGATCAATTGTTCCAAATTGGTGCGAACGGTCACCCGCGTGCGGACTCGCAGTTCCACACCATCTCTGGCAATGGCACTTAAGGTGGCCTTGCCACTGCGACGCGCGTCCGGGCAGTCAATCACCTTGGGATGAACGCTCGTGCGAACCGCATCTTGAACATCGCGGCCGGCCAAATCGATTGCCGCGGCGCGATCAAAATCGAGATCAATTCCGGCTCGCTGGGCGGCGATAATGGCTTGAATGACATTCATGACATTGCCGCCGGCCAAGTAATGGGCTTCCAGACGCTGCGTCAAAATGCCGTTGCGCGAAGAGATATCCAAGCCGGCCTGCGCCGCCATAATCTTGGCATGCACGATGATCGGAGCCTTGACCTGGCGAAAGTACATGCCAATCAAGCTCAGCATCGAAACCCGAGCGCTGGCCGCAAAGGCCTGAATCCACTGGGCGCCAAAGGCGAAGAAAGAGATCACAATAAACAGTGCGACTAGCGCCAGCAGACCGATGACTACCCACCAGACAACGCTCATGATGTCAAACTGCTGAGCCAGTAGGAAAATACTCATGACTTGGTTGCTCCGAGCCGTTGGAGGCGAGTCTGTAACAGTGTAGTGTCCGTGTCGAGCAAGCGAAGGTTCACCGCGGGTGGATTGCCGGTGCACCGCGATCGTCTGCGGCCTGGCTACACCAACAGTAAAAATGCTCTAACAATCGCAGCACGTTTGCGTGGGGGACGTGGGAACCATCATAGCGTTGACTCGATACCATTCCAAGAAAGGGAGCCTGGATCTGCTGAAAATCAACGCAAACCACTCCGGACAGATTGCCGCAGACCAGCTGCAGTCGAGTCGCCCGAATCATGCTTCCACCAAGGCTGCCCCAGTCACGCTTTCGCCGAATTCTCCCGCTTACGCTTTCGCGTGGGAGATCCAACCGCCGCCAAGCACCCGCTGCTGGTCATAGACAACACATAGTTGGCCGGGAGCGACACCACTGGCTGGGTCGCAGAACTCAACCGAGAAGCGGTCCGCTGCGGTGGGGATGAACCGTGCTGGGACAGCCGGACTGTTGTATCGAATCTGGGCGAGACCGTCGAAGGGCTTGGTGGGTGGGGCAGTCAGCCAGTTGGCCTGCGTGGCGACCAGGGTTCGTCGCTGAAGCGCCTCTTTGGGACCGATGACAACATTTCCAGTGTCCGCGTCGATTTGGATCACGAAGTGGGGTTCGCCCATCGCGACGCCTAGCCCCTTTCGCTGACCGATCGTAAATGCCTCGATGCCTTCGTGCTGTCCAACCACCTGACCGTCAGTCGTCAGTAGATTGCCTGCGGTCGAGGTACCGGAGCGAGCGCGTACAAATTGTCCATGTTTGCCGCTGGTGACAAAGCAAATCTCCTGGCTGTCTCGCTTGTCCGCAACGCGCAGGCCTACTTCTCCGGCAAGTCGTCGAATTTCGGGCTTCGCAAAACGACCAACAGGCAATAGCATCCTGGGTAGATAGTTGCGATCGATGCCTGCCAGAACGTACGACTGATCCTTGCCCGAATCCACACCGCGAACGAGAGCTAGTTCTCCATCGATGTGGATCAGCTGCGCGTAGTGCCCTGTTGCTACGAACTCCGCGTCGATACTATCGGCGTAGTCAAACAACCTTCCGAACTTGATCCAGTTGTTGCACTGGACGCACGGGTTGGGAGTGCGGCCGTGCGTGTACTCATCGACGAAATAGTCGACGATTCGGGAAAAATCGGCTTGTAGGTCCAGGGCATAAAACGGAATTCCCAGCTTGCCGGCCACGCGCCGCGCATCCATGGCGTCCGAGGCGCTACAACAACCCTGTTTGTGGTCGGTCCGGCCTTGAAGAATGGGAAGCAGCGGATTTTCTGAGCCATCGTCCACGCGGCAGCTTTCAGCCGATTCCTCTCCATGGCGCATGAAGACGCCGATGACGTCGTAGCCTTCTTCGAGCAGTAAATGGGCGGCAGCCGAACTATCAACTCCGCCACTCATGGCGAGAACAACACGTTGCATTGGAATGAACCCAGGGTCAGGGACTAGTGGTCTGTCAAAGCTTAATCTTTGGGTCGGGTAAAGGGGTCAGGAGT
>JANQJJ010000442.1 GCA_028281725.1 Pirellulaceae bacterium | reverse complement strand
GCAAGCGTCGCGTCCGTCGATCCCGAAACCGGTAAGGAGTACTGGAGGCAAGCGTACGAGGCGACCAGCGGTTCCGTTATCATGACGCCGGTTTCAGTCGACAATTATTTGTATGTCGGCGGATACTCCAATCGATCGCTGATGCTGGAATTGAACGCGGACCGGCCAGGCGCTACGGTGCTGTTTCGCGATAAGTCCAAAACCGGCATATCTCCTGTCAACGTGCAGCCGTTCCTCGAGGGCAACGTGATGTACGGCATGGATGGAGGCGGCGCCCTAATGGCCGTTGAAATCCCCAGTGGAAAACGCCTGTGGCAAACCGGACAACCCCTGGGCGAGAGACCCGTCCAGACCGGCACTGCATTCATCGTGAAAAACGGCGACCGCTTCTTCTTGTTCGCGGAAACCGGTGAGCTCATCATCGCACGCTTGTCGCGCGACGGATACACCGAGATCGACCGCACCCAAGTCATCGAGCCAACTAACAATGCGTTTGGGAGACCCGTCGTCTGGTGCGCGCCCGCATTTGCCAATGGTCGGATGTACGTTCGCAACGACGAGGAGTGTCTCTGCGTGGAACTGACCGCAAGCCGCAGTCCTTGATCAAGCTGGTCCGGATAACTCACATGAGCATCGCAAGCAGGTAGAGCTGTCCGCAGATCGGTCACCAGTCAGTCCAACTGCAGTGCAAAGCTTGGCTCCTCCGCTGCGACCACCGAGCGAAATGGAAATGGGCAGCCTCTCCGCGCACTCAGCACCCTGGGCAGTACGCGAGTTGCCTCTCGCACTACGCCGCTCGGTGCGATTGCCGACTGGAGGCGGAGAGGCTCCACGCGGCCACGTCGTCCAGAGTTGGAACTTGGCTACTGCGAACAATACGTTGCCCTTCGGCGGTCTGGCATAGCGCTGCGATGCGGCCGGCGAGCTCACTCACGTTGGATTCCGCCAATTGCTTTGCGCTGAGACATCCCACTGCGACCAGCAACTGAGCCTTGTAGCCGCAGAGCGCTGGCACGTCGCACACCAAACGAGCTTGGGCTTGCCAGTCGACGATCAGAGACGCAGTCATCCAGCGTGTCTGGAGTTGTTCTGCCAAGCTGCTTGCATCGCCGGTGACGAATTGACCGATGGTCCTGATACCAATTTTCTCAAACCGTCTAGCCGTTTTGGGACCAATCGAGGGTGCTTCGATCAGAGCGGATTGCAAACTCACGCGAGCTGGCGGCACTGCCGCGTCAGATGACTTTTCGGCTGGGATCTGCGCGGCCATGGACGGACTCGGCATGCGAGCATCGGATCGTGGGGGAGTCGCATCCTTTTGAACCGCGATGGCTGCTTGCGATCCGACCAGCTGGCCGGGCGGATCGGGTTGTTTCGCTCGTTCTCGCCGGACCACTTTGATTTCTGCCGGAAGTTTCCTCCGCACCGCTCCCGTAGCCCGGTATTCGGTGAAAATCGCCTGGACGGCGCGTTGTTCGGCGGCGCAAGAGACTTTGCGTAGAATCCAGGCGAGCGGCATGTCCAGTGTTGCCAACAGCGTAGGCAACGCCAGCGACGTTTCCGGAATCTCCGTCGTGGTTTCATCTGCGATACGAGCCAGGATGCGAGACCAACCGGTCAGCGCGATGCAGAACAATTCGGCTAGTCGCTCACGAGATTCTTCGTTCAGTCCATCTGGCGGGTACTTCGTTCCGCATTCGACGTCGTATATCTCGATTAGGCGAGCATAGTGTTTGTTGGCGGCTGTGGCCCCCCTCACCACCGCTTTGCTGATCCATTTGGGCCCGGAGCCCAGTTCGAACTGAGCACGCACGCGATCGCCTGCGCACTTCTGATAAATCGTTTCGTACGACTGGCAGATGCTCCACTCCATGGGCCGATGGACCACCGATTCCTGGTCGCATTGGTCGGTATGCAAGGGCATCAGCGGATCGGTGAAGTAGTGGCTCAGAACACCACACGCGTAGGCGGCTTGTTTCCAGCGGCGGTGGTTCAGATGCTCCACCGTTTTGGCCAGCCATCGTTCACAGGCCTGAGGAGCACCTCCCCAGCAGTTATCGTTGACGTGGATGACATGGTTCTGAAAGTCGCGAAACGATCTGTCCGGTGCCTTGGCTCCGGTCAAATAGTCATGGTGGTACTTCAACAGGATCTGACCGAGTCGTTTACCGTGGACGGTCTCGATTCGGTCCAGAGCGTCGAGCGCGAAATAGTGGTGAGTGCTACGGCAATGCGCGGCTCGCAGAATCGTAACGAGGTGGGACATGATTTGCCTTTACCGATGCCAGGGCCTGGGATGCGGTAAACTAACCAACTCTGCCCCACAAAGCCACAGGAAATCCCGCCTCCAATGCTAGCATGGGCGTGCGGAGAGAGGATGGGAGAAGCTTCGATCCATCGAAGGGTCGGTCACACCCTCAAGCGGATATCTCGGCTAAAGCTACGTATCGCGGACACTCTGCCAACGAGGCCCGGACTTAGTCCGCGAATTGACCAACAGCCAGGGTGACGTTTTGGCCGCCGAAGCCAAACGAGTTGTTGAGGGCCAAGCGGACGTCGGCCTCTCGGGCCGTCCCGGGCACGTAGTCCAAGTCACACAGAGGATCCGGGTTCTCCAGGTTGATGGTGGGCGGTATGACCTTTTCCCGGATGGACAGCAGGCAGACGATCATTTCGGTCACTCCGGCCGCCGCAATTAGATGTCCCATCATGCTCTTGGTACTCGACACGGGCACCTGAGGCGCTCGGTCACCAAAAACGGCCTTGCAGGCCGCGGTTTCGACTTTGTCATTGACCGTGGTGCTCGTGCCGTGGGCATTGATGTAGTCGACGTCATCGGGTGAGCGGCCCGCATCCTGCAAAGAGGCCCGCATACATCCGATCGCTCCGCGGCCTTCCGGGTGAATATCGGTGATGCGGTAGGCATCGGCCGTACATCCATATCCAAGCACTTCGCCGTAGATCTTCGCACCGCGCCGCTTGGCGTGTTCGAGCTCTTCCAGGATGACCACCGAAGAGCCTTCACCAAGCACGAATCCATCTCGCAAACGGTCGAATGGGCGCGAGGCACCTGTCGGATGTTGGTTGTTGGTCGACAAAGCCGTCAGCAGGCTGAAACCGGTCAGACCAAACGGATGGATCATGCTATGGGCGCCGCCGGCCAGCATGGCGTCGACATTGCCGCGCCGAATCAACTCCGTCGCTTCGCCCACCGCCTGGCTACTCGCCGCACAGGCCGTCAGGCAGTTGATGTTGGGGCCTTGAATGTCAAACATATTCGCAACGTGAGCAGACGGCATGCTCGGTTCCTGTTCGAGCTCCTGTTCCGGATCGAGGATTTCAAGGCCTTTCTTGATGAACGCCTTCACGTCGAATTCGTCACCGCTGGACGCCGTCGCATCAGCCACCATCTGGGTGAAGTGGTGGAAGTCCTGATTCCCTTCGCCGGCACCGAAGTAGACCCCTACCCGCGCGCGGTCCCGGATCGAGTCCAGGATCCCCGAATCGTTGACGGCCTGTACCGCTGCGCCGGCCGCGAAGCGCGCATGCCGTCCACGCTTACGCCAAACCTCTTTGTCCTCACCGCACTGAGAAACGTCCCAGTCGCGGATTTCTGCCGCGATCTTGGTAGGATAGTCCGACGCATCGAAAATAGTGATATCGCCAACACCACTTTGACCGCTGACCAGCGCATTCCAGACCGTGGCGACATCTGTGCCTAGTGGATTGATCATTCCCAATCCCGTGACAACAACCCTGCGACGCATGCTCTAGAATCTCCGTAGCAACTCAGCGGTCTGAAGCGGACCCTCGTTTTGATTAAACATCGGTAGGTGGCGAAATCCGGGTGATTGCACCGGAGTAACCACCATCGTCTGATGAGGTCGCCAGCAATCGTACCGCCACTCGGCTGAAGTACGAAAAATCTCCCGAATTCGTCGAATCAATGACTTGGCAATCTTAACCGCAGCGCAACAAATCCACTAGAGCCAGTCCGCCCCGCGAGCGGAAGAACCCCAGGGATGGATTGGGTCTCGGCGGACCGTTTTGCCATGGACCGCAGAGGACTTGAGCTTCCTTAGCCATCCAACGCGCTAGCCGCTGCCAACGCAGCCCGCTGAACCTACTGCACCTGGCCTAGGCATCCTTGAGGGCCCGGACCGCATCGCGGGCTCGGGCGAGAAAATCCGTCTTCGGCTCGCCCGCCTCAAGCCAGATGGGGTGGCCAATGGTAATGCTGCTCAGCAGGGGAACCGGCATATACTCGCCCCGCGGCAAGATGCGGTTCAGGTTCTCCATGTAGACCGGCACCAGCTCCAAATCCGGGCGTTTCTTGGCGAGATAATAGATTCCGCTTTTGAAGCTGCCCATCGTACCATCCTCCGCTCGGCCGCCTTCCGGAAAGACGATGAGTGAATAGACATCCTCAATCTCGCGGATCATGAGATCAACCGGACTCTCGTGGACCTTGATCTGCTTGCGGTCAATCAACAGCGCATTAAACGACTTCGCCAAAAACCTCTTCCAACTGGATTTGTCCCAGTAGTCCTTGGCTGCCACCGGCCGTGTTAGATTTCGGATCTCCGCCGGGAGAGCGGACCAAAGGACCACGGCATCTAGGTGACTGGTATGGTTGGCAAAATAAACGCGCTGGCAGGTCTCCGGCTGACAGTCGACCCAGCGAACGGTGTAGCCGCTAAAAAAACGGGCTAGCAGAATGATCGTTTTTCCCGTGATTTTGCACATCATGCTCTGAGTCGGCGCTGGCTCGCCGTGCATGGCGTGTAAGTTACGTCGGGAAGGCTCGATGGCTGCCGTCACAAAAATTCGTCTCTCAAGCTGCGCGTCGTTGTAGACAGGCTCTGTTTCCGCTGATGCCCATAGGATATTCCATCGGCCATGATTCGGCAAACTGCATTTGAATTTTCATCCTCCGCAGGACCTTTTGCGGTTTCTCTTGTCCAGAGAGGGATATGGTAGACCAATACAACGCCATGTTGCCCCCGTCTCGCCGACCAGGCGCCCGAGTACCTGGTTTCTCTCATGGTATCTTGACTGCATCGCTGTGAGCATCAATGCTGACGGCATTGGCCTGCCGCCTTTCCGCAGGCCACAACGGCTCGATGAGAATTTTGTTTTATCGAACGTATCCACGGAAACCAGGAACCATCTATGAGCACAAGCAACGGGGCAGTCCACTTGGCAATCGATCTTGGTGCGTCCGGCGGTAGAGTACTTGCAGGACGCGTGCAGGATAGGCGGATCGAACTCGACGAACTCCATCGATTCAGTAACGGTGGTGTGCAGCTCGGAAAGCGACTGGTCTGGAATCTTCTCGGTCAGTGGGAACAAGTCGTGCAGGGGTTAAGCAACGGCGCAGCGCGGTACGGTAGCGACGTGCAGAGTGTGGGAGCAGACACCTGGGGTGTAGACTACGTTTTGCTTGACCGAAATGACGACCAGGTCGGTCCCTGTTTTCACTACCGGGATGCTCGAACACGCGGCGTCATGGAGCGAGCCTTTGAACGGCTCAGTCGAGAGAAAATTTTTTCCAGTACCGGCCTGCAGTTCATGGAGATCAACACGGCCTACCAGTTGCTAGCAATGCGACTTGAGGGCTCCCCTCTGCTGGACATTGCCGAGCATTTCTTGATGGTGCCAGACTACCTACATTGGCAGCTCAGTGGCGAAAAATGCAACGAATTCACCAATGCGTCCACGACCCAGTTGCTCGATGCGGACTCCGGCATGTGGAGCCGTCCCGTACTGCGGGCGTTCGATTTACCGGAGAGTATTTTCCGCCAGCCGGTACAGCCTGGAGTTGCCCTAGGCAGTGTGGCCTCCTCGGTAGCGACTCAGACCCGTCTGCATTCGGATGTTCAGGTCGTGTTGCCTGCGACCCACGATACGGGGTCAGCCGTGTTGGCGGTACCGGCCAGCTCGTTCGCGTCGGAGCAGCCCGACTGGTGCTACATCAGTTGCGGAACCTGGTCCTTAATGGGTGCGGAACTAGCCAGGCCAGTGCTGAGTGACGCCTGCCGGATGCTGAACTTCACCAATGAAGGTGGCGTGCAAGGCAGCGTGAGACTGCTGAAGAACATCGCGGGACTGTGGATCGTTCAGCAGTGCCGAGCCCAGTGGCAGCGCGAGCGCAAGGACTTGAGCTGGGAACGTCTGATCCAGCTGGCCGAACAGGCTCCGAGTATGGTCTCGGTGGTCGATACGGACGATCCGCTCTTTGTATCCCCGGACAACATGCCTGAAGCAATTCGCGAGTACTGCAGGCGGACCAGCCAACCGCCACCGGAGAGCGAAGGCGAGGTCATCCGCTGTGCTCTCGAGAGTTTGGCCCTACGATACCGATTGACGCTTTCCCATCTCGAGCAGCTGGTCGGCCACGAGCTTTCGACGATCCACATGGTCGGTGGCGGCGTGCAGAATCGCATGTTGTGTCAGTTCGCGGCCGACGCCTGCGGGCGACGCGTCATGGCTGGCCCCGTCGAGGCGACCGCTTTGGGCAACGTGATGATGCAGGCGATCGGCACGGGCAGACTCTCATCGGTCAAAGAAGCTCGTGAGCTAATTCGCGGTGCCGACGATATTCGTCAGTATGAGCCGCAGCCGCGCGGGCGATGGGATGAAGGATTCGACAAGCTGAAACAACTGCTGTTGCTGGCGAGCCAGTAGTCCGCAAAGCGCTCTAGCGCGACCGCAACCGGTGCTAGAGCTGCAGCCAGGTGGATGGTCAGCGCCTTGGCCGCGCAGGGGGACTAACCAAGGGACCTCATGCCCCGGTAGCCTCTTCGAGCTGTCTGATTCCCAGGCGACCTCCGCTAGACAGATGATGCTTGGGCCGTGTCTCTGCGTTCCATGGGAAACGCTGACGATTGGGTTGCGGCTACCTGTGGTTCCATGTGAAACGGCAAGCCAGAGAGAGAGCCGTATCGACACGCCCATGTCTGCCGCCGATACCTTTCTGTCGCTGACAGCCATCCACTCAACTGAACACGACACTCTGCGTGCCTTTGGCTGGTGCGAACCGACCCAGCCCCTAGCGAGTTCGCGTTGAAGTGGATTGACGCATCAAGCTATGTGGGCGTGCACTTGCGTTAGTTGCCGTCGAGCGGGTTGACCACTAGACCGCTGAGCAGTTTGGGATAGAAGTAAGTACTCTTGGCCGGCATTCTCTCTTTGTGCAAGCTGACGCGGCGAATGTCTTCGACGGTAGCTGGCATGACGAGTGCGGCGATCGGATACTGCTGGTCACCCTCGAGCCTACCTTCTAGCCCGGCAACGACCTCATCGATTAGATGAACGTAGTTTGGCTTGGGATGCCCCTTCATGCCCAGCAGTTCATCGACGATCAGCTGATGAAGCATCGCCACACCTAGGCTTCTCCAATCCTCACTTTGGTCGCCGGCCACCTCGAGCATTTTCGCCGCTGTCGAATCGTTTGCGGTGACCAGCGTCCATCTCTGGTCCTTCGCGGTGAATAGGCCAAAAACACCCTGGTCGTCCAGTTCTTCAATCTGTTTCCAAACCGCATGAGCGGCGGAAGGCCCTTCGCCAGCCGGCTCACAATCAAACCAGTCTTGGAGACGGCTGGTTAACTCGGCCGAGTCGATCGACGCGCAGCCATGGAAGAGACGGTGCGTAGGTAGAACGATTAGTCCTGGATCGTCCATGCTCATGACCATCGTCAAGACGAATTGAGCTGGATGGTCATCAGGAAGCGTCCCGCCCGCCGCCTGAGCAAGCTCATCTCGATAGTTGCAAGCGGTCTCATATCGGTGGTGGCCGTCGGCTACAAACATCGGTTTGTCCTCCACCAGACCGGCTACCTGCTGAATAAGTGCCTGATCGGTAACCGGCCATAGCCGATGCGTGACGCCCAAGTGATCGACGGCCTCGAGCGCTGCCTGACCCGCGATATGAGCCTCGAGCAGGTTCTGGGCACTATTGGACGGATCCGGATAGAGCCCATAGATTTGGCTCATATTCGCTTGGCAGGCCCGAGTCAGACGGAGACGATCATCCTTGGCTTTCGCGTGTGTTTGCTCGTGAGGGTAGATGTTGCCTTCACCAAAACGAACCAGCTTGACACGCGTCATGAATCCGCGGCGCGTGTAGGTTCGTCCGTCGTAGTCGAAGATTTGGTGGTAGACGTAGACGGCCGGATCCGGTTCGTGTTGGAGCACCTGTTCTCGTAGCCATTGCCTAAACAGCGTCGCGGCTCTCTCGTACACGGCCTGTGGATCGGCATCTCCGGCCTCCTGGCGAGTCAGCTCGAGGCGGATGAAGTTGAACGGACTGTTATCGTACAGTTGCTTTTGTAGCGCTCCGTCGACGACGTCATAAGGCGGAGCAACCACATCGCTGAGCGAACCTACCTGGGCAAGGTTGTAGCGAATTCCGCGAAATGCTTGGATTTTGGGCATGACTTGTTGGCCAAACAGGGGTCTTTGAGAACTGGGGAGAACCACAGGGTGGTCCAAGGAGGCATTGTTTTACTTCCTTCCGACCGATCTTTGCAGGGGACACTAGCGACAGTCGCTCCGCTGCCGCGACAGCGCTTCGGCAGCCCTGCTCGCAAAATCAGATACCCGCTGCTCCCACTTGACGCCGGGTGAGATTTCGCCGCCGCTGGCGGTGTCGACGCCTTCGGCCGCCGTCGCGGCGATGGCTTCTGACACATTCTGTGGCGTCAACCCGCCGGCAAGAAGCAGGCGGATTCCTTTTCCCCGCAGTGCGTTCGGCCGCGGGTTCAGCAGATCCCACCGGGCCAGCTTTCCCGTTCCACCTCCCTGATGCGGCGCATAAGCGTCTACCAGAAACGCTCTCAGTGGGGAACGTTCACCGGCGTCCTCCGAGAACTGCTTCCATTGCGACGCGAGCAATTGCTCTTCCTCACGGCCGGTCCAAGAAATCGCCTTGATGATCCCGACCCCCGGACAGGCGGCCACTATTTCCGGAGTTTCTGCACCATGCAGCTGAACGAAGTCCAGGTCAAGTCGGCTGAGCAAACCAGATAATTCGGCCGGTGAGGGGTTCATGACCACCGCAACGCGAACCAGGCCCAGGGTCCGCGCCAGCTCGCACAGGGATCGGGCCTGATCCACCTCGACGCGTCTGGGACTCGAGGGCACAAGATTCAGGCCTACGGAGTCGACGCCAGCAGAAGCCAGCAGCCTCAGATCTTCCTCGCGTGTCACACCGCAAACTTTGATCCGGGGGGGGCGTTGCCCAGACACGAGCGGAATTGGTTGTGGAGCCATACCTTGGGAGCCTCACGAAACCCGACGACCCTTTGCTAGCATTTCCGCGAGCTTCAGTCGCCTCTGGCAGTCTATTTGATCGCAAAGGCCCTCGGTGACGACACTTTGCACGACCCGGCTACCGGCGACAACTTTGTGTCAACCTTTAACGGTTGTTCGGACGATAACGAATCGAGAGTTTTTGGCGATTGTGCTTTGCTCTCACTTTCGCGTGAACCTTGCAACTCAGGGAGGCGTTACCTTGGCCGAATCGAACCGGCACGATCTGGCTGTTGAGTCGCGGTGGCTAGTGCGGCGTTCCACCTGGTGTGGAATCGTGTTTTCGCTGGTCGTCTTGATTACCGTACTCAACTTTTTTCCTGCGATCAACGTCCAGTACGTCGTTCGTTCGAAAGTGGTCGTCTCTGAGTCTCGGTTTTCTCAGTTGCGGGAGCTGGTCAAGAAGGATCGCCTGGAGGTAACGTCAGGCAATCCGAAAGGGATGCGTTTGCTGGAAGTCGTCGTGCTGGATCGTAGCCGAAGCGCCTTGGCCTCTCACACGAGAGCCAAGGACGAACAGCTAATCTTGGTCGAAGTCCATTCTCGTTGGAGTCAACGTCCATCCGAGAAGAGCCACGCTGCGTGGTTGGAGGCAAATACCAAGGTTCCTGCGAGTCGACTGGCTAACAGCAAACTGGCCCAGCAGGGGCGCATAGCGCGTTGGGAACTGCAGGCCGCCCAGCACTATGCGGCCAGGCACAGGTTTCTGCGGGGGAAGGAGGAGGAGCCTTCGATCACCAGCGATGGACGCATCTTTGAACTACCTCGGATGGTGAGGGATCCCAAATCCCATTCGGGTGTTCCGGCATCGCTCGTGTCGCAACGCACGGTCTCTCCGGCGACGGAATCCTCCGGCGAGGCCACCGATGGGCCGACTGCTCAGCTGGAGCGCCGGATTGAACTCGCGCGCCAGAGAACTGCAGAAACTGAACTTGCGTGGCAACGGGAAATTGAGCAATCATCCGGCATGCTGCAGGTTGCCGGCCGGCCGGAGGTTTCGACCCGGACCAGCCTCATTCCGCTGTGGATGGCCACCAGCGTTTTGATCCTGGGCCTGGCGTCCGGCTCAACCATCGGTTGGATTCAGCATCGTTTGCAGTCGGGCGGTGCGTACGAATCCAAGTCGGTTGCCCACCAGCTGACCTTCGAGGGAATACCCGTTGTTGGTCGGTTCGAATTGCCGGTCGCCGAGACGGAGCAGCCCGACTGGATTGAGATAGCGAGTCGACAGGCCGGTAGCGCGAGCCGGCGAGTCGCTAGCCAACTGACGCGTTTGAGTGAATGGGCGTTGGGCTTTTGGTGCGTCTTGATTGTGGGACGCCTGGCTCTGGATCCCATGTGGCGAAGCGTGCTGATTGAAAGTCCGCTCGCCGCGCTCGGACGGCTGGTAGTCGGAATGCCCTAGACGACTGAACGTTTTCGAACTTTAACCACTACGCCCCAAACTCTGAGATGCTATGTACGAAGAACTCTTTAACTCGCCCCATCGCCCGTTTCGCGCGACACCTGATGCGAAGTTTTACTTTCCTCATGACAGCATCGAGTCGGCTCGACAAACCGTAGTTCGCGTGATGGTCCGGGCGGAAGGCCCGGCAATGGTGCTTGGCGGAGCTGGGCTCGGCAAGAGTTTGCTGTCGCAGATCATTGCGGACGATTTAGGCGAGCGTCTGGACATCGTCCGTCTGCACGCGGCTCGGCTGTGCAGTCGGCGTGCTTTGTTACAAAACATCCTGTTCGAACTAAAGATGCCGTATCGCGACCTGTCCGAGGGCGAACTGCGTCTGTCAATTCTCGACCGGTTGGAGCCTTCGCCCGAAACCGCTCCCGATGGCGTGCTGATATTGGTGGACGAAGCCCACACGCTGCACTCCAAGTTACTCGATGAACTAAGACTGATTACGAACTTCACTCGCAACAACCAGCCTCGAACGCGTCTCGTCCTGATTGGCAGCCTGCGTTTGGAGGACACGTTCGCCGAGCCACAGATGGACTCATTCAATCAGCGTCTGGCTGCGCGTTGCTATCTCCAGCCTATGTCCAGGCAGCAGACGCATCAGTACGTTCGTCATCAATTGAACGTCGCTGGCGTGAAGCCACCGGAGTTCATCACTAACGACGGATTGGATGCTGTCTACGCTGCCAGTGAAGGCGTTCCGCGTCTAGTAAATCAGATTATGGATCACACTCTGGTTTTGGCGGTCGCGAACAATCAATGCCCCGTCTCCTCGCCGCTGGTCGAAGAAGCTTGGGCCGACCTTCAGCAATTGCCCGCGCCCTGGCATTCGGCCTCCGAGCAGGCTCAGTCGGCCGCGGCTGCCGCCATCGAATACGGCTCTCTGGATGATGCGGACGACGAATTCCTCAGCGACGCCGACACGTCCGATCAGGTGGTAGATATCGACACGACGGATAGCGAGCACAGCACCGAATCAGTCGCCGCGGCGCCCGCACTCACCGATGGTCCTCTCGAAGAGCCCTTCGATGGGCAAATCGAAGCTGAGGAGACTCCGGCAACCGAACTCGAGCCCGAGCCACCAGAAGAGCCAGAGCAGGAGCCGGCACAAGAGAACTTCTTCGCAGCCTTCTCTCCGGCTCCAGCAGAAGAAGCTCAGCCGCTGACCATCCTTGCCGACACCGAGACCTCCGAACCTGCCGAGGAACTGGTGCGACCGCGGGTGATCTTTGACGCGAGCGTTGACTCGTCGTTGCCTCAGGAGGCCGAGTCGCAGAGTTCGCAAGCGCCGGATAGTTTGCCAATCGATAGCTTTTTTACCAACCGGCCAACGGATGAAAAGATCCTGGCCTTGGAAGATGAGCAGGACCAGTACGATGCGATGGGCGTTTGGGAAAATGATCCGCCACTGAACCAGCACTCCCCATTGCCCAAGCAGCCGCACCGAGAAAGTAGAGATGCGTACGAGGAACTCGAGCAACGACGCCGTCAGCAAGATTCGTCGGCGCATAGCGACCAGTCACCAGTCCCTTCCTCGGAATCCGATACTCGCCATCTGGTCCCTATGTCAGACGAGATATCTCAGACGAGCGCAGAAGATCTATTCGGAGATGACTTTGACGAAGAACTAGCGATCCCATCGACCTACGAGCCTGTGTCCGAACTGAAGTTGCAAGACGATGGAGACAGCCAGACGGACGCACAGCGTCAGGCGGCAGCAGCCGAGTACGTGGAGCATATTCAATGCTACGCGGAGTCGATCGTCTCGGCCCATCAGGAAGAGTTGGTTGGCGAGATGGGAGAGGCAGCCGGCGCGGCAGAGCCGGCGGTCGATTCGGGCGAACAGGTGTGGTCGCTAGATATCAGTTCTTTGGACGTCCAGAGTGAACTGGCGGTACACGATGAGATTGAAGATTTGGTGTCGCAGTTGAACTTCTCGGACTTTTCCGTTGAACCGTTTAGCGTGGAACAAATTTCTGTCGAAGCATCGCAGCAACCCACCGCGGCGCCGATACAACCAACCGACCGCGACGAGATCTACACGCTCCGGCCGGGCCAGTCGCAGGGAGAGAATCACATTTTTGATTACTCCGCCGCAGAATACGACGACGATCGCGACATGTTGGTAATCGAGGAAGAGTTGCCCGTGAGTTCCAGGATGACCGACGCTGCGTCGGACAAGCCGGTCACCAAGACGGCTCCCTATGGCCAACTCTTTGCGAAGCTCCGCCAGTAAGCCGGGCCGATAACAAAAGGCGCGATGGAGATGGATGTCTTCGGTCGTGCCGCAACTCGGCTCCCCAGCAGCGTTAGCTGGGGCGCACCCGACGATCCTGAAAACCACCTCAGGTCGATCTCTTCTGGTTCAACGCCGCCAGGATCGTCCCTGAAGGAAGAGGTCGACCTACCCAGCGGTGAACTCCAATTGGTTCGTTAGTGGAAAGCCTACCATGACCAACAGCACAAGTGGAACGATCCAAATCACGGAATCATCTAAACCAGTGAACGGCTCCGAGATCTCGTGGCCTGAAGCCGTGGTGGTAGAGGCTTGCAACGCCGCGTGCACCACCATCGGTTTGATGGCCGGCAGCCGTGATGCGAACGACGTTCGAGTGATCGACAGCCTAGTCAAGGAACTTTCCGATCAGTTCGGAGCTCGGGAGTATGCCGCGAGGATGATGCTGCTGCGACTGGACGTGCACCATAGCACGTCCCTGGAAAGGCAACATGGCCAGCCGGCGGGCTTACCAAAATCCACTCGTTCTCCTCTAGGCAATTGGTCTGAGGTGGCGGTGCCGATGCCGGTTGGCCGCAGTGCGTCATGGTCATTGCAACAACTACCGCGATGGCTGCCGAAGTGGAAGTCGGAATTCGATCTGATTCTGATCGATCTAGGCCCCATGAATCTCGTACCCAGTCGAGCGATAGGGCGTCTTTGCGACAGTTGCTATCTACTGCTGGGGCCTGACTCTTGCGCGTCGCACGAGTGGATTTTGCAGCATGTGGCCTGGCACGATCGAAGCGGCTCTTCCATTTGCGGCACACTCCTAACTACCTACCGCCAAGCGGGATAGGCGTACCCGACGGCCGCTGAGTGGTTTCATTGCTGGCGGTTAGCTCGCAACCTTGAGGCCGAGCCGTCCGGTAAGCTGGATCCGTCCTCAGCCCGGCGACCAAGCGGAGCTTTCCGGGGACTCCAGAGATTTGGGTAAAGGGGTCAGGAGTCAATTGCCGCCAGCGGCCCTTCGGGTGCTGTGCACAATTGACTCCTGACCCCTTTACCCAAATCTTTAGTGCTGACAAAACGCTAGTCTTCCGCCGCCAAGTCCATCTGCACCGATACGGGCAGGTGGTCACTAGCAAACCTTCCCGCGGCCGTCTTCGGGTTGAGCGTTTCAAAATGGGTGACCTTCAGCCGTCCCGCCAGCAGGACATAGTCAATCCGCCGCCCGGCGTCGATGGCTCGAAAGCCATTCCACGTGCTATCCGGACCGGGGTCTTCCGTGGGCGATAGGCCTCGGGCATCCCTAAGAGCCGTGCCCGCCTGCTGGTCTTCCTCAAACAGAACTCGCAGTGGAGCGTCGGAAGCAGTCGCGTTGAAATCTCCTGTTAGAACGGCGGGCATATCACCGCGATGATTGGCGATCCACGTCCTGATCAACTTGGCTGAATTGCGACGAGCTTCTCGGCCGCGGTGGTCGAAGTGTGTATTGACGACCAGCAGTTGTCGATCACTTGCTCGATGCCTCAGGCGTACCCAGCTGGCGATTCGAGGCAGCGCGGCATCCCATCCGCGACTCCCCTTTTCTTCCGGAGTGTCGCTCAGCCAAAATGTTCCTCGGTCTTCCGCTGCAAAGACTTTCGTTCGCCAGCCGATCGGCGTCATCTCACCGGCCTGCCGTCCATCATCGCGGCCCACGCCGTACCACTCCAGCTCACCGGTCCCCGCGCGGATATCTTCCATTTGAGCGGCGACGACCTCCTGTAGCCCCACGATGTCGGCCAGGGAGATCGTTTGAATCACTGCCTCCCGCCGATTCTTCCAGATATCTTCTCCGTCGGTCGTATTCAGGTAGCGGATGTTGTAACTGATGACTCTGGCTGCATGTTCCTGGGCATGACTTGGAATCGCCGAAGTCACCTGAATCAACGCCAACGAGATGGCCAGCACTCCACCGGCATGACACGAGGCAGCGGGGTTTCTCAATCTTTGGGACATTCCAAATCGCCTGTTAATAATTACTCAATTTCTTGCCGGGAAACGTAGCGCCACAGCGCGGCCTGCGCAACCTTCATCACGAATGAGCACTTCAGCGCACAGGCACGACGGAGCGCACCGACCTCTTGAAATGGGACGCTGTCCAGCTAGTAACTGGACGAATCCAGTTTCACCTTGCCACGAAACACCCAGTACACCACGCATGTGTAGCTGACCACACAGGGCATGCCAATCACCGCGATGATCAACATGTTCCATAGCGTGAGATGGCTGCTGCGCGCGTTCCAGATATCTATAGAATACTCCGGCGAGATCGTCGAGTGGACGAAGTAGGGGAAGGCTTCAACACTGAACAGGCATGCTAGGGCCAGAATCACCATCGTCGAAGAGAAAAAGGCGTAGCCCGGTCTGCCCAGAACCATCGCCCGAGGAATATTCAGCACGGCCAGTCCATTCAGTACCGGAACGCACCATAACCAGGGGTATTGCTGCAAATTCTCGGTCGCGAAGGGAACGTGCCACCACGTTGCCAACGTGACCAGGATGTACAGCCCGGTAAACACGAAGAAAATCGGCATAATTCTACTCCGAACACGACGCTGCAGGTCATCCTCGGTCTTCAGGTACAGGTAGATCGCACCGTGCAGGGCGAACAACGCGACAGTTAGGACGCCAACGAGCAGCGGATACCAGTGCAGTTGGCTGAGCAGGTTCCCTTCGTATTCAAACATGGGCCCCATTTCCATTCCGGCGAGAATGTTGCCAGCGGCAATGCCAAGCAACATCGCAGCCATGAGTGAGGAGCAGAAGAATATGGCGTCCCAGAGTCGACGCCAGCTGTCGGACTTGACCTTTGACCGAAACTCCAGGCTTACCGCCCGACCGATTAAACAGAGCAGTAGCAGATAGAACGCCTCATAAAAGCTGGAAAAGGTCGCCGCATAGGCATTCGGAAACGCCGCAAACAGTGCTCCGCCGAACGTCACCAGCCAGACCTCGTTTCCGTCCCACAGCGGTCCAATGGAATTCATCACCAAACGACGTTCCCGATCGTTTTTGGCGACGAGCGGATGCAGAATCCCAACGCCGAGATCAAATCCATCCAAGATCACATAGCCGCACAGCAGGATTCCCAGCAGCACGTACCAGACCAGGGTCAGCGTGTCATAGCCAAGCATCACTTATCCTCCAGCAACGATCCGCCATGGCTACCGCCGCTGCCGGCAAGCTGGTCACGGAGCGTGCCTTCGGCCAGCCGAGCTTTGTGATCGGCCAACTGCTGCGACGACTCCGGGCCATGCTGAATCTTGCTGTTCAAGACATAGATCCAGATGGCGAACAGCAGCGAGTAGATGATACCGAACATCACGATGGAACCGAGCACTTGTTCGGCCGTCACCGACTTGCTCAGTCCCTCGCTGGTCCTCAATCCCATCATCTCGACTCCCTCTTGGACCGATGGATAAACGATCCACGGCTGGCGCCCGACTTCGGCAGTAATCCATCCGGCCTGGTTAGCGATCATGGCTGCGACCGGCGCGGCAACCAGCCCCCAAAGAATGCGTCGCCGTCGAAGCAACTGCCCTCGATACCACTGCCAATTCGCCAGCAAGGCTAACAAGATCATCGCCGTGCCCAAACCAACCATCAGATGAAACGTCTGAAAGGGCAGCCAGACCGGTGGGCGGTTTTCTTCGGCGATCTGGTCCATGGCCGGGACGGGCTCAGTGAAGTTGTTGAAGACGAGAAAACTGAGCATCCGAGGAATTCGGACACCCCACCGAACCTGCTCCGACTCGGCATCGGGCCAACCAAACAAGTACAGTCCCGTTGGTTCGTTGGTCGTGTGGAAGTGGGCTTCCATGGCAGCCAACTTGGCTGGCTGGGTGTGGATCAGTTGCTGAGCGGAATGATGGCCGGACAGGGCTGCGGCCAACGAGAAGAGCAACGCCGAAGGCAACGCAATCGATAAACATCGCCTGGCAAACTCGGCATGCCGTGCCTTCAGTACGTAAAACGAACTGACTGAAGTAACGAAAAACGCTCCCAGCACCAGAGCGCCGATGAGCGTATGCGTCAGACGGTCGACCGAAGACGGGTTGAATACCATCTCCCAGAAGTTGGTCACTTCCGCACGAGGTACCAACTCGCCTTGAACATCGTGCCAGACGATTTTGTAGCCCGCCGGTGTCTGTTGCCAGCTGTTGGCCACGACAATCCAGACCGCGCTAAACATCGATCCGAGAAACACCATCAGGGTACTCAGCAGGTGCATTCCCGGAGAAACTCGATCCCAGCCAAATACCAGGATGGCCAGAAAGCCACTTTCGAGAAAGAAGGCGAAGACGCCCTCCGCCGCCAGGGCTGAGCCGAACACATCGCCGACAAAGCGTGAGTAGGTGGCCCAGTTCGTACCAAATTCGAACTCCATGACGATGCCGGTCGCCACGCCCATTCCGAAGTTGACAGCAAAGATCCTGGTCCAGAATCTGGCGGCGGCTTCCCAAGCCAAGTCACGCGTGCGAAAGTACATCAACTCGCACAAGAACAGCTGCAATCCCAGTCCAATCGACAGGGGCGGAAACAGGTAGTGGAACATGATGGTTCCCGCGAACTGTAACCGACTCAGTAGCTCAACGTCCATCGTCGCTCCTCGGGAGTCACCGTCAACCGAGACCGTCTGCGATTTGCCTCGAGGCAGCTCGCCGACACGGCGTGAGCCACCGGGGAAGCGGTTAACTCGATAGCTCAATTATGCTCACGCGCAGCTGGTCAGATAAGCTGAGCCATAATGTCGCAGCCATCGAAATCAACGCAGGTTGACCTGCCCTCATCGCGACTGTTGAAGGCAGCTATGGGGCTCCCAACCTACCCGAAGCGCCAGCTAGCAAGGGAGTTACGACACGACTGGAGACCAGTCGTCATCAGACATCGCAGAGGCGGACAGCCTGCTTG